>CAZTYH010000004.1:34382-48079 GCA_964617565.1 uncultured Verrucomicrobiota bacterium
GTCCGGAAAATTCGTGAAATTGAACCTAAGCCAGTAGCTCACGGTGGAAGTCGCCGTCAGGCCGGTCAGCCGCGGCGAGATCAGCCATTGGTCGTTGTGATAACCCTCCCCCGAGCCACCGCCGGTGTTCCACGAGCAATAAGCATTATAGCTCCCCGCGCCAGCGGTCGGCGGAACCGAGCTCGTTCCGTTGCCCCAGCCGGGAAGCGGCATGACACCGACCGGCAGTTGATACCATCCGGACCCGCCCAGCAGATTTGTTTTGACCCAGCCCGGCGGCGGAACGCCGTATTCAAACGACTCGAGCATCTGGGCGGGGGCGGCCCACGGCGCAACCAGCAAAACGCAGAACACGAGGAAAAGGGTTTTTCCCAAAGATTGGAAGATAGAGTGCGCCTGTTTCCCGGCATTGGAAGAAAACATTATACGACTCCTTTTGGAGGCCAACAAACTGCCGGATATGAGACCAGAATCACCGCTGCGGATCAAGAAACATCGGAGCTTCCCCCTTCACGCGCATTTGCCTTCCCTCATGATATCAACGCTCGATTGCTCGCAAACGCCCATGGGAAGGGTATTCAGCGCTTCATGGCTTCGGGCCGGAAAAAAGTTCGGCCGGCGCGTTTTCGCTCGATGCCCATGCAGATCAAAAAGGCCATGGCGGTCAGCGCGCATAGCCGGGCAAATAAATCACCGTGGCGCGTATAGAATGTAAGCGGCATGTCTTGGCCCGGAACCTCAACAGAGGTGAAGCGAAATCCCGCAATGAACGTGTCGCCAAACCCGTCGTCGAGCACGTCGTACACACGGCCACGCCGGTCAATCGCGCACGACACACCGGTGTTGGCCGCGCGAACCGCCGGCACACCGTTCTCCACGCACCGGAATACACAATGCATCATGTGCTGTAACGGCTCCACGTGCGCGTCGAACCATCCGTCGTCGGTCTGGTTCACAAGCAGGCGCGCGCCGTTTCTCACCGACTCGCGCGCCAGCGAGCTCACCGTGTCCTCGAAGCAGATCAGCACCGAAAACGAAACGTCCGGCCGTTCCAAACGGAAGACCGAGCTGCTGCTGCCCGGCGTGAAGCTCTCGGTGATCGGCGTAATCGCGCGCAGCCACGGCATGATGCCCTGCAGCGGAACATACTCGCCGAACATCACGAGGTGGCGCTTGTCGTATCCCTTCACAACAATCCCGTTCGTGTCCACGAGGAACGAGCTGTTGAAGTAGCGAGGGCCTTCATCGGTCCATTCGGTATCAATGGACCCTGTCAAAATGGGCACGCCGCGGGAAGCCAGCGCGGCCACCATGTCGTAACTCGCCTGGCTTGTGCGCAGTTCGTCCGGAATCGCCGTTTCCGGCCAGATGAGCAGGTCCGGCGTGCCGGCTCGAAGCGCCGTCGTCGAAAAGTGCTCGAGCCGCTCGCGGATCACGTCATGCTGTTCCGGCATGTAGTACCAGGCGATCGGAATCAGCGGCTGCACGATGGCCACGCGCAAGCTCTCCGTCGGGACATGCTCCATGCGAACGGAACGCCATCCTTGAACCACGGCCACGACGACCGCGAGAAATCCCAACATGAGTTCCGGATGCGCGCGGCGGCTCCAGCGATCGCGCGTTTCCACGTAACGCAGCAGCGTCAGCGCGATCGCCATGTTGATCCAGACAACGAGTGCCGATACCGCATAAACACCGCCCCAGCGAGCTACCTGAATGATGGGGATATTGCGATATTGGCTCACGCCAAGCTGGTTCCATGGGAAGCCGGTAAACAAAATCGAACGCAGATACTCAAACCCAATCCAAACCGCGACCCCGAGAAGCATCTGCCCGATATTAGTGAAACTGCCTCCACTCCCCCAACGCTTCATCCCGTATGCCGCAACCCAGGCAAAAGGGATCATGTAGAAAGAGCAATACAGCGCCAGGCCAATCCAGCCCGGCCGTGTAACATATCTCAGCCATGCAATCGAAGGAATCCAGAACGCGGCGCCCGCAAGGAACCCCAGCATGGCCGCACGGCGCAGCGATACGCCGCGAACGCCGAGCACCAGGGGAATCAACGCAATCCACGCGGCATCCTGCCATCCGAGCGGAGGAAATGCAGCAAAGAGCAGAAGGCCGGACAAAACAGCAGCGCCCCAGGGAAGAACAGCCACAAACCTGTCACGCACATTCATGTCCTGTATTTTTCTCCCTCTGGAAGAGGGCCGGAGCGAGGGTTGATTAAGCGGCTCCGCAACACTTCTTATATTTCTTCCCGCTTCCGCAGGGGCATGGATCATTCCGCCCGGTCTTGGGTTCTTCGCGACGCACCGGCTTTCCTTTCGTGGCAAGGGCAGCCTGCATCGCTTCCTCTGCGCCGGGCGGAGCTGCACGACCGCTGCCTCCACCACCCCCTCCGAGCGCATGCACTTCGTTATGCACATACTGCTGCGGCAGGCTCGTCAGGAACGATTGGAACGCCTGGACGGTCGTAGCCGACCTGAACACGCGGGAGCAAATCTCCTCTTTGATTTTGTCCATCAGGTCGGAAAACATGGTGTACGCTTCGTGCTTGTACTCCACGAGCGGATCGCGCTGACCGTACGCGCGCAATCCAACGCCCTGGCGCAAGGTGTCCATGCTTCGAAGGTATTCCTGCCAGTGGGTGTCCACGGCCTGCAAAATAATGTGGCGCTCCATCGCATCAAGACGCCGGGCATCTTCCAGCTTCGCCTTCAATTCGTATGCTTTCTTCACGCGCTCGAAAACAATGCCCGCCAGCTCTTCCGAGGCCTCAAGCTGCTTCGGATCGCCCAGACTTTCCGCTTTCAGCCCGATCGGGAAGGTCGTGTTCGTCCACTTCACGAATTCCTGCAGGTTCTCTTCCCGGTCCTCCACCAGGACAGATTCCGCCTTGCCGTGGATCACATCTTCCAGCACGTTGTACAACTGCTCCCGCACGTCCTTGCTCGAAACCACCTCGCTGCGGAAACCGTAGATGATTTCGCGCTGCTTGTTCATCACGTCGTCGTATTCCAGCGTGCGTTTGCGGATGGAGAAATTATGCTGCTCCACCCGGCGCTGCGCCGTTTCGATCGAACGATTCAACCACGGATGCTCAAGAACCTCGCCCTCCTGGATACCAAGCCGCTCCATGATGCCCGCGATGCGATCCGATCCGAACAGGCGCATCAGGTCGTCTTCAAGGGACACGTAGAAACGGGAGGAGCCCGGATCACCCTGTCGCGCGCACCGGCCGCGCAACTGTCGGTCAATTCGCCGCGCCTCGTGACGCTCCGAGGCGATAACGTAAAGTCCGCACGGCTTTTCAAGCAGCGTGCGCCGCAGTGTCTGCCCGTCCACCTTGTCGTCCAACGTGACACTCGAGGTGATGACTTCACGCGGGAGATAAACCACGCCCTCACCCAACTTGATGTCGGTGCCGCGGCCGGCCATGTTCGTCGCGATCGTGATCGCGCCCGGCTGGCCCGCGAGCGACACGATTTCCGCCTCGCGCTGATGGTTCTTCGCGTTCAACACGTTATGCGGGATCCCGGCGCGGCGCAACATGCGGCTGATCAATTCCGAGACATCCACTGAAATCGTGCCGACCAGCACCGGCTGGCGTCGGTTATAGCAATCCTGGATCTCCTCGATGATCGCTGCGTACTTTTCGCGCTGCGTCTTATAGATAAGGTCGTTCCGGTCCACGCGCCGCACGGGTCGGTTGGTCGGGATCACGACCACGTCGAGTTTGTAAATCTCGTGGAACTCGTCGGCTTCCGTTTCGGCTGTGCCCGTCATGCCGGCCAGTTTTTCGTACATCCTGAAATAGTTCTGGATCGTGATGGTCGCCAGCGTCTGTGTCTCGCGCTCGATCTCCACGCCTTCCTTGGCTTCCACGGCCTGATGCAATCCATCGGACCACCGGCGACCCGGCATGAGACGCCCCGTGAACTCATCCACGATGATCACCTGGTTGTCCTGCACCACGTATTCGACGTCCCGCTCGTAAACGCTGTAGGCGCGGATGAGCTGGTCCACCGCGTGTATCCGTTCGCTCCGATCCGCAAACGCATCCTGCAGTTCCTGCCGCTTCTTGAACTTCTCCTCTTCGGCCAGAGACGGGTTGCCGTCCAGATCGGCCAGAGCGGAAACCAGGTCCGGCAGCACGTACATTTCCGGATCGTTGGGATTGAGCGTCTCGCAGCCTTTTTCTGTCAGGCTCGCGTCGTTGCCTTTCTCGTCAATCGTGAAATACATTTCCTCGCGTAACGCCCGCCCCTCTTCCTTGCGCATATCCGTGAGGAAAGCGTCGTCTATTTTTTCCATGAGGCGGCGGATGCGCGGATCTTCCAGCATGTGCAGAAGCTGCTTGTTCTTCGGCATGCCCTGTTTGACCTGGTAGAGCTTGAACTGGGCCTCCTCGTCCTTGTTCTCGTCCAGGAGCTTTTTCGCCTCCTGCGCCAGGCGGTTGCACAATTCGCGCTGACGACGGACCAGCCTTTCCACCGGAGCCTTGAGCTCGTGGTACTGCCGCGTCGAGTAAGGCGCGGGACCGGAGATGATGAGCGGAGTGCGGGCCTCGTCAATCAGGATGCTGTCCACTTCGTCAATGATCGCGTAATAGTGTCCGCGCTGCACCTGCTCCGCCGGGTGATACGCCATGCCGTTGTCGCGCAGGTAGTCGAAGCCGAACTCGCTGTTCGTGCCATAAGTGATGTCGCACGCGTACTGTACGCGGCGCTCCTCCGGGCTCATCTGGTTCTGGATGCAGCCGACGGTCAGGCCGAGATAACGGTAAACCGTGCCCATCCATTCCGCATCGCGGCGGGCCAGATAATCGTTCACCGTAACAACATGCACGCTGCCGCCCGTCAGGGCATTGAGATAGACGGGCATCGTTGCGACCAGCGTCTTGCCCTCGCCCGTCGCCATTTCGGAGATCTTTCCCTGGTGCAGCACGATGCCGCCGATGATCTGGACGTCGAACGGCACCATATCCCATTTCAACTTGTGCCCGCAAACGTCCGCCTCCGTGCCGACCAGCCTCCGGCACGCATTTTTCACCACGGCGAACGCCTCGCACATGATACCGTCGAGCGTCTCACCCTTGGCTAAACGTTCACGGAACTCCGCGGTCTTCGCCTTGAGTTGGTCATCGGAAAGAACCTGAAGCTCGACCTCCAGCGCATTTACCTGTTCCACCAGCGGACGTAGCTTGCGGACATCCCGCTCGTTCTTCGTACCAATGATTTTCTTAAGTAACCACTGCATGTATTGCTCCGGCCATTAAATTGTGTCAGACGGCTTGGGGAATTGGGGTGATGGAGTATTGGAGTACTGGAGTATCGTCGGAAAACAAAAAATAATCGGCATTTTCACCCCATCACTCCACTACGCCAACACTCCATTACTCCTCCCTCTCCTATTTCTTAAAGAGGCGTGTAGAGTAGGCCCAGATCGTTCATTTGGCAAGAAAAGGGAAAAAAGATGGTTTCGAGGTTCGGGAGGCGAGACACGAATTTCGGGGAACAATCAATGATGCAGTAACTTCGATGTTGAATGTTCAACATTCTCTATACCGATACTTTTTCCCCCGATAATTCCGCAACACCAGTTCATCCCCTTCCCTGCCCACGACGTAATTCGGCGAAAGCGGCACTTTACCCCCGCCGCCCGGCGCGTCGAGCATGAACGTTGGAACGGCGTATCCTGTCGTATGGCCGTGCAAGCTGCGGATTAATTCCGTTCCCGTCGCAACCGGCGTGCGGAAGTGTGAAGATCCAAAGATCGCATCGCATTGATGCAGGTAGTATGGCTTCACGCGGAAGCGGAGCAACCCCAGCATCAGCTTCTTCATCGTCTCTGCATCGTCGTTCACGCCTTTGAGCAGCACCGTCTGACTGCACATCGGAATGCCTGCATCCGCCAGTCTCTCGCAGGCCGCGCCGACCTCGGGCGTCAGTTCGTCGGGATGCGTGAAGTGTACGCTCAGCCAGAGCGGATGATACTTCCGCAGCATGCGCACCAGTTTCGGCGTGATACGCTGCGGCAGAACGGCAGGCACTTTCGTGCTGAAGCGAATAATTTCAACATGTGAAATCGCGCGCAACCGGCAAAGCAACCCATCCAGCTTTTCATCGGACAGGATCAGCGGCTCGCCGCCGGAGATCAGCACGTCGCGCACCTCCGGCGTCGCCGCGATGTAATCAATGGCCTTCTGCCAACGCACGCGATCGGATGCTTTTCCTCGCCGGCCTACCATCCTCGCGCGTGTACAATAGCGGCAGTAAACGGCGCACTGATCGCTCACGAGAAACAATACCTTGTCCGGATACGTATGCACGAGACCGGGTACCGGCATGCGCTTCTCTTCGCCGAGCGGGTCCAGGAACTCGCCCCTCGATTTAACAAACTCGGCCCGCGAAGGAACGAGCGTCCGGCGCAGCGGTTGAGACGGATCGGCCGGATCGAGCAGTGATGCATAATAAGGCGTGATGGCGAGAGGCAATCGCGCACCTAGCGTTCGCACGGCGGATCGCTCGTCGCCCGTCAGGCGCAGAAGTTTTTCCAACCCGGCGAGGTCACGAACGCGATTCCGCAATTGCCACCGCCAATCGTTCCAGTGTTTTCCGGAAATCTTTCTTCGAAGCTCGGGGTTCAATGTTCGATGTTCAATGTTCACAGAAATTCTCTTCCGCCAACTCCGCGATCTTCTGTCCGATACTGATCGAAGCCGTCGCGGCGGGCGACGGAGCGTTCAGCACATGAATCATGCGTTCCGCCTCGACGATCCGGAAATCGTCAATCAAAGCGCCATCGGGCCCCACCGCCTGCGCCCGCACTCCGGCGCCGCCGGGCTTCAAATCATCCAACTCAAGATCGGGAAGCATTTTCTGAAGGGCCGCAAGAAACGCGCGCTTGAAGAAGGACCGGTAAAATTCGCCCATGCCCATTTTCCAATGCCTGGAAAAAAGCCGCAGCGCGCCGGGATACGTGAACGTTTCAAACGAATCCTTGAATGAGAAACTCGTCTTCGTGTATCCCTCGCGCTTGAAAGCGAGAACGGCATTCGGTCCTGCCTCCACGCCGCCGCCGATCATCCGCGTAAAGTGCACACCCAGGAAGGGAAACGCGGGGTCCGGCACGGGATAAACGAGGTTGCGGACCAGTCCCTGTTTCTCCGGAACCAGCTCGTAATATTCTCCGCGGAACGGAATGATGCGCACGCCGGGTTCCACTCCACACAGGCGGGCAACGCGGTCGGACTGGAGCCCCGCGCAATTGACAAGGTTCTTTGCGCGGACTTCCCCGCTCGAGGTCTCCACGACGAGCCCGCCGGTCTCTCGATGTAACCCGCTCACGCGGCAGCCGGTGCGAATCTCGCCGCCCTTTTCTCGCACAAGGCGGGCATAAGCCTGCGTGACTTCCGTGTAATCCACGATGCCGGTCTGCGGCACACGCAACCCTGCAACACCTCTAATGCAAGGTTCGTATTCGCGGATTTCCTCGCCGGTCAGGCGCTCGAGACCTTCCAGTCCATTTGCCGTGCCGCGTTCCTCCAGTTGTGCCAGACGCGGCAATTCATCCGCAGTGCTCGCAACAACGATCTTTCCGCACCGCTCATGCCGAATGCCCTGATCCGCGCAAAAACGATACAGGGCTTCCCGGCCCGCCGTGCAAT
The DNA here is from genome assembly GCA_964617565.1 of uncultured Verrucomicrobiota bacterium. Taxonomy (GTDB): domain Bacteria; phylum Verrucomicrobiota; class Kiritimatiellia; order CAIQIC01; family JAGNIJ01; genus JAKJGV01. Next base: position 42,058 of record CAZTYH010000004.1, read on the forward strand.
TGGCCGCTTTCAGCGACCCCGGCTTGTAATAGAGTCCCGAGTGAATGACTCCGCTATTATGCCCCGTTTGATGCGCGGCCATTTCATTTTCCGCTTCCAGCAAAAGGACAGAGCGACCGGGCCTGGTCATGAGCGCCATGGCCGTTGCTGTTCCGACAATCCCCCCGCCCACAATGACAATATCGCAAGAAACGCTCATAAAAAAACCGCCTCTGAACAAGTGCCCTCGTTTTCTACACGGAACCCGGCCCACGCGCAACGCGTATGTGAGAATCCTTTGTTGCCAATTGAAGCGATGTGCGTACACTCTGCGGCATGAATTCAAGGCGTAAGCAGTTCGAAACCACGAAAATCGAGCATTTCGGCACAACCGTTGTGCCGCAAACCTCGTCCGTGGAGGACACGCCTTCCGATTCTTTCGGCAAAGGAAGCCGTCAACTCACTGCCAATTACCAGGCCATTATCAACGCGCGCGCGATTTACTATCCCGTCGCCTATCGCTTTCTCAAAGAACTCGGACGCGGGCGGCAAGGGATCGTGTTTCTCGGTCTGCGTCAAGGCGCGCGAGGGTGCGTGACCCAGCACGCTATTAAGCTTTTCGACCCAGGGATCTATCCGAGCGCGAAAAAGTACTGGACCGATATGGGGCGCATCGCCGCGCAAACCTCGAAGCTTCAACTCGTGAAAAGCCCGGTCCTTGTATCTCCTGAAATTTACGAGGAAAGCAACGGGATCGGCTACCTTCAAATGGAAGTGGTGGATGGATGCAGCCTGCGTTATCTGCTGGATGATGAACACCTGGAAAAGGTGCGCAAGCGCAGTTCGGCCGCCGAATGGGCCCGGTTCACCGATGCCGTTTTCCGGCTGGACGACGGAAAGCTGCGCATTCAACCCGGCGTCGCACTGTACATCATGCGCCAGATTCTCCGTGGGCTCGAAACGCTGCACGAGATGGGGTTTGTGCACAGCGATGTCAAACCCGCCAACGTGATGATTGATCGCCTCGGATATGTCCGGCTCATTGACTTCGGCCGCGCCGTGCTGCTTAACGAAAAAGTCACAATTCTTCTCGGCACTCCTCTCTACATGGCACCAGAGACCCATCGTCGCGAGGCAGCGCTTGTCCAGTCGGATATTTACAGCGTCGGGTTGGTGGGCCTCGAAATGCTGCGCGGCGAACCCTTAATGGATATGAAAGGCCTCACCGAGGCCGACCTGCTAAAATACAAAACCGAGTTACCCGGCCGCCTGCCCGACTTGTTACCCGATTATGTGCGCCAGAACGCCCAATTCGTCGTGCTCCTGCAACGGTTCCTCGAAGCAGATCCCAAGCGGCGATATCCAAGCGCCGAGGAGGCGGAAGTGGGAAGCCAGGGGCTTTTACTCGTTCATAAGCAACTTGCCCAACTGGGGAAAGATACTGAATATGGCCGCGAATTGGAGAATTACCTCGCCAAGCTGATGGATCCGTTACCGGCCCCGCCGGCCGTGAACCATGGGCCATGGTCCCAAGGATAAAGATTTGCACATCGCCCGAAACTGGGCATAAATTACGAAACGTCAATAAAAGGAATAAGAAGGAGTGTAGATGAACGTACTGCATGTTTGTGCCAGCCCGAGACCCTTTCAAGAGTCCGTATCCAAGCAGCTTGCCGCCGCTTTCTTTGCGAAACTGACGGAACTGAACCCGGACATCAATGTAATCAATGTGGATTTATACCAGAACAAACCCCCCTTTCTTTCATACGAAGCCTTTCGCGCGTTCTGGCTCCCCATTCAGCAACCCGGCTACCAGCCAACCGGAACAGAACAGAAAGCAACCAGCTATGCTGTCACCCAGGCCCAGCAGTTCCGCGACAGCGATATCATTGTGCTCTCCATGCCGCTCTGGAATGGCGGCATGCCCGCAATCATGAAAGCATGGATCGAGCAAACCATGGTCCCGAACCTGGTCTTCACCATCGAGGATGGACAGGTCAAGCCGTCGCACCAGATTCGGAAAGCGATCGTTCTGGCTTCCGCGGGCGTCACCCTGAAAGAGGATGACCCGGCTGACGCACTGACACCGCAGGTAATGGCCGCGATGAATTTCGTAGGCGTTCAGGATGTCGCATCGGCGTGGGCGGATGGTCAGGATACGCCCCAGGCGGAAGATCACATGCTCATGGCCATGGAGGCCGTTGAGGATCTTGCTGAAGAAGTCGCGCAGATGAAATTCTAGACCGTTCTTCTGCGCGGCAGGAGAACTGACTTGAAGACAAACCAGGTTAAGTGGCTGTGCGTTTCGCTGGCGGTCGCTTTTGCCGGCTGTATGGCGGTAAACGCCCAGCCATTGATCAACCCATCATTTGAAGATGCTGAAACAGAGCAGGAGAATCGGTGGGGCGATCTGGCCGCGGGATGGAAGCGTTGGGGGAATTGGGTCAATCGTGAAAAACAATGGACCCCCACCCGCAGCGGCAACTGCCTGATGGGCTATCATCACTGGCGAATCGAGGAAAACGGAACATCAGGTTTCTACCAGGACGTTCAGGATATCCAGGAAGGATCGCTTTGTTCTTTTTCCATCTTTGCCTTCATAGACGAAAACACGAACGCCGAGTCCATCGAATTGCGTATTGAACGAATGGGTGGCTTTGAATCAATCGCTTCCCGCGTTTATCCTCTTTCGGAGATACGACGAAATGGATGGGGGCTGATATCCGTCAGCGGCACGACAAAAGGCGACGGCGCTCGCTTCCTGGTAATCATCACGCCGAAACAGACGCCCGGAAGACAGGGAGCGATCAAGTTCGACGACGCGGAGTTGCTCGTAGAAGCAGGCGGCGGATGACCCATTCCGGCTTCTTTCGGCCATTGTCAGTTAAAGAGTCTGTGGATCTTCATAGCCCGCGCCGTAAACTTTTTCCTTGTCCGGTTGCAGGCCCTTGGGCAAACCGACAATCTCGATAATACGATCAAGCAATTCATCAAGCCGGTGACCGCACGTCGCCGCAACATTCAGCACCTGGCGTTGATCCTCGTTTATGTCGCCAATGTGCCCCGCCAAGGTCATGCCCACGGCACAATTAATCGCGGACAACGATTGGCACAACTCCTGCACAATTTCCGCAAGCAGTTCGACCATGGATTGGCGGGACATCTTCACTTGGGCCTGTTGCGCCTCGTCCAATCCAATCAGGACTTCGTCTTCCTGTTGAAGAACCTTCCCGAAATCTTCGATTCGCTGCTCTGCAACGCTGGCAACTTCCTGCGCCTTTTGCCCGATCTCCGAAAGCTTGCTGCTCAGCGCGCGCGGATTCGCAACACTTTGCATCATCTCATCAAGCTCGCTCAACAGCATCGCCAGCACGCCGACGCTCACCGGATCGGTTCCCGGTCCGCCCCCCTCTCCCGGACCCTTGCCGGAACCTGCCTGCTTTTCGGTCTCGCTTTTGACAACCAGTTCACGCCAACCTTCGGGAGTTAACCCGGCATCCACCAACCGCTCTTCCAACTCCTCGGACAAAGAGGAATCTTCGTGCGACTTCATATACTTCAGGACCCGTTTCTCGGTGTCTTCCAGCGCCTTGCGCTTGCGAACGTAATCCGCCGTCAACGTGTCCACTTCGAGATCGCCGATCATCTCATCCACCGCGCCCGCAATCGCCTCGTCCAACTCGGGGTCGGCCCCCTGGCTGATCGCGTGAAGCTTGTCGAGGACCGTCTTCTCCAGCATCAACATGATTTTCTTGACGGCGTTTTTTCCCTTCTTGCTGCGTGCGGACGGATCCTTCACCAACCCCTCGAAGGTGCGGCGCAGGCATCCCACCACGATATCCGCCAGCGATTCGCCCTCGGCTATGCCGGTTTGCTGCTGTCGAATCGCTGCCGCTTCCATGATCAGATTAGCGAGCCGATCGGCATCGGTGGAAAGAGCATTGAGATCGTGCGCCACCTGCTCTGCCGCCACACCGGCATCGCCTTTCAGAAACGCCATAATCTGCTCAACCGCTGCGGCGGCCACCGCCGCGGCTTGCGCCTCTTCCGCGTCTTCCTTCTCAACCACCGTCTCCGATTCGGTCACTCTCTCGTACTTGATCCGTTCCGCCTGGATAAACTCCAACTGGTTTTGCTCAAGCTTGTCGGCGAACTCTCCGCTTTCATCCTCTGCTTTTGCGGAAAGCAAAAGGGTCATAAGCTTGTTGAATTCCGCCTGTGGCATGCCGCGCAGCAGCGAAAAGCCCGTGACTCCGGCCGCCGAGAGTTTATCGGCGAAAATGTTGATGAAGGGATTCTTCATCTCGATCGGCTTGGCTTCCACCAACAGCTCGCCATCTATTACGCTCAGATTGATGCGGGATTGACGCGCAAGAATTGAAGCCAGTGCTTCATAACTTTCGTTCATTCCGCGCGTGGTGATTTTGTGATTCGGACCGTAAAGAGCAGAGTTGTTAATGGTTTGTCCGGCCATGCGCAGAAAATTGTAAATTTCCTGGGGGTTGACGTTTCCCTCGGCCTCTGCACCGCTCTCGGCCTCGGGACGGGGCTCCATCCCGGCGTCGTTCTCACCATCCGGAGCGACAGGAACATTTTCCTCTTCGTTGTCCGCAGTCATGCCACCTTCTCCTCCCGATTAAGGGCGCTCTATCACCCCGGATTTCCATAATACACGGATTAGCACGATACGGGGAGGCTTTTTTTGGCGCATAAAAACCGCCTGAAACAACGAAAGCCGCCAAAAGGCGGCTCTCGTCTCAAGTGAATAATCTATGGCCTGTCTACTCCGTAACCAGCGACGCATCGTCGAACTTGATCGCTCCGTTACGCGGACTTGTCTTCGACGGCGTCACCATAACCGTCACCCGCACCCCATCTTCAACCGCGGCAGCACTGACGGAAAGCGGCGTATATCCGGAGCCCTTCAAATCGGACAGTTTATAGACAACCGAACCAAGCGTCTCGAATCCACCGGTTTTCTCTATGCGCAATTCAATGGCCTCGGCATTCGTATCCTTGTCCTTCGCCGCGTAAATGGTGAACACGCACTGCTGCCCGGCCGTCACATCGTCCACATCCTGGTAGAAGCCGGACGTCTCAGGGTCGTTGATTTCCCAATGATGATATCCCATCAGGCATTTTCCGGTCCGGGTGGGCTTCCATCCCGTCTCACGATTCATCCAATGCCCCCAGCGTCCCCAGAATGCAGCAATATCGCCATACGGATTATCCGCCTGCGTCTCCGGGTCTTCAAAAGACGGGTTCTGCAAAAGATTGGCCGAAGCAGTCGAAATCATTCCTGCTACAAAAACGCACACCAAAGCCGCCATCAAAAGAAACTTCATCTGGCAATCCTCCTCCGTTAATAATCCATACCGGAACTATACTAGTGGCACGCAAGCCCGTCTTCAAGCTTCGAAGCTCACTTGCTTCCCGGATGATCAACAGGCACTCCCTGCTTGCATAAAGGACATTCGGCCGGCTGCCATGTGGATGGTTCCCATTCAAGCAGACTGCATAATGGCGCATCGAATTGTGCGCGCCCGCCGCTCCGATTCACCAGGACCAGAATGGCTTCCACAATCCCACCCCGCTCTTTCACGATATCTATTACTTCCTGCACTCTCCCACCGCGCGTCACAACATCCTCCGCGACAACAAAATGCTCACCGGATTTTACTTCAAAGGCCCGCCGCAGCACCAACTTGCCGGCGTCCTTTTCCGCGAAGATGGCCCGCACCCCGAATGCGCGCCCGATTTCATGGCCCACCGGAATTCCCCCGAGCGCCGGAGAAATCACACCTTGCACCTGCAACGAATGACCACGCTCCACGCGCAACTTTTCCACGACGGCCTTGCACAACCGCTCGGCAATTCGCGGATGCTGAAGCACCAGCGCACACTGGAAAAACTGGTCGCTGTGCAACCCGGACCTCAACTCGAAATGGCCGCTCAGCAGCGCATTCGTTTCACGAAAGATCTTGAATATTTCTTCCTGCTTCATGATGGCTCCAAATATTTTTCCAGGCATTGGAAAATTCCG
>CAZTYH010000004.1:48179-50856 GCA_964617565.1 uncultured Verrucomicrobiota bacterium
TCACGCCCCAGGAGGTTTCCCATGCCACGGATTCGCAAGTCCTCCTCCGCGATGCGGAACCCATCGAGTGTTTCCTCCATGACTTTCAGGCGACGCCACGACTCCGGAGTGCCGGGCTTCCCTTCCAGGATGCAGAAAGATTTGTGCGCGCCGCGACCGATCCGTCCGCGAAGCTGGTGCAATTGCGCCAACCCGAACCGCTCCGCGCTTCCGACAAGCATGACTGTCGCATTCGGGACATCAATACCCACCTCGATCACGGTCGTCGCCACCAGGATATCCGCTTCCCCTTTACGGAAGCGCTCCATGACGGCCGCCTTTTCAGCCGGGGGCATTTGCCCGTGTATCAATTCCACCCGCTCGCTGGTAAACACCTCTGCGCGCAGGCGATGAAACATCTCCTCCGCCGCCTTCAATTCCGTCTTCGCCGATTCGGAGATCAGCGGATAAACAAGAAAAGCCTGCCGTCCTTTAGCGATTTGCTTCCGGATGAAATCATATGCCTTCGGCAGTTGATCCTCCTTGATCACCCGCGTGACAATTTCCTGCCGACCCTTCGGCATCTCGTCCAGGATGCTGACATCCAGGTCGCCGTATATCGTCATCGCCAGCGTTCGCGGAATCGGCGTAGCGGTCATGACCAGCACGTCGGGCTGCTCACCCTTTTCATACAGCATCCCGCGCTGCTCCACCCCGAATTTATGCTGCTCATCAATCACCAGCAACCCCAGCCGCTTGAACACCACGCGGTCCTCGATGATCGCATGCGTGCCGACAAGTATGTCCATGTCGCCCCGGCCTACCGCATCCAGCAATTCCCTGCGCGCGCCCTCTTTCACACCGGAAGTCAATAACGCCAGGCGAACGCCAAGCGGGCGAAGATAGTCTTGAAAGGTGCGCGCATGTTGTTCGGCGAGAATTTCAGTGGGCGCCATCACGGCGCATTGCGCGCCGCTTTCCACGGCATCGAGAAGGGCGCACACGGCCACTACGGTTTTGCCCGAACCGACATCGCCCTGCAACAACCGGTGCATGGGCCGAGGCTTTCGCATGTCCGCCTCAATTTCACGAAGCACGCGCTCCTGCGCCGCCGTAAGCCGGAACGGCAGCGAGGACAGAAATTTCTTTCTCACGTGTCCGGCCGGCGCAAGGGACTGCCCCGTCAGGAAGCGCTCCGCATGCACCTTTCTCGCCACCAGCACCAGTTGAACACAGAGAAACTCTTCGAACACCATGCGGTACCGGGCGCGCTCGGCCTGCTCAAGCAAATCGGGAAAGTGTACCTGTCGTAGCGCTTCCTGAACGCCGGGAAGACCAAGCCGTTCGAGTGTCTCCGCCGGAAGCCCCTCGACGGCCTGGCCCGCATAAGCATCCACTGCATTCCAATGGATGCGGCGGATCGTACGCTGCGGAAGATTTTCCGTAAGGTGATAGACCGGCACTATGCGTCCGACATGAATTGATTCTCCGTTATCATCCGTGACCAGCTCGAATTCCGGATGCTGAAAAGCAAGCATGTTACGAAAGCGTGATACCTTGCCGTGTACAACCAGTGAATCTCCGATTTTGAACTGATCTTTCAAATAGGGCGCATTGAACCAATGGCACCGGACCATCCCGCTCCCATCACGCAATACCGCTTCAAAATAACCTTTCCGATTTCGCCCTGCGATCCAGCCGCATGCCATGATTTCGCCATGCACTGTAACCTTTTCGCCGGGCTGAAGAGCCGAAAGCCGGACAAAGCTGCGCCGGTCTTCGTAGCGAAACGGCAAGGTAAGAAGAAGATCGCCTATCGTCAGGATATCCAGGCGGGAAAGCTGCTCCGCCCTGACTTCCCCAACCCCTTTAAGAAACCGAACCGGTGTCTCCAGACCGGTCTGATTCGTGTTCGTCTCCTGAGACATACTACAAGCTTAGTGGATTCGCCTTGCGTGATCAATGAAGGGAGGAGGGTTTCAGATTTCAGGTTTCATCTTCTGGGCGGACCACCAAAGCCTGGGCCCAGGCGAATGTCACGCAAGGTAGTGACATCAACCAGCTCATCCATATGCTGCGCAAATCGCGCGGCGTCTTCTTCGTTGTAACCGAGATCCCGTCCCACCATGTAAAAGGCCCGCTCACGCTCCTGGTCCAGCATCGGCTCCAAGGTGCGAACATGATCCCGCAAGGTGCGCATCGCTTCGAATCGCTGTTCATGCGGCAATCCGGGCATTTGACGGAAAAGCGACCATGTTTCGCTGAGCAAATTCATCATCAACGTCTGCCGCTCCTGCTCTTCCTTGCTGAGCTTGTCGGCATCCTTGTAGAGAAGATAGGCCGCTTTGCGGGCAAGCGAATCCTGCATCACTTGCCGCGCTTCTTCCCTTCGCTTCTGGAACTCCTCGTAACCCTGCGGATCGTTGCGTCGCAGTTCTTCCATCCAGTTACGACGCTCGCGCGGCTGTCCGTTTTCTCTCTGCGGTGAGGATAACGGCGCCGCCTCCGCGGCCACGGATGCCTGGTTCCGGCGCACCAATTCATCCTCCAACTCTCGAATGCGAGCGTTCAAAGACGCGATTTCCTCTTCGTGCCGGTCATCCACCTCTTTCACTGCCGGCACAAACGCGTCCATTTCCGTCGCTGGAGGAGCGGCATGTTTTGCGACAACCCTTTTGGAGCGCTCGCGTTCAAGGTC
>CAZTYH010000004.1:50956-59185 GCA_964617565.1 uncultured Verrucomicrobiota bacterium
TTATTCAAACTGGATGTCGTCCAGGTAAAACACGACGGGCTTCTCCTGCCCTTCAATTCGAAAAGCGAACGCTGAAATCAGGCGGGACCGATCAAGCTTTTCGAGCGGGATGCTGTGTTTTTTCCACTTGCTGCGCAACCGGATCTTCCCCGTCGTCGCATGAAGAGAATCGCGCGACATGGCGTTCAAGGATTGCTGCATGCCGACCATGAACTCAACTTCCTCTTTTCCTGTTTCGCCCTTCGCCCAGAAGGTCAGCTTGCTTGCCTTCGAGAAATCATAACCCCCCGGCATATCGCCCCAGTTGTCAGGCGGATGCTGCCAGACCAGGCCAGCCCAATCAAACGTGTCGGCATACGCCACCCGAATACAGGTCCGCCCGGCCTGCACGTCCACATTCCAATTGTCGTCCACGGTCAACGACGCCTGATTCCCCATGTAGCCGGAAGGAGAAAAGAGCTGCTCCCCGTCAACCTCCGAATAGATGACAAACGGCACATGGGCTGTAAACGCCGGATCGCCCGGAAGCAGTTTCGCTTCGGGTGAGTCCTCCTGCCAACGGAAACCCGGCTCACGACTCGAAAACGGCTTCGCCATCTCCTCTTCGGGAATCAGAGGCGGAATCTCTTCCTTGCCCTCAAGCAAGTCTTTGTAGGGATCATACGGATCCTGCACGCCGGGCGTCGGCGGAGGTCGCGGCGCTCTTGCTTCCGGCCGCCCAGCCCCTGCTTCCTTTTGAGCGGGCGCTTTACGAGACGCGCGCCAGGCTTCAAGCGATTGCATTTCCGGGCGCGGCGCCTTGGATGACGGCCGCGTATCCGGACGCTTGGCAATCGGCTTGTCCACCGATACCAGCTTAGGTTGCCCGCTCCCATCGAACACCAATTTGCGCGCACCCCCGGCATCGGCTTTCGGCTCGACCTTTCGCATCGTCATCCCCTGCCAGACATTATGATGCATCAGAAGTGGTGCCGGAATGATGGTGCAGAGAATCATGACCAATCCGTGCGCCACCTTCCCGTGACACAGCAGGATGATGCCCATAATGACCGCTCCAATGAAGAAGGGGATGTAAGCCAGCAACGCATTGGGCAACAGGATCTCGATCAGGATACCGACAATGATGCAAATCCAACCGACGACGATTTCAACCGTATGCGAGTCGGGAGCCAGACCCGCGGCCGCGGAGGAAAACTCAGACGCCGTCGGCTGACCCGCCGCCGTCATCGCCGCCCTGCCGGACCCCGTCTGCCCCGCTTTTCCGGGAAGCGATGCCCCTGTTTTTGTCGCTTCTGCCGCGGCCGGCACACGCATTACCACTTTCTTGCGAGCTTTTTCCCTGGGCTTGGCCTCGCTCTGAACCGGAGAGGGCACAACGATGAGCCCCCCGCAGGCCGGACATGGCACCGATTGCCCGATGTCCACCTCATCGGCCAGGAGCTTCTTACCGCAATGTTGACAGGCAAAACCGACGTCCATGTCCACTCCGGTCTTCACGGCGACACGCCATAAGAACTGCTGTGTTACGCAATCCCATTAGCCAATTGTAACCTCAGATTCACGATCCGGGCAAGAAATCAAGGCATGGACAGAAGCGAAAACGGATGCTAATGTTTTTTCGGTTTTTTCGGGGAGGAACATATCATGGGAACCACAGTCTGGGTCGTGGATGATGACGATGCCGTGCGCGGCGTCCTGGAAGCAATGCTCAAGGAACTCGGCTATACCGTAACCAGTTACGACAAGGCCGAAGACGCGCTCAACGCCTATCGTGTGCAGGCCCCGGATGTCGTTGTTACCGATGTGCGCATGCCCGGCATGAGCGGCCTCGAACTGACCCGCACCATGCTCGAAATCAACGACCGCTGCATCGTCATGATCCTCACAGGCTTTCCTTCCATCCCCGATGCAGTCGAGGCCATTCGCGCCGGCGCGACAGACTTCCTCTCCAAGCCGGTTCGAATGGAAGAACTGCGCGTCCGCATGGAACGCGCCATAGAAAACCGCATGCTGCAGGGCCGGCTCAGCAAAGTGCGCGTACTCGCGTTGGCGTTGATCCTGTCGCTGCCGATCTGGTTTATTCTCGGTATCGTGCTCGCGCGAATGCTTCAGCGCTGATCAAGCGTACGCTGCGCAACGGTATATCGCTCCATGAATGCCATCCACTCGCGCACTCTCTGCGCCGGGTCCGGCGCTGCTGAAACATCGGAAATCACCGCAAGCCCATCCGCACCCGCATTCAGCAAATCGCGCGCGCGTTCCAGCGTAACGCCCCCGATCGCTACTACCGGAACGTCCGACAACCGGCACATGCGGCGAAAGCCCTCCACTCCAAGCGGCGGCGTCTGCACCTCCTTGGAACCGGTGGCAAAAACTGCACCCAAACCGATGTACGACGGTCGTAATGCCAGCGCGCGGGCCAGCTCCGTATAAGTGTAAGCGCTCGCGCCGAGCCTGACACCCGCCTCCCGTATCGCATCCAGGTCCGCCTGCTCCAGATCTTCGGCACCAAGATGCACCCCGTACGCGCGATGCTTCAATGCCAGCCGCCACTCGTCATTGATGAACAACCGCGCATCAAAGCGACGCGCAACAGCAACGGCCTCCCCAACCTCGCTTTCCAGTTCGGATCCGCCGAGATCCTTCGCCCGAAGCTGAATCGTGCGCACACCCAGCGACAACCACGGCTCCACTTCGCGCGCGCGGGCAACCAGCGGATAAAAGCCCAACGCGGTGTCCCCGCAACCCGGAAACGGCGCGCCGCGCATCGCGCGCGCCTGTTGCGTGATCCACGGCATATCCGCCGGGTTCGCCGGCCAACCACCGTGCGCGAGAGGAACCCGTCCCCGCCCCACCCTGCAAGCCAAACGCAAACCCTGATTAATGTATGCTTTTCCAATCACCGCCGCATCGCACGGCGCACGGCCTAATGCCACACACGCCGCGATTGCCGATGAAAGAGTGCAACCCGTGCCGTGTGTTTCCATCGAGGGAACGCGCGGACTGTTCAACCAGCAACACCCCGCGTCATCCATCCACAAATCGCTGCTCACAGCCCCTGCGAGATGGCCGCCTTTGAGCAGCACGCTTCGCGGGCCCAGTAACCGGATTGTCTTCGCCGCTTCCAACATGTCGTCGAACGTCGAGACCTTTCGCCCGGTCAATCGCTCGGCCTCCGCGATGTTCGGCGTCAAGACGTCAACGCGCGGAAGCAACTCCTCTTTAAGGATGGCAACCGCATCCTCATCCAACAACGAATGCCCGCTGCCGGAAATCATCACGGGATCATAAACAACAAACGCCTTCCGTCCGCGCATCCATTGAGCAATCACCCGGACCAATCCCGCGGTGCCGATCATTCCGATTTTGATCGCATGCGCCGGCACATCGGTTTCCAGCGCCTTCAGTTGCGCGGCAAGCATGCATTCCGAGACAGGCTCAACCCGCTCGACCCCGACCGTGTTCTGGGCGATCACAGCCGTGATCGCCGAACAACCATACACGCCCAGCCCCTGGAACGTTTTCAGGTCAGCCTGTATCCCGGCCCCACCACTCGGGTCCGTTCCGGCTATGCTTAGTACCACCGACTCATTCATGACCGATTTCGCTATGAAACGTGTCGCGGCTGATTCTCATTGCACAATACTTTGGCCCGCACATCGTGCAATATTTGTCGTCACTCTCCGGCGCCGGAGCCGATTTCTTCAACGCTTCGCTTCGCATGCGCCGCGCGAGTTCCGGGTCAAGCGACAGCTCGAACTGTTTTTCCCAATCGAAGTCCCGCCGCGCGGCGGACACGGCATCGTCCCGATCACGCGCATGGGCACGTCCAAGCGCCACGTCCGCCGCATGGGCCGCAAGGCGGAAGGCCATCGCTCCTTCGTGGATATCCGCACAGTCCGGCAACCCGATGTGTTCGGTTCGGGTCACGCAGCAAAGCAACGCCGCGCCATGATAAGCGCCCAGCGCCGCGCCAATCGCGGATCCGATGTGATCATACCCCGGCGCACAGTCGGCCACCACCGGCCCGAGAATGTAGAACGGCGCGCCGTGACACGCAGCCTCTGCTTTCTTCATGTTCATCTCGATCTGATGCAACGGAATATGCCCCGGCCCCTCCACCATCGCCTGTACCCCGGCCGCCCGGCAGCGCAACACGAGGTCGCCCAGCACATCCAGCTCCGCGAATTGCGCCGTATCCGATGCGTCTGCCAGGCACCCCGGCCGCATACCGTCGCCGAGCGATAGTGTGACGTCATGGCGCCGACAGATATCGAGAACTTTGTCGAAGTCTTCGTAGAGCGGATTTTCGCGCTGATGCGCAGTCATCCATTGCGCGAGAATCGAGCCGCCGCGACTGACGATCCCCAACAACCTTTGCTTCGCCGCCGGAAGCTGCGCATGTAAAAGCCCCGCATGGATCGTCATGAAATCAACGCCCTGCCGCGCCTGGTGCTCAATGACTTCAAGCAGCAGCGAAGCCGACAGCGCCGGAATATCATCCACCATTCCGACTGCCTGGTAGATCGGCACGGTGCCGACAGGAACCGGCGAGGCTTCCAGGATTCGGGCACGAATGTCGTCCGCTCCCGCCCCCGTACTAAGGTCCATGACGGTATCCGTGCCCGCGTTCAGCGCGCAACGGAGTTTGGCCAGTTCTCCCTCATGTGAATCAATGAGGGACGAACTGCCGAGGTTGATATTGATTTTGGTCCGCAACGCACGGCCGACCCCGATGGCCTGAATTCCGTCGCGGCTCCGGTTGGCCGGAATCACGATCCGGCCCGCCGCCACTTCGTCGCGAATGAATTCGGGTTGATGATATTCGGTCTCGGCCACCCGGCAAAACGCATCCAGCATCGCTCCGCTGCGCGCCGCCTCGATTCTTGTTATCAGGCCCATGTGATTATCTCCACGGGCAGCAGCAGGCTTCGGAGAACAGGAACATGCCGGAATGGCCGGCAGCCAGCTAACCTCATCACGATGCCGCTTCCCTTCGTTGGAATTACCCAAACAGGTTCCAAGGGTTATCCCTGACATCCAGGGAACTCTCAGCCCCGCCTCTCCGCGGGACACCCCCAGCGAACGGATTGAGCATCCGCTCGAAGAGAACGAGTGTCAAGTCGAGAGCAAGTGGCGACAAGGGATATGAGATTCGGGTTTGGGGATTGGAGATTGGGGTGTTAAATTGGACAAATGAAATCAAATCCTGTTCTCTCGAAAACCGTTTTGGTCACCGGCTGCTCAACCGGCATCGGACTGGCAACCGCACGCCTGTTGCGGGATAAGGGTTGGAACGTGATTCCGACCGCAAGAAAAGCGGAAGACATGGATCGGCTGCGCAAGGAAGGCTTTACTCCTGTCGTGCTGGACGTAGCGGATGGAGAGTCTGTCCGGAGAGCGGCTGAAGAAGCGCTTCGAATGACGAGTGGCGCTCTGGGCGCACTGGTCAACAATGCGGGATTCGGACAACCCGGTGCGATTGAGGATCTCACGCGCGACGCGATGCGCTACCAGTTTGAAGTGAACGTGTTCGGCCTGCAGGAACTGACCAACCGCCTTATGCCCGTTTTTCACAAGCAAGGCTATGGCCGCATCGTGAATGTCAGCTCCGTGCTGGGCCGTATAACGATCCCTTTCATGGGCATCTACAGCGCATCAAAACACGCGCTGGAATCCATGTCCGATGCCATGCGCGTGGAACTGACCGGCACGGGAATCGCTGTTTCAATCGTCGAGCCGGGACCCATCAATACCGACTTCGGAAAGAACGCGCTCGCGCGCAGCAAAGAACAATTGCCCCAGGTCGAATCCCGCTTCAAAGACCAGTACAAACAGAAAGCCCTGGAGCGTGAGAAGGAGCAGGATAAACCTCACCTCTTTGCCCTGCCGCCGGAGGCGGTCGCACTCAAAATCCTGCACGCAATTGAATCACCGCGTCCACGCCGGCGCTACGCGGTGACCTTCGTTGCCCACGTCGGCGCCTTCATGCGCCGCTTCCTCCCCGACGCCCTCATGGACATCCTGATGGGCGTGAAGATGAGCAAAAGCGGGTAAGGATATTGTTGCCCAAACGAGCAAAACACACTGCCGCCGTAACATGTATTGCACGAGGCGCGGAGTGTCCGCGGCGACGATCACGAAATCCCTCGCTCCGGCCGTCCACGGACGGCCCCGCGCGTTCGTTCGGTTTTAATCCCGGATTCTTTACAGCGACGCCGTTGAATGCTGGCGCATGTACAAGAATGCCTCTGCGATCTCCTGCATCTCGCGAAAGGCCCGGACCGGATTGCTGGGCCCATACGAGTAGGCATACGTCAACCTGGTATCGTCACGCATGGTGATGTGGATGGTATCGGCTTGCCGTTTCACGTCTTGTATGTCTGCGTATCGCAGGAATACCCTGGAAAATGACGCGGCGACGACTTGATGGGGCAAATGTTGTTCTGATCCTTCAAAGTACTTGTACTCCTCCCATCCTTGATCATTGACGATACGAGGGTTGATTGACCACGCCTCTCTTAACTGCTTCTTTTCCAGGTGGACGCCGCTCTCTGATACGGTTGAGACTTGGTCCTTGGCGAGCAAGTCCCTGATCCGCTGCACAGCGACGTCTTGTGTCATCGTCGAACGAACCGTGGTAATCGGCATGGACGCACAGCTCACGCACGTCAGCAGCACGGTTACAGCAGCCACAACTGTCAGCGCATTGCTAAGACCAACTCCTCGGAATTCTTCCTGCAAACGATGGAAATATGACATAATTCTCCTTTCTGACTTGTCGAATGCGGCTCTTAGATCAAACGCTTCTGCGCGGTTACTTTTCAGCTCTTCATGCATCTCGCTTGATGGCACGGTCCTCGATGGAATCTGTAGTGATGTGTCTTGAGAATATCCGTGCCAGGGCCATTCCTGCGAAGGCCGAAAACGGCACCAAAACAGGCATAATGTATCTTGCCTGAGGCCACACCACGGCATGCACACTCCACACGTAACAGAACAGGATGCTCAAGGGAAGGGCGTTCAGGAATACCTTGCGTTGTGTACAGAAACACCAGACAGCGCCCACGGATGCGACGATCAGCAAAGGCCAGTTCCAGAGCATCAGGATGATTGTGCTTTTCCACGTCATTTGCAGGACGGGGGCGAGAATCAGATTCCTGAGTACCAGGCCGAAGATACGCCCGGGAGCGGCGCGAAACTCTTTACGCACCAGCGTCCGTGCGTACCTGTCAGCCAGAACTTCTTGTGCAATGGGTCGGGTTTCACGAAGGGATTGCTTACTGAGAAACTCATCGGTTTTATCCCTGAGTACGGACAAAGCATCCATATCCAAATCGGAGACGGTCCGCTCCCCGCGCAGGAACTTCGACAAATGGCGGGACACATACGTCCCCTGAAACAGCGGTTGACCTACCCATGTCTGGAGAATCGGAGCGTAACCAGACTGTGCGTAATTTCGTGCAATCCATGGTGTCAGAATGAGAGCTACCGCTGCTATGGCCGCCACAGCATGCAACAGGTTCGTTCGAAGGCGGGGCCGGTCGGCAATGGACCACAGCAGCAAGAGAGGCGCACAGACTGCCGCAAGCGGCGCCAGCGTCTGCCGTGTCAGAAGAGACAAAGCGAGCCACACCGCCGCCCGGTATAAAGCAGCAGGCCTTCGAGTTTGAAAATACTGCACGACGCTATACAGCAGGGCCATCACAAGGAAGGCGAATAGCGTCTCTGTCGCACAACGGAAGACAAAGTTGTTCGCCTGCGGGTGGAGAACGAACAAGACGGTGGCGGCAATGGCTGCAGCCCGGCCAAACAGCGTTCTTGTCATCCGGAACAAAAGATAGCCGGTCGCCGTCGAAAGAAAGGCTTGAATGACCATCACGACCAGGGGGAAACGCACACCACCGATTGCATAACAGGCAGCTATCAGCGCGGGATAGAGCGGAAGCCTCGCTGCTGTTGGGATACCTGGCTGTAGCGAAAAGGTTCCCGTCCTGACCCAATTGATGGCTATGGTATCGTAGCCGTCGTTGTTCGACCACGCCCATTCCGGCATCACCTTGCAGAGGAATGGGTATAAAGCTACCATGGCCAGGCGAACCACGAGTAAAACAGACATAACGACGAGCATCGTTCGGTCCATGCGGATGACTTTCGAATCATTGAGGGTCATGTTCAAGTCCAACGCGGTGCTCACCGAATGGCTGGATGGTAGCAGGCGCCTGCCCG
>CAZTYH010000004.1:59285-68143 GCA_964617565.1 uncultured Verrucomicrobiota bacterium
TTCAAGTCCAACGCGGTGCTCACCGAATGGCTGGATGGTAGCAGGCGCCTGCCCGTCGGAGCAACCAGCACTTGCGAAGGGTTGAAATCGGCAAAGCATTTGTTTGAAGCAACTTTGATCCGAAGCGCGCGAGTTAACGATTTGCCTCCACTGAGTTTGTCGGGTGATGCCTGAAGACATAGATCGCCCAGCCCACGGTGTCTCTGCCCCACCGCAAGTAGGATGCCTTGGCCTTTGCTACGCGCTCTACCAACTCTGGCAGATCCGGGTCATCAGGATTGTCCCCGGCAAATTCATCGGTCGCGTACCATTGAAGCCCCTCGTATCTATCCCAATCGTCCTTGTTACTTACAAGGGTGTAAACAAGGGCAAGACCCCGTCTCTCACCCTCCTCGACGTTTGACATATGGGTCCCAAAGGCCTCCCGCGGAACGCCCGAGGCCTCGAGATAATCTTTGGTCGGTTCCTGCAGCCAATAGGGCTCGCCCACAACCACCCAACCACCAGGTTTAACCATGGCAACCAGTGCATCAAGCGTGGCGGCATGTCCCCCATAGATCCAACTGGCGCCGATACACGATACAAGAGTGAAGCTGTGTGGCGTATCGGGCTTGAAGTCAGCGCCGCCCATTTGAGTGAAGGTGATGTCCGCTTCTGGCGCGCATGTCTTCAGCCTCTTTCTCGCGGCGGCGATGAAATGGGGCGAGATGTCAATCCCGAGACCGCTTATGTCATGGGCGTTGGCCATGCGGATCAGGAACTCGCCCATCCCGCATGCGATGTCAAGCACACGGGCGGCAGGAGGAAGGCGCAGCAGCTCAACAAGCCGCGCGAGCTTCTCCTCGCTTGTAGGATTACACACCACGTGCCTGCGGTGCGTGATGTCATAGAACTTCAATATATCCATGGTTCATTCATCCCTTTATTAGCCACAATTAATGGAAAGAGGGTTCAGAGCGCACGCCCGAAATGAAGGCCGCCGGTGAGATTAAACCGACTTTCCGTGCGCAACGGGCCTTCGCTTCGCTTGATGTCCATGTAAAGACTTCCCAGCGAAAGGCCCATCCGCCATGCGCTCCCCACTCCCCACGATACGCCTATGGAGGCGTGGCTGATCAAATCCACATCCTTGTCCGCAGCCATACCCGCCAGGACTTCCATGTCCAGCATCAGCGGATTTCTACCCTCATCCAACATCCACCGGATCGTGGGACCCATCATGGCATAACCGCTGGAAACCGATACGACCGAGTCGTCCTCCCGGATCGCCACATCGCCATGTATGTAACCGCCCTCCAGCATCAGCCCCACATCCGCATTATCACTGCTGAATCCACCACCCACGCGCAAGCCATACATCCCGCCGCTGCGAGAGCCTCCGTAAAATACTCGCGCACGCGGTCCCGTTTCCCACCACCCGGTATAGTCGTCCGTATCACTCCGAAGCATGTCGTACGCAAAATAGCCTGCATAGAAGAACGCCGCAGCCACCACCACAACCCCCACCACGACGAAAACGATGACCGCGATTTCGGAGCTGCCCGCATCGAAGGAACCAAAAGCATCCACACAATACACATCCGCGCAATACACATCTGGCGATGATGAATTTCTATAACGTCTTTCACGGGCCGGCCGCCCACTGCGCGGCGGCACGGTTTTCCGTGGCTGCGATACGGCCCGGTCAACTTGTCCCGTAAAAATCCCTGCATCGCCCTGCTTCGGAGGTTCGACAATAACCACGGCGTTAGCACCCGGATCGTTCGTCATGGCCGCAAACTCTGCAGCGTCCACCTGCCGCAGCTCCGCATCCGGATACATACGGCGAAGATCTTCCACGGTGATCTCGCGTTCAACCTGGGCATGACTCTCGGGTAGCGCGCTCACAACAAGAGCCGCGGAAAGAAAGAGCGAAAGGATTTTCATCATGCGCCTGCTCCGTGAAGGCACGATATCCTTGAGCGGCCCCAGCCACAAGGGAATTAAACCTTCTCCGGCGTGACTATCTTGAATCACCGCTTTATACTTCGCGTGATGACCTGCCTTGAAAAAGAAACCTGTTCGGATGGCTTTCTGCTGTGCCTGCTGGAGACATGGCAGGATCGCGCACAGGGAGCCATCGCATTTCAGGGGAAACTGTTCGACGGCGGGCGCGAAACGGCATCGGTCCGCCATGCCGGCAAACCCGGCGACGCGGGCCCCCCGGTGGCGCAGCTCCTGAAACTGCTCTACCACGTCATCCGACCACCGCACGTGCTGGCCGTTTACGGCCTGGGATGGATGGAATTGATCCAGAAATCGAAACCCGAAATTCTGCCCCGTCTTCGCATCCTCGATCTCTACTCGACGGCAATCGCGCTCTCGAACGAGCTGCGTCCGCGTTCTTCCACCGCCGATATCGCGCGGGTATACGGTGTGGGACACCAGGAAGGAGAATCGCTTTTCTTCTCCTCGACAGTGGAGCACATCTTGTGGGCCGTAGTCTCGCGGGCGAGCGAGCGAGGCATGAATTGGCCGCAATTGCTTTCCGCTGCGGATGCCGCGCGGAAACAGGCGGACTTCACTCATTGCGCGTTCGATGAAAATACGCTGGACTCGCTTCCCGAAAGGCCCGGCGTCTATGCCATGTACGACGCACAGGGATCCATTTTGTATATCGGGAAATCTGCCTGCCTCAAGCGCAGGCTCGGCGAATATTTCCAGCCGACCGCGGAACTTCCTCCAAAACTGGCGGCCATCCGTCAGCGCATTCATCATTTTGACTTCACCCTCGTCGGCTCTGAACTGGAAGCCTTGTTGCTGGAGCATCGGTTGATCGGCGAGCATTCTCCCATCCTGAATGTTCAGACCCGCGTGGCCGAAGGCCGGAGCCGCTATGCAGCGCCGTTTCTACCGGTCGCGCTGATCGAGCGGTCCGCCAAGCCGGGCCACGCAAGCATATTCTTCTTCGGCGGCCCCGGGCATGCATTGCAAATCACTTTTAAGCCGGGCGGCAAGCCGCCCGCCTCACTGGCCGGCATTATCAGGCACTTCATAACCGGTGAAAAGAGCCCGAAAGCGAATCGCGCGCTGCGCGACTGGGGAACCGAAGGGCAGGAAATCTGTCGGCGCTACTTCATGCGGCACAGGGACCGGCTGCATTGGATGGAACTTCCGGCATCCCCCCTCGATTCCACATGGATCAGGCGGCTTATGACTATCGCGCGGAGCCTGCTCAACGAGCCGCCACCGCCCGGTGAATACCGGGACATCATTTCGAATCAGTCCTGAACACGTTCAAGCAGGTACTGAACCTGCACTTCCTTGTTCAGCGGAATGATCCATCGGCGATAGATTTCGCGCACAGCTTCCGGATTGATCTTATGGCCGCAGGACGATCCCTCAAACTCCGCGGCGTAGGTAACTGTTTTTCTGTACACGCGATCGAGGACCTTCTGCTCGACTCCCGCATCCGTGATCGCATCCATCAACGCCGCGGCATCTCCTCGCCACACCAGGGGCCAAAGCTGTTCCCTCTGCAAGCGGTATTTGCTTTCCGCGACAAACTTCCCGTAATGAATGCGCTTGGACAGATTCTGCAGATTGGCCACATCACAAACAGAACTCGAGCCCCACTGTCGGTCATCGCCCGGCTCGCAGACAAATGGGATGATTTCGCCTTCGTACGCCTCGCGAATCCGCGCGTTAATATTTATCCCGTTCGGCTGCAATGGATTTTCGTAATCGAGGTCGGGAAGAATCGGCTGTGGCAGATCATGAAAAAAAGGATGCTCGTCCGGGCTGGTATAGCGCCGCACCTTGGCATGAGATTTTTCGCTCTCGTGCAGAAGAAAGCCCACAAGACTTTCTCCTTCCAGCTCACGCCAGATTTCACCGCGCCGGTAGATGGCCCTATTCTGGCGAAACTGCGCCCGTTCGATCAGCCCGAATATAATGGTCTCCTCAAGGCGTGTCAGCACACTGCGAATGCTATCCAGCGAAAGTTGGTCGCTCATACTCGACTCCGCCTGCCGGCTTTCAATCCGACCGCCGCGCTTCCAACGCCGGCACGATCTCGTCTGGCACGGAGAGGTTGCCGAAACCTTTCCCCATGCGGATGTCCGGCGCCAGCGCGCCATGAAAATCCGATCCGCCCGTCGCAACCAGGCCCAGATCGCGCGCCATGGACCCGTACAACTCAACCATTTCGGCCGAATGCTCGCTGTAATAAACCTCAATTCCCGCCAATCCCGTGTCCTTCAACCCCGCGAGCAACTTGCGTGTTTCAGCTGCGGACAAACCCAGGGTAAACGGGTGCGCGATCACGGGCACCCCCCCTGCAGAAACAATAAGCTGCACTGCGTCCTCGGGCGTCAAACGCCTGCGATCCACATAGGCGGCCTTACCCTTGCCGAGATACTTGTCGAACGCTTCGTTCTTGTCGGACACATAACCGCGCGCGAGCAGCGCCTGGGCAAAATGGGGCCGGCCCACGACATCTTCGCCCGCATACGCCTTGATCTCATCCCACGATATCTCGAATCCAAGTTTCTGCAATTTATCGAGTATCTGCGCGTTCCGCATTTCTCGGCCTTCGCGAATCCATCGCAGACGTTCCTCCAGCGTATCGCTCTCCGGCTTGATGAAATAGCCCAGCATGTGCATCGTTCCAGGTTTGAAATCCGCGCTGATTTCGACGCCCGTGATCGCCCGCACCGGACCTTCCTTGGCCGCAGCCACAAAACGGGCAAGACCGCCGGTAGTGTCGTGATCGGTAAGTGCAATCGCACTCAGACCAGTCTTTTGCGCTTCAACAAGGAGTTCCTCCGGCGTTAACGATCCGTCGGAAAAAGTGGAATGCATATGCAGATCTATCATGTACGTCCCCTGGGCGCCGGGGCCGGGCCTGTCGAACCCCGTTCAATCAACTCGGTCTCAATATACAATGTTTGCGGCGAGGTAGACGGATTGGCGCCGGACAAAATGCGGATAAGCAGATCACAGGCACTGTGTCCAAGCTTATGCGGGAACTGTCGCACGGCCGTGATCGGCGGCGCCCCCTGCTCCATCTCCGGGTTGTCGTCGAAGGACACCAGGCTCACCTGTTGAGGGATGGAAATTTCCATGGCGTGCAGCGCATCGGCCGCGCCGACAGCCATATCCGCATTCAACGCGAATATCGCCGTCACATCCGGTTTCCTCTGCATCAGTTGCTGGACTTGCCGATAAGCCATCATGCGATCGTATTGCGCAGGAAGGACCAAGCTGTCGTCCCTCTTGATTTTAGCCCGCGCCAACGCCTCGAAGTATCCTTCCAGACGTTCCTGCGATTCCACATGCGTTTCGTCAAATGTCAGCACCGCGATTCGCTTGTGTCCCTGCGAAATCATGCGCGATACCGCTTCGCATGAACTCCCCCTGTTGGGAATGGCCACGCGATTCACCTTTTCGCCGCAACCGCTTTCGCCCATCACCACCAGCGGCACTCCATCAGAAGCCAGCTTCACCGGATAGGTATCAAAGCTCATGGGCGCTACAAGCAACAGCCCTTCAACCAACTTGCCCTTCACCATATCCATACACTTATCGAACGGAGCAATTCGCTTCGACGCCGAATTATGCAGGAGGACGTCATAGCCCGCCTCCTCGGCACACTCGAGAACCCCTTGGAACAGATCCTTGAAGTATAGAGAGATGAACATGTACTCGAGTGGAATGACGACGCCGATGAGGCGTGTTTTACCCGTGAAAAAACGCTTGGCAAGGGCGTTGGGCCGAAACCCGAGCTTGCGAACGGCTTGCTGAACGCGTTTCCGGGCATCTTCACTGACGTAGGGATGATTGTTCAGCACCCTGGAAACGGTCATCTTGGAAAGACCGGTCGCATCCGCGATGTCCTTCGTGGTGACGGCTTGTCCTGTTTTCCCAGTCCGCCTGCTCTTCATGTTTACGCGGGTCCTTACTGAATTGCCGATATGTTACAGGAAACAGACCCTCATTTCAATCGCTGTAATAAACAAGGTGAGATATGTGAATCATAACAACGCCGCGGCTATCTCCAGAGCCGCCTCCGCGACAAAGCCGAACTTCTCGGCAAGCACCTTGTGAGGCGCCGAAGCCCCGAAGCGATCGAGGGAAACAACACGCCCTTCAGTTCCCGCATACTTGTCCCACCCCTTGGAACAACCGGCTTCGAGTATAATTCGCTTGCGGCAGGCAGCGGGCAGCACCGCTTCGCGCACATCCGGCGACTGCTTCTCAAAAAGCTCCCACGAAGGCATACTCACCACGCGAACCCGCTTGCCGCGCTCCGCAAGTTTGTGACCGGCATCGAGCGCAACGGATACTTCGGAGCCGGTGCCGATCAGTATAACCTCCGGCTCGCCCGAACCACTTTCCCACAACACGTACGCACCCTGCGCAAGATTCCGGGCAGGGGCGAGTTTTGTTCGATCAAGCACCGGCACGCCCTGCCGCGTCAGAACCAACGCGGTAGGTCCATGCGTATTCCTGAGGGCAACCATCCACGCTTCCGCCGTCTCCGTCGCATCCGCAGGCCGTATGACGGTCAGATTCGGAATCGCGCGCAATCCTGCGAGTTGCTCCACCGGCTGGTGCGTCGGCCCGTCTTCGCCGAGAAAAATGCTGTCGTGCGTGAAAATATAGATCACCGGTATTTCCATCATCGCGGCAAGCCGGATGGACGGCTTGAAGTAATCCGAGAACACGAGAAATGTTGCGCCATATATGCGCCAACCGCCATGCAAAGCCATGCCGTTCATGATGGCGCCCATGCCATGCTCACGAACCCCAAAGTGCAGATTTCGTCCAAGGAACGAGTGCGGACCGACGGAAGGATACTTCTTGAGCATCGTGTTATTGCTCGGCGCGAGATCGGCTGATCCGCCCACCAACTGCGGCAGGTATTCGGCCAGTTTCTGCAATGTCGCCCCGGACGCCTGCCGGGTCGCTAACGGTTTCGCCGAATCAAACTCCGGAATGCTGGCCTCAATTTTGCCGGCGAGGCCGATTTCAAAATGTTTCCGGTACTCGTCGGCAAGATCCGAATGCTGCTTCGCATAAGCCGCAAACAACTTGTTCCAGCTTTCCTCCGCCTCCGCCATTTCATCCAGACGCGCGGCAAAGGCATCCCGCACCTCGTCCGGAACATGAAACGATTCGCCTTCCGGCATGCCGAGCGCCTTCTTCGTCGCCTTAACCTCTTCTTCACCGAGGGGCGAACCGTGGCTCTCCTCGGAATCCTGCTTGCCGGGACTTCCGAAGCCGATGTGCGTGTGACCGATGATCAGCGTGGGACGCTTCTTTTCCGCCCTCGCAGCAGTCAGGGCTTCGTCAATTGCCGCAAAATCGTGGCCGTCCACCTCGAGCACATTCCAATGATATCCCTCGAATCGCTTGCGGACATCATCACTGTAGGCAAGATCCGTAGGGCCTTCGATAGTGATCCTGTTGCTGTCGTAGAAGACGATCAGCTTGCGCAACCCCAGGTGTCCTGCCAGCGAGAACGCTTCATGGGACACGCCCTCCATCAAGTCGCCGTCGCCCGCAATAACATAGGTATAATGATCAACAACCGGAAACCCATCGCGATTGAACTTGGCCGCCAGCATCTCTTCCGCAAGCGCCATGCCCACCGCGTTGCCGCAGCCTTGCCCGAGTGGACCCGTCGTGGTCTCGACGCCCGGCGTAAGGCCATGCTCCGGATGCCCGGGGGTACGGCTGCCCCACTGCCTGAAACTCTGCAAATCCTCCATCGCGAGATCATAGCCGGACAAATGAAGCAGGCTGTAGAGGAGCATTGATCCGTGACCTGCTGATTGAACATAACGGTCGCGATCATGCCATTGTGGATTGCGTGGATTATGCTTGAGATGTTTCAGAAAAAGAACGGTTGCGAAATCGGCGGTCCCCATCGGCATGCCCGGATGCCCCGAATTCGCCCGTTGCACTCCATCCATTGCCAATCCACGTATCGTGTTTGCAATCAGCTTCAGATCCATTTTTCAACTCCTGGGAAAATCAAAACAGAGCTCCACTATACAGGAAAAGACGGGAATTACCAGAGGACAGAAGCCTGAGGGCAGAGGGCAGAAGTCAGAGGGCAGAACGTTGCCCGGCTTCTACTCATAAATAATGTCATCGAGATAGAAGACCACCGGTCTTGGCTGGCCTTTGACGGAAAAGGAAAAACCGGTGACGATTCTCGAAAGGTTCTTGCCTTCCAACGGGATGGAATATTGTTTCCAATATTTGCTGAGCCGGACAATACCAAGGTTCACGCTCGTGCTGTCGAAGAACTTCTTGTCTTTGCCCAGGACACCCATGCTGAACTCGACCGTTTCGCCGCCTTTTTGACCTCGAGCCCAGAAGCTGATGCGTCGCGATCCTGTGAGATCCAAGCCCCCTTCTTCTTCGCCCCAGTTGCCGGCGGGATTTTGCCAGACAACACCAGCCCAGCTATTCGGATCATGGAATGTTACTTTCATGCAGCAGGGGCCGTGATACGGCAATTCGTCCGAGCAAGTGTCCACTTCCAGCGCGTCAACGCTGCCCATCCATCCGGACGGCGCAAAATCATATCCTGCCTGGGGAGTTCCCCGGTCGCTGAAGACATAAAAAGGGAGCTTCATCTTCGGCACTACAATCGGATTTTGCGCAGGAACGTTCCCGCACATCCCCACAAAAAAAAGGCCAATAATGATGGATTTATGTTTCATATTTCCCCCTCACACGGCGCCTCTTTCGCAAACGCCCCACGCGGGCATACCGCTGTGGGGCGTATGCAATCATCAGCCGAAAACCTCTTATTCGTAAACGATGTCGTCGAGGTAGAAGATTACCGGTTCGCTCCGTCCCTT
>CAZTYH010000005.1:0-14687 GCA_964617565.1 uncultured Verrucomicrobiota bacterium
TCGTGGGGCCCCGAACCCTCGAACACAAACCGGCACGTCCGGTCGTGGAAGTGAGGAAAATCGGAGTGATGGAGTGGTGGAGTAATGGAGTGATGAGAATGAGAATGATCGGTCATAGAAAATCAGGTCGAACTTCTCTCCGCTCCCCAATACTCCAACATTCCAACACTCCAGCGCTCCATTCTTCTTCGGGCGTCACGCTGGTCGAATTGCTCGTGGTGATCGTGATCATCGCGACGCTTGCCGCGATCCTGACGCCGGTGATCATCCGCGCCCTCGAGCGGGCAGACGTCGCCAAGGCAAAATCGGATATGGCGTCGATCGTTACAGCCATACAGGCCTACTACCGTGAATATGGCATCATGCCGACACTGGATACCAACGGAGATCCGGATTACACGTTTGCAGGAAAGGAAGGTGGAGCACCTTTCACAACCATCAATCCTAAACGACAACATACGATTATGGATATACTGCGCGGTATTAACACAACAAATAACCCAAGAAGAATCATATTTCTTGAGGTGCCAGATTCATCTATGACGGGTACCGATAGAAATAATGCAACATATGTGCCTGCAGATGGTTATTATCTTGATCCGTGGGGTAATCCCTATTTTATCGTTATGGACACTGATTTTGATGATCAGATTGGCGGCTTTAACGGGGTTCTTCCGGGGGCTTTAGGCCCGCATATAATAAGCATTTCACCCCACGGCACGGGAACTTTTCCTGGTTTGAAGGTGGGAGTCATGTCATTGGGGCCGAGTCCTGGCAATACAAACTCGTTCATTAAGTCTTGGTGAAGAAATGAAACGTGTACTATTACATCTAAAAAAAGGATTTACACTGATCGAGTTGCTGGTGGTTGTCGGTATCATCGGGCTCTTAATGGCTATACTGCTCCCTGCAGTGAATAAGATGATGCAGAAGGCGGAAGTCGCAACTGCTAAGACAGATCTTTCGCGCATCGTATCTGCTTGGGAACAGTATTATTCTGAGTATGGCCTTTGGCCGGTTGCGGGTTCTAACCAAAGGCTTTTCTTCCCACACGCATTCCAGCAACCTGCCGCGGAAGGCACCGAGGGTATGGAAATGACTGTAGCCGTCATGACGAATATCATGTATCCAAATGTGTCATTGGTCGGCAGCCAATTCAACACCCATCCAGTTCGCACAAATTTCAATCCGCGCGGTATTGTTTTCATGAAATATGACACGGAATCATTGGCGTCTGGCGGTATGGTCGACCCGTGGGGTGGAACGTACAGGTTCTTGTTCGACTTAAATAAGGATGGTAAAGTGGAACGAGGCGGAACGATGGCAACAACGGTATATGCAAAAGTGATTGCGTGGTCGCTGGGGCCGGACGGTGTGCTGTCGTCGGATGATGTGAAGAGTTGGGAGTGAGCAGAGAAACCTGAGATTTGAAACCTGAAACCTGGGTTTGTTTGATGAGAGTGAACGGAACAATGGAATGGTGGAATGGTGGAGGAGACAAGACCTCTTCCCAGTCTTCCAATACTCCATCACTCCAACACTCCAACACTCCAATACTCCGTTCCCCGCCCGGCTTCACACTCATCGAGCTGCTGGCCGTGGTCGCGATCATGTCCATCATCCTTGTCGCCGCCATTCCGATGTTCCAGGGGATGGGGAAGAAGGACATGGGTTCAGCGGCGGCCCAGTTGCGCGCGACGCTCCGGCTGGCGCGTCAATATGCCGTGACCCAGCGGCAGAACGTTTACGTGGTGTTTCCGGACAACAGGGCTCCCGATGTCTCGACCAACGATGTGGACAAGCTGCTTCGTTCTTACGCGGTGCTGATGACGAATTCCGCTTCCGGGGGTTTTCAGTACATCACCGATTGGAAATACCTGCCGCAAGGAATCTATTTTGATGATACGCCAACGTTGTCTGCTTCAATCTGGAATACTGTCAACCATGCCAGTCCCTACAGGTTTCCTTTCCCACAAGAAAGCTCAGGACCTCGTTTCATGCCGGTGCTTAATTTTCGTCCAGATGGTCGCTGTTACCGTTATCGGTCCTCTTCGGACACGTGGTCTTCTGATAACCATTCCGTATACTTTACGACATCCCGCTTTTATACAAAGAGTGCGAACAATGAGCGATTAGTAAGGGGATCGGATATTCCCGGCGTTACAAACAGGATACGTGTGCGAGGAAGAACAGGGCAAATAGACGTTCATCAAGACGACCAAACGTATTAGTTACTATGAGCACGTTGCGACATATCAATGCTAAAAAAGACGGCTATTCGCTCGTCGAAATCAGCCTCGCCATGCTGGTGATCGGCGTCGGATTGCTGGCCGCCCTTGCGCTCTTTCCTGAGGGTTTGGGAGCTGCCCGTCGTGCCGTCGAAGATGTGAGTATAGCGATTTTTGCGGAGAATGTTTTTGCCGGGCTTGCGCTTGATGCGGGCGATGCCAATATTGATTGGGACATTGAGTTTCGGTCGGGATTGAGGTTGATGAAATCGCATAGCCTGGGTGGCGCTGTTAATGATAGTCAGCTTTTGGTGCAAGTTTTGCCTAATGCAGATTCTGTCACTAATTATTTCTGGATACCGGATTATTATTCTGATTCTTTGGAAGAACATAAAACGGCTATTTTCACCTATTCACTGACCATCGGCGATGCGCCCGGGGGATCGCCCGCGAAGTATGCGAGGTTGGAAGTGTGGCCGGGTGAATATCCTGCGGGTCAGAAACCACCCGGACGAGGAAGGATTTTCTATCGTGAGTTTCTTCCGATCAGATAGCGCCGGTCATGTCCTCGCCCGACGGAAAGGGGCTAACGTGAGGGCCTTCACTCTCGTCGAAATCCTCGCCGCGATGGCGGTGTTGGTGGTTCTCGTTCTCGGCCTGGCGCGGGCGTTCAACGATTCCGTCGCCGCATTTCGGCGTGGCGTTACCACAGTGGAGCGGAATGGTGCCGTGCAAGTGGCCATGGAACAAATTGCGCGTGATCTGGATGGTGCGATTGTGAATGAACGGTTTGCCATGTATCAGGTGGCTGACCAAGTAGATAGTAATTTCGATGCGCTATGGTTTGTCACTACGACAAGTGATCAGGACACTGCAGGCGATGCCGATCCTTCCGCCTATCACTTTGTGAGATATTACGTTTCGACTCAAACGATTACCTATATCGGCATGCAATATAAAAAGTTCAGGTTAATGCGTGAAACATGGAAGATGCAGTTATTGAGAGCCCGAAACGTTGATCCGATGGGAGCAGACAAGCAATGGTGGGATCGCGCTCCCAGCGCAGCTGGCTCGGAAACTGTAACAATACTGGATAACGTTATTCGATTTGACGTCTATGTCCACAATCATGACGGCGAATTGATACGTGCATTTGGGGATACTTTTAATAGCACGATGAGCTCAGGAATATATGTATCCAATATGCCACCTGCAGCGATAGATATCTATTTACAGGCAACATCGGAAGAGACGATGAGACAGGCCGGCAGGATACTCGTGACATCTCCAAGTAATGTTGCGATGGTGAATCAAGCGCGTTCGATGATGATTCGCGATTCGAACATGCTGACGATGCGCGTGACACCGTTCGCCGCGGCTGGCCAGTGGATGTATCCGGCGCAGTTTTATTATTGAGGTTTGATGAAAGTGATGTGGAACATAGCTGATAGAGTCCCTCTCCCGCGGGGAGAGGGAGTGGGTGCGGATAGAGGTGAGGGGAATGGTCGTCAGGGCATTGCGTTGATTGTGGTTCTCGGATTCCTCAGCATCCTCATCCTGATGGCGGTGGCGCTGGTGACGCTGACGCGCACGGAGCGCCTGGTGGCGGCCACGTCGGTGGAAGGCATTCGCGCGAAGGTGCTTGCCCGCGGCGCGATAGATGCGGCGATAAACGACATCAACCGCGACTTCTGGCCGGACCGGCATATACATCCCTCAAAGAGAGATCGGGCCCTTTTCCAGTCGCAGGGAACCGGCGGCGTGCTCGGGCCCAATATGAGCATCTTTGATAGCGAGGCGACAAACTGGGTGCCGAGAAAATACCTCTCCACGGGCGATAGCGATTTTAATATTCGCTCAAAATGGCAGAACGCGCAGTGGATCCTTGTGCGTGATCCGACGAACACGGCCACAGGCACGATTCTTGGGCGTTACGCCTACCTGGCGGTGGATTGCACCGGCCTGCTGGACGCGAATCTCGTGGCGTCTCCTTCGCCCGGCGCGGGAGGCACCTACACAAGCATGCCGATGCGAACCAGCGTGCGTCATGTGCCGATCGAGCAATTGTCGGAGACGTTCGCGGGCTCGGGCTTTACAGCCAGCGATTGGTTTATCGAGAACCGGAATAACTATCACGGGTTTTCGACGATCCGCGAGATCGTCGCTTTCAACGATGGCGCCCCGGGTATTTATCCTTTTACCGAGCGTAGAGTATTTGACGGGCCACTGGTCAACAATCTCGGCCCGTTCTCACTCAGCTATGATCAAGGGTGGTGGGATTGGAGCAGCGGCCAGTGGCGACGAGGCATGCCGCCGGCAATTCCTGAGAATGTGAACACATGGACCGATGGCCAGGCGATGGATGTATTCCAGCAGGTGCTGGGCTTGGACAGTGCGATGGCGGATGAAATGCTTATTGCGTTCAGGGACTACATAGACACTGACCGTATTCCGCAAAGCACAACCGCTTTTACTGTCGAAGCGGTTCCGATGCTTAATGAGTTCATTGTAGGTGCAAGGATTGACACGGATGCTTCCGATATAGTGGATGTGACAATCTTTATCGCGGTAGAGACATGGTATCCTTTTCCATCCCGGACCCCATTGACTGGATATGGATTTCAAGTCAACAGACCAACAATTAGTTCACAGATTGGACTTGGCGACATTGTGGTTCAAATCGCAGCCCCCGGAATAGGGCCTATTGACTACGGTACAGTTTCTCCTGTGGATTCGGATGTAATAGGCCCAATCAGTTATAACGACGGTCTCCCGCAAGTGTGGCCTCCATTGGAGTACAGAATTCGGAATCTGGGTGTGCCGACTAACACACCGCTACGAATCTCCACCACCTTTTATGAAGTTCAAATATGGAATGACGTAAATGAAATAGATCGAATGCAGGGACCTCGATCTGTTCCACGTATTGATATCCGCGTCCCGGGGTCCGGTGGCAGTGAAAGTGGGGTTTCGCAGTCGTCATTGCAGGCTAATGATCCAAGGCTGAATCATATTCCCGAACAATGGGACACCGCTACTCCCACGCCGGGAGGCTTGAATCCGAGTACAGCCGCAAGGGATTTGGAAGGCAGAGACATGTTCGTTCGCGATGGTCCGCTTCAGTGCGTAAGCGAGCTGGGATTCCTTCTTTCGCCCCGGAAGCCGGGACAGGCCGCAGTTATGCCGTGGCAGACGGTGGATATATTCACCACGGAGGGGCGTCAGCTTCTTACGCGCTTCCGCACAGAGACGATGACCGGCCAGGTCTGGACAAACGGAAAGCTGAATCCGAACACTTTGTTTTCGAACACATTGTACGCCGCATTTCATGGGATAAATATAGCCGAGGTGCCGGAACTGGATGTGCCCGGGCAACCGCCGTATGCGCTTTGGACGGACCCGATGCAGATCGGTTACCTGACGGGCAGCATGTATGACAACTCGGCGAATGCGCTGACGACGGGTCCGGACAGTTTCGATAGCGGGGCGGCTTGGGTGGACACGCTGGTGATGCAGGCGGGACAGGCTCTTGCCGTCGTGGGTTTGAACAACAACCAGCGCGAAGCCATTATCCGCAATTCTTTCAGAATGTTCCAGCCGACAGAGAATCTGTTCACCGTGTTCGTGGTGGCGCAGGTGTTCGGAGACGGGGATGTGAACAATCTGACCGGCGAGAAGCGCGCGGTGGCGCAGGTCTGGCGCGATCCGTTCCCCAACGAGAATGGCCGCCACGACTGGTTCATCCGGATGATGCGGTATCTGGATGATTGAATCTTTGTTTCAACGCAAAGACGCCGAGGCGCGGAGAGAAGATAGTCGCAAAGAGTTTCGTTGCTAGAATCGTGCCCGTCAGCTCATCCTTTTTTTGACCACCCGCTTCGCTGGAGAGCACGGAGAAGAGGGGATTGGTTGATTGGAGATTCGGAATTGGGGAACGAAGAAACTCCTCCTCCGTGGCCCCCGTGTTCTCCAGCGACTGAAAGGAGCGGGTGGTTCATTGCTTCCTTCCCATCCGCGAATATCCGCGCAATCCGCGGTTCTCTTTCCGGATTTATTAACCACGGATGGCACGGATTTACACGGATGAAGAGGGGGAGGGGGGGATAACCGCAAAGAGGCGCGGAAGATCTCAGAGGACATCAACGAATTCGGCATTCGACACCACCCGCGGCGGCGGGTATACTGCATATCCGATGGAGATCGTCTTATGAATGAACTGGTTTTTGAGGTTACGCAGGATGCCGACGGTGGCTTCGTGGCCGAATGCCTGACTGAAAGTATTTTTACCCAGGCCGAAACTTGGGAGGATTTGCGCCGCAATGTGAAAGAGGCCGTGGCGGCGTACTTCTTTGACCGTACGCCTCCTTCTGCGATACGCCTTCATTTGGTTCGAGATGAAGTCTTGGCTTAGCTATGAAGCTACCGCGTGATTTAAGCGGAATGGATGTAGCCAAGACCCTGTGTCGTAAATGGGACTATCAACAAATCCATCAAGTCGGCAGTCATATCATCCTGCAAACAAAAACTCCTTCACCTCATCGCATCGCAATACCTGCTCATTCAGCTCTTCGTGTTGGAACGCTCAATGGTATTCTCCGTTCTGTTGCTGCCCATAAAGGCATAACGCGGGAAATGATACTGGAAAACGTCTGAATGCCGTTTGCAGAAAGTCTTTAGGTTCCAGTAAAGAGCGGGTGGTTCATTCTTCTCTTCTTATCCGTGTACATCGGTGCAATCCGTGGTCACCGTCTGATCCGGAGTTATTAACCACGGATGGCACGGATTTACACGGATGAAGAGGAGTGGCCGCAAAAAGGCGCAGAAGGCGCAAAGAGTTTCGTTGGTACGATCATACCCGTCCGCTCATCAATTTATTAACCACCCGCTTCGCTGGAGTTCACGGAGGGCACGGAGAAGAGGGGATTGGTTGATTGGGGATTACAAGATCGCAACGAAGAACGAGGAGCAACGAACCAAGAACATCCCCCTCCATCTGCTCTGTGTTCTCCAGCGACGGAAAGGAGCGGGTGGTTTATTTCCTCCTTATCCGCGGTCGCCTTTACGGTGCGGAGAACATGATGCGGAAGATTCGATTGGTTGTCGCGGTCGGGAGATTGAACCATATCCGGTTCGAGCCGCCACCTTCGTATGTGCTGGTGAATGGCGTCAGTGGCTGCCAATCCTGTGGTTCCGCGCGCAGGTTCTGCGTCCAGTATGGCGCGACGGCCCACGGCGAGGCATTCGTATTGCCCGCCGTGAAGATGATCAGATTCGTTCCATAGACGAAACGCACGATCTCGACACTGTCCGGCGGAACCGGCGGTTCAGGCGGCTCGCCTTGCGGAACAAGGGTCTGGCCGGGATTGATGGTTCGGGGTGTGTAGTTGGTCAGTGTCCATGCGAAGTCGGCGTAATTGCTGCCAACACCGGCAAGATTAAGGCTGTATGACGCCGTGTCGTACTGGCTTGGGGGAATGCGATTGAATCCAGGCATAGGTCCGCTATATGAGAGTGAGTATTCAATTCCACCAACTTCGTTCAAAAGACGAATACCGTCAGGATATCCATCCGCCAGATTATCGTCCCATTCGCCCAAAGGATCGTACTTTGTGAAGTTCGTAAAGTTGATATCAGCTAAAGCTCCCCAGCCGGTGTCACCGAGGACGAAGAACCCATAACCGTTGGTCATATCCGTTAGAACGGTGTTCGGTGGGAAGCGATAGTGTGCGTAGGTCTCGTAGTAGAGGCTGGTTATTGTGATGTGCCCTCCGTAATGCAACTCAAGAGTCCAGTCGCTGATGTCGAGTCCGGCTGGTCCGCAGACTTCGACAAACTCCTGTGTATCCATGCCCCAAGTAAGATCAAAGTTTCCGATGTAACAAATCTCATTAATCCAAACCTGTCCCGCAGGCGCGCGGGGGATGCCGTACCAGGCCGGACTGTTTGACCCGCCGGACGGATAAAACATGGGGCTATTGGTTGTCACTCCGACACCATCAAAATCAACCCGAACATAATATTGGACAATGGTGCCGGAGGGTTGGGGTGGAATCTGTACTGCGGAATTATAGAAGACATGGTTTTCCAGTTGCATGCTGAGCGCAGTGAAAGCTCCGGACGTACCGATGCGATAATATCCGTTCACGGCAAGAATCTCGGCGCTATTCAGCGGCGCAACAACAGCCTTGATGGTTACCCAGTCGTTGGAGAAAGGAGATTGAGGATCTGTCCAGACCGACAGATTAACGCTGGGTTGAGGGCGTGGTTCATGCATTGTGATTTCATCGAAACGGACTTGCCGATCGCCGCTTAACCAGAACAAACGAGATCTAACACTGTTGGTGATATAATAGTATTTGGAATAGGTTTGATAAGTGGCTGAAGTGATCGTGATGGTGTCGAGAGTGGTCCAATGGGTTTCATTAGTGGAGACTTGCAGCGCGTAATTGACTGCAGGTGCTCCGCCGTCCCAATGCCGGTATCGAAAGGTGACGGTTCCCAAGCCATCGGCGAAATAGGGACTCGTGATTGAGCGTTCGCCCGATGTGCCACGATTTAGCCGAACAGCCTGCCCGGCGTATGCATCTGCCATCTCGATTATCGCATTCACGACTGACCACCCTTGATGCTGATAGTTCCCATAGCTGTTTTCGCTGGGCCACGTATCGAAATTCTGGGATCGCCAGATTTCGGGCGGATAAGCCGGTGCGATGTTGATATTATCCAACATCAGCGATTGAGGCGCGGTACTTGGAGATACGGGAACACCGGTAATGATTACATCATCAAAAGACAGATTTCCCCCCGCCTTTGTGTAGGTGAAGCGAAATTGAGTCATGCTCGATGACACAGGCATATTGCGCGTTTGCGCCGTATTGCCAATATTCGCGATATTAGTGACGGTGATCCAACTTACGCCAACCAACCCTTCAACGCTAAGTACCGAACCTGTATTGATTGATTGGCCTCTTGTCCAGAAGCTCAGATTGGTTGGGTTCGAGACCACAGGGGTAACCACCCGGTCATTGGTGTCATCGAAGCGAAGGGATGGGGAATTTCTTCCAAAATTGCCGGTGGTTTCATAAATGCCGATGCCTGTAAATGACCATCCTGCTGGCGGCGTTGAGCCGCCAAAGAATTCTTCATCAAGCAGTATGTTCGAAGGAGGAACTGGAGGGTTTGTAATGTTACAGATTCGCACATAGCTGCCCGCAGGTTGATAGAAGAATCTTTCATAGGGCAGATAGGCTGTGCTTGTGATGTTGGAAATGGTGTCAAGCGTCGTCCAATTTGCTCCATCCGTGGAGGATTGCATCAGCAGGCGAGCTGGCGCTGTGCCGTTAGTGTCGCGGGCATATCGAAAAGATATGATTCCATAACCCGAGGCGAAGAATGGACTCTGGACAAAATTTGTGAAAGACAATCCGCCATGAGGCAAGTGCAGAGATTTTCCGTGAAAAGCATTTGCGGTTGATACGATGCCGGTGTGCACACGCCATCCGAGATAAAGATGGTTGCCGATGTTGGTGCCGGCATCAGGCCATGTATTGAAGTCCATATAGCGCGAGATCCTCTGTGGTTCCTCAATGAAAATGTTATCTATAAAGAGTCTGTTCGTGCTTCCTCCGGCGTGTTGGATGCGAACATAGGCCGGTGAAGGAAGATAGAGGAAGGTTGCATACTCGGTGTAGGAGAGGGAGAGAACGTTTGTGACCCCGCCTACGGTAGTCCAAGTGCTTCCATCCAATGAGGTTTGTACACGGAATCCCACCACGTCTGCAGTGGTCATGTTGTTTTCATCACCGGTGAAACCGTTTCGATACCAGAAGCGGATTATGCCGACGCCGTCTTCATAAAGCGGGGTGCGAATATATCCTCCATGATTGGTTGACGCGGCGGCATTTGCAATGCTTGCTGCATAACCGGAACGGGACAATTGCTGGGTGACGCCGGCCTCGACTAGCACACTCACGACTTGGCCGGTGCACAATAACCAATCATCCAATTCATGACATTGATCCGTTGAGAATGCCCCCCATCGGTCAAAATCCTGCGTGCGGGTTGAGATGCGCCGGAGTTCCACATCATCGAATTGCATAGCGCCCTGTGTTCCGGCGCCGCTCATTGCGATGACGATTCGGGCCCATGCGGTATTTTCCGGCGCGACGCCCAGCACTTTGTTTCGGGTCCAATGCGTGTTGGTGGCCGTGTAGTTCATCGCGGAAACACCCAGGAGTACGAAGTTGGTGTCGTAGAATTCGACTTTCATTTCCTGGTTACCCGCTGTCCATTCGGGATCTGCCCAGAACCATGCCGAACCCTGGTAGGTATAACCCGGTTCCGCCGGGCCCTCTTGCCACCAACCGCCGAAGTCGTCATCAGGGGGACTCCATTTAGCACAGAGCGTGGCTTGAGCCGTTCCGCTTCGTCGTCGCCAATCTGTCTTTCGCTTGGCGCGACTCCAATAGTGAATGGCCCAGATATCACCATGCGTGTCTGGAACACCCCACTGCCAATGCCGTGCGCGTTCGCCAAGATCATGATTTCCTGCGACTTCAAAGCTGGAGTTTTGGATAAGGTTGACGCCGGACGTTTCGGAATAGAGCAGGCGCATACTGTAGGCGAGGGTCGTATTGTCGAGCGTGATGCGATAATAGCCGGGGATGGCGTTCGAATAAACGATGTCATGTCCCGCGCCGACTATTTCTCCTGTGCCGGAAATGGGGAGTATATAGCCGACTTGGTTGGTGTCCCCGACCCTGACTTGCCAGTTATTGACACTGAATTTAAATCGGCCGCTGGATGCAGAGATATAGAAATCTCCCTGCCATATGTTATCGCCAATCAATTCCATGTTCGGGATGGAATTTGAATTATTAAAGGTGCCGGCTGCGGCAACAATAGGCGGAGGAGGGTTTGTGCTTACGACAACGGCATATTCGTAAGTCGAATCGTTGAACGTGAACTCATAGGAAGACAACGGGCTGTTCGTCATCAGGATTTTGCGTGTAATGGATGGATTCTTTTCCGCGATGCCCGTGAACGGGGGGATATGCGAGGTCTGATTGGTTTCGCCCCACCAGTGGGCTGCCCATACGCCGTTGGCTACAAACATGAGTGCGTTGGTGTGAGAGATTACAAAAGCCGTGCCGCGCCATGTATTGTTGGAGACGAGGACCATGTTTGGGGTTGCGCTGTGGTTGTTGAACGTGCCGGCTATGGCCATGGAGGAATAGGTGGAGGTCTGGGCGGAGGCGATCGTGGAGGCCGCAAGAAGGCAGATGATAAGAGATGGCGCGACGCGTGAAGATAGCTGTCTCATTGTCATATTCTCCACAGTTAAACATACCCGCGAGGGGGGTATTTGACAATGGGGATTGGTTGTTGGTTATCGGTTATCAGTTATAGATGCGTAATCCTGTCCAGTCAATACATAGGTAACATAAATGGTTCAATACATGGGTAACGGTTTGCTCTGGTTTCAGGACGGTGGATTGGGGGGTACCCCCCAATCCACCGTCGCGGTCGTTACATCGATTTCTCCTAGTTTCATATGATCAAGCCACACCTCATAACGCCTTCGCGGCAAAGGGCGAAGGCCCACGGAAACGCCCTTCAGACTTTCACTCAGGAATACGCTTTGTGACTCCACGCAGATCGCTCCGGACGAATAGACCGGCCGTACAATCATGTCCGCTGGATACTCGATCTCATAGCCTTCCGTTTCGTAAGGACGGTCTGATTTTTTATAGACTTCCCCCGGCACTTTCATGCCCAGTGCCTCATGAGGCCTTTCCCAATTGAACTCGTTGCGCCACGTGTCGAAGGCCGCCTGATGATCCGCCAGATTGCCCTCAATCACTCCCTGCAACTCCCGGCGAATATCTAAATGCATCCGTTCATGTCCCCCGTTTTGTTCTGGATGGCCCGGTTCGATCCGATCCAGGTCGATGCCCAGCATGACCCACCAGGTCGACAGCCGAGTCAATCCATACACCGTTCGCGCCGAAGCGAACGGACTGCCATTGTCGCTTCTGATTACCTTGGGGATGCCATATTCCGAAAAAACATGCTCAAATACGCTGCGCACAGGGTCCGTCCTGCTGGTTTTCATCGCGCGCAGCTCCAGGATGTAACGGCTGTATGCATCTCGAATCGTCAAAGGCTCGCATCGTTGCCTGTTGTTGATCCTCCACCACCCCTTGAAGTCAACCGTCCACAGATCATTCGGGCTCGCCGCCACACCAGGATGGCGAATCCGCTCTCCGGTTCGAGCAGGACGACGCTTGCGCTTTCTGACCATGCCAGCTCGCTCCAACACACGCTTGAAACTGCTCTCGCTCGGTGCCTGTCCATGGCTACGTCGGTAGACTTCGCGGATCTTCCGGGGCCCCCAACCAAGATGCGACTGCTTAATCCGAATCATCTCGCAAACCACATCCTCTTTGAGCTCTTCGGGATGTCCGTGAGGGCGCCGCGACAGATCGGCCAAGCCTCCGGCACCATCCTCTTCAAAGCGTTTCCTCCATTTGTATCCCGTCTTGGCGCTAATGCCGTATTCACGGCACAAGTCCATAAACACTACCGTTGGATCGTAGGACCTCTGTACAAACTCTCGTCTCTGGCTCATTTCGTCTGGGCTCCTCCAAGGCATAGCGGATCCTCCTTATTAGAGGACCAGAATAGCCTTAAGTGTTACCCATGTTCTGAACCTAATCCGTTACCTATGTATTGAACCTGGACCATGCGTAATCCCGATGCTGCCGCAGCAAGAGTGTTTCGGGGGGACCTCTGCCTTCTGACCTCTGCCTTCTGTCCTCTAAAATCTGTCCAGTTTTTTTCACGGATGTGTTGACTCATCCATGGGGTGATACCTATACTCCGATTGGTAAATCAGAATCGTCAGTGTGCAGTGAGATCCTTCGCTCTGAATCCGTAAGGAGGTGCTTGATGAGACAGGCACAGGTTTTGTGTAGCGCGGCGTGTGCGGCCCTGTTGATAACTGTGGCTGCGGTGGACTGTTTAGCGCAGGCGGACGAACCGGTTGTTATTCGCAAGATCAGCGGCACGAAGGTCCGGACTCCCGAGTACCGGCTGGTAGCGGGACAGGCGCAGGCCCGGGGCAAGGACTGGTTTTCCGTCACGACCCAGTACGATACCGCTCCGGACTGGATTGACGAAATGACGTTCAGCCACTACGTTCTCATCCGTGGCAAGACAGCCGACCAACCGCGTAACACGTTGCTGACGGGCGACGTGACTTATGTCAATGTTCAGAAGGGTCGGCATCTCAGCGACATGTATCTGCATCCCAGCACGCTGCTGCGTTATGGCGATGTGCAGAGCGTGGCGGTAGTGATCCGGGTGCAGGGCCGGGTGGTGGCGATGGCGAGCGAGCCGAGCAGTACACAGCGCTGGTGGGAGCAGTTGACCCCCGTGCAGGGATTGGTTTTGAACCGTATGCAGACACCGTTTGCGATGATCAATTTCGACAATTACGAGGCCATCAAGTTTGAGGGAGCGGCCCGTTGATGCGGGATGCCCGGAGAAGATAATTTATGCTCAAGCAGGAACGTATCCTCGCGCTGGACGTCGGCGCCAGCGGCCTGAAGATCGCCGAGTTCATCCCGATGAAGTCCGGCGGCATCGAGCTGGTGAATTTCGGCGTGGCGTCGTTGGGGATCGATCCGCAGGCGGAGACAGACCGGGGCACGTACATCACCACCACCATACGCGAATTGATGCAGGATCATGGCATCAAGGCGGGGCCGGTGCTGCTTTCAATTTCAGGACAGTCGGTTTTCCTGCGCTTCGTCAAGTTGCCGCCCGTGGACAAGGACAAGGTGGACCAGATCATTCTGTACGAAGCGCAACAGAATGTGCCGTTCCCGATTGACGAAGTGGTATGGGACCGCCAGCTCATCGGCGGGCAGAGCGGCGAGATTGACGTTATGCTCGCGGCGATCAAGGCGGAAATTATCGAGAAGATGACGGATGCCGTGGAGGAGGCGGGGCTGGAGCCGGAGTTGGTGGATGTGGCTCCGATGGCGCTGTACAACGCGGTTCGCTACAATTATCCCGAGTTGCCGGAGTGCACGTTGGTGATAGACATCGGTGCGCGCTCGACGGACCTGATTTTCCTGGAAGAGGGGCGGGTGTTCAGCCGAAGTGTGCCGGTGGCGGGCAATGCGATCACGCAGCAGATCATGCACGAGTTTGGGCTTTCCTTCGGCGACGCGGAGGAGTTGAAGCGCGCGCACGCGTTCGTGGCTTTCGGCGGCGCTTACGAGGGTCCGAAGAGCGAGGTGGTTGACAAAGTCTCGAAGAGTGTGCGCAGCGTGATGACGCGCCTCCACGCGGAGATCAACCGCTCGGTGAATTTCTATCGCAGCCAGCAGGCGGGACGTCAGCCGGGGCTTGTGCTTCTGACCGGCGGCACGTCGGTGATTCCGTACACGG
>CAZTYH010000005.1:14787-27942 GCA_964617565.1 uncultured Verrucomicrobiota bacterium
CGTCAGCCGGGGCTTGTGCTTCTGACCGGCGGCACGTCGGTGATTCCGTACACGGATACGTTCCTTAAAGACAAGATGCATGTAGACGTGGACTACCTGAATCCTTTCCTTAACGTCGCGGTAAGCGAGGGTATTGAGGCGGATGAGATTGCGCGCGTGGCGAACCTGATGGGGCAGGTGGTGGGGTTGGCGCTGCGGCGCGCGCTGACATGTCCCATAGAGATCAATTTGATGCCGCCGAAGGTGGTTGCGGAAAAGGCGTTCCGGCGCAAAGAACCCGTATTCATCATGGCGGCGATTTGCGTGCTGCTGGTGCTGACGGTCTGGTGCGGCTATTTCATCCGGATGGCGCGCATGGGTGAAGAGCGGCTTAATCGGATACGCGTGCGGGTGAACGACCTGCAGCGGGTGGAGTCTCGCCTTGCGGAAGCCGAGGGGCAGTTGCGCACGGTGAACGATAAGATCACGCGGTTGACGGGCCTCGTGGGCAATCGCACGACCTGGTTGCAGATGCTGGATCAGATTCATGAAAACCTGCCGGATGGCATGTGGCTTACGGAGGTCAAGCCCGTCACCGAGGCATCGAATGTGCCGCAGGATCCGTATGCTCCTCCCGTGGCCCAGGCGGCAACGATGATATCGGCCATTGAGATCACGGGG
This sequence comes from uncultured Verrucomicrobiota bacterium, assembly GCA_964617565.1. Lineage (GTDB taxonomy): Bacteria > Verrucomicrobiota > Kiritimatiellia > CAIQIC01 > JAGNIJ01 > JAKJGV01. Next base: position 15,448 of record CAZTYH010000005.1, read on the forward strand.
CTGGGGTATCGGGACAAGACTCCGGCGGGCAGTCCGATTCGCGACTACCGGGATCGCCTGCGTGAGGCGCCGCAATTTGCGGACGGAACTGATATTATATGGCAGCCGACCCCGGCGCCGGACGACTTTGTTATTCAATTCAAGATACGGATCGCGCTGAAGGAGCCCATCAGCATATGAATCTCAAGAGACATCTTGGGCTGGTGATCACGGGCGGCATCGTTTTGGTGCTGGCCATTGTATTGATCGTCATGCTTTTCCGGTTTCAATCCTCATACCAGCAGGTGCGCCGGGATTTGAGGGGGACGGTTGATCGTTTGAACCAGTTGTACAATCGCGATCCTTATCCATCTGAAGAAAATGTCGAGTTGGTGCAGAGTAACCTCACGGTCCTCACCAAGTATCACGACGAACTGGTTTCCGTTCTCAAGTTGGGGCAGGTTGACCCGGCGAACATGGAGCCCGCGGAATTTCCGTTGCTGTTGGATCGCACGATTCGCCGCTTGCGTGATCGCGCGCGGGAGCAGGGGGTCCGTTTGCCGGCACGGTTTGCGTTCGGTTTCGAGCGTTATGCGCTGGGCGCCTTGCCGAATCACGAGGACGTGGCCCGTCTCGTCATGCAGGTGAAGACATTGGAGAAGCTGTGCGAGGCGCTCTTCAAGTCCAAGGTCTCCGAGATGGAAAGCCTTCAGCGCACGGTCTTCGAGCGTGGAGTGATCGAGCAGGGGGGGGCGCGCGATGGCGGGCGGCGGCGTAGCATGATGGATACAACCGAAGCGCAGCCCGAACCGTCGCGGGATGAATGGACGGACCCCAGCGGACTGTTTGCCCGCGAGTCGTACACGTTGACTTTCAAGGCATTGGATTCGTCCGTGTGGACGGTGCTGAACGAACTGGCGAAGACGGGGACGTTCACGGTGGTGGCGCGGGTCGAGATGACTAATCCTGCTCCGCTTCCGAAGCAGGTTGCCGCGGTTCGGCCCGTCTTTGAAACGCCCGTGGCCAGCGCGCCGCCGCTTCCGACAGCGATGGATCTTTTTGCCGCGGCGCCGCAGCCGGCAGCTGAGACAGGCGCCAAGGTGGTAATCAAACCGCACGAAGAACGCGTGGTGGCGGGTCGTGAGATGGTTCGGGCTGTGGTGGAAGTACACGTGTACCGTTTTCTTGAAAGCGAGCGGCAGGAGATTCAACAGTGAGCGCGGCTCCCCGAAGCAGAACATCGTGGCTGTCCCAGACGTACGACAAGCTGATCCTTGTAGCCGTGCTGGTTGCATTGCTCGGATCGGCCTCGTTCCTTGTCATGCAGGTAGGTTGGGAGCGGCAGGAATTGCAGGGTGCGTGGTGGGAACGGCCGGGCTCGACGCCGAAGAAAGTGGCGCCCGTTGACCTCGCGCAATTCAACGAAAAGCGGCAGGAGTATTTTGAGCCGTTCCAGGTGGAGTTGCGCTCGAATGCGTTCATGGTGAGTGAGGTTCGTGTGAGCTGCATCGAGTGCGAGAAACCGATCGGGTTATTTGCGGCAAGCTGTCCTTTTTGCGGCACCACACAGCCGGAACATTTTGACCCCGGCAAGGTGGACACGGATCGCGACGGAATCCGGGACCAGCTTGAAATCAAGTGGGGTATGAACCCGTTGGATCCGACCGACGCGGAGCAGGATTTGGATGGGGATGGGTTCACGAACATCGAAGAAATCCTTTATGGAACAGACCCCAGGGACCCCGCGGACTATCCGCCGCCGGTGGTCAAGCTGAGGGTAGGGCGGATCAACCGGATTCCTTTCAAGCTGCGATTCCAGGGAGAGGCCAGGCTGTCTGACGACAGTGTCCGATACCAGGTTAACCTCCGCACGTTGGAGCAGACATTTTTCGTCCAGATGAATGATGAAGTGGACGGTTTCAAGGTTCTCGAGTACAAGCCTGACGCTCCGGCGGGGCCGACGCTTGTGCTTCAGCAGGGTGACACCGTGATCCCGTTGGTTCGCGGCCAGGCGGTTGAGAAGCAGGAGTTGATGGCCGACATGGTGTACCTGATTGATCGCACAAGGCTCAGAGTCAAGATCGGAGACGTGGTCAATATCAAGGAACACGAGTACAAAGTCATTGACATTGTACGTGAAGGCGTATTAATACGCGACGAGAAGAGCGACAAGGAAACGCTTGTCGGAATGCTTACCGACAGCGAGAAAAGCGCGTTGATGGGAGGAGCTCCCGCAGCGGTCATGCCGGGTGCCCCGGGCAGTCCACCATTACCGGGTCGTCCAACGCGGTGATGCGTGCGTCTTTTGGGTTGAGTCGTGAAATGCAATTTGCAGTTTCGGTTAAGTAAGATTGATGAGCACACACATGAATGAGTCCCGAGGAGGAGTTTTTAAAATGAGATCAGGCAAAGCCACCATCGTGCTTGCATCCATCTTCTGTATGGTCCATGGACTGGGATGGGCGCAAGGTCTCTCGGACTTCGAAGCGCTCCTGGACGAGATCAGCAGCGAACCCGCCGCAGATGTTGTTGTTGCGCCGGTGGCGCCGGTGGTGGAGGAAGAACCACAACAGGAGTTGGGCTTTGACGAGGAAACGGCTGTTGAAGTCGAAGTGCCGGCCGTAGAGGTCGAAGAGGAGCCCGAAATGGTTCCTCCTGCAATGGTAGATGAAGATCCTTTTCTCGAAGAAGTCCCTGTGGACGAAGTTCCGGTGGAGATTGCTCCTGTAGAAGTGGATGCCTTTGAGGCGCCGGCTGAAGATCCGCTTTTTATTGAAGAACCGATTCGCATGGCGCCGGTCGCCGCACCCGAGTGGGAGGAAGAAGCGGTTGAGCCGGTTGAGGAAGTCGTGGAAGAAGTGCCTGCGGATGAGCCTCCGGCGATTGTAGCGCCGAAAGTGCCCGCCAAGCCGACAGCGGAAGCAAAGAAAGCGGCTGCGCTGGCCGCACAGCAGGAGGAAGTGCGCAGGCAGGCCAAGGAAGCGCAGGGGTTAAAGAACCTGGAAGAGGGATACCGGCTGCTCGCGGCAGGCGATTTCCCGAATGCATTGAAGCAATTTGAAGAAGCGATGAAGAATCTGCCGGACCGTCCGCAGAACCAGGAGGCTCGTGCCCGTGCCCGATGGGGCAACGCGGAATCGGAATTCCGGATTGCTTCCGACTATTATCGCCGTCGCGAAAATCTTGCTGAAGCCCGCCTTTCCTGCGAGCGCGCCTTGAGAATGGTTCCGGAGCATACCGGTGCTGCAGCATTGCTGAAAAGAATCACTCGCCTGGAAGAAGTCCTGGCGCAGCCTGTTCCCCCGAAAAAGCGTCCGGATGTGGTCGAGAAGTCCAAGAAGGTTGACGAACTGATCCGGGAAGGACGCCAGTATTTCGACCTGGAAGATTACAACCGGGCGGAACTTCTGTTCGAGCGTGTACTGATTGAGGATCAGTATAACACGGACGCCATGCGGTATCTCAAGAGGATTGAAGATCGCCGCTTCAAGATCAGCAGCACGGAGAGGGATGCGACTACGGCCAACATGATCCGCCAGGTCCGCGATGCGTGGAATCCGCCGACGCGCGAAGAAGTTGTTTTGCCGGAAGACGTTATTCGCGGAGCGGTGGTACAGCCAAAGACTCCTGCGCAGCGCCTGCAGGACAAGATGACGCGAATCATGATTCCGTCCATCGAGTTCCGCCAGGCGAATATCGTGGATGTGGTGAACTTCCTGGTTGAAGCCAGCCGCGCGGGTGATGAAGAGGGTACGGGCGTAAATATCATTCTTAATTTGAGCGTTCCCGGCCAGGATGCGGCTCCAGCGCCTTCAGCGCCGATGCCTGCGACTGATCCGTTCGGGTTCCCGGCCGCCGGCGGTGGTTTTGATGATTTCTTCGGTGAGACACCGACTGCCACTGCAGCTCCTTCCATGGGCGCAACGCCGATGACTCGTACGATCACCCTGAATCTCCGCAGGATTTCGCTTCTTGATGCGGTGAAGTACATCACGGAAGTAGCGGGACTGAAGTTCCGCGTTGAAGATAACGCGGTAATCATCACTCCCGCGGGCGTTGTTTCCGGGCGTGTCGTGACGCGGATGTATCCTGTTCAGCCCTCGATTGTGGATGTGATCGTGGAGCGCGAGGAAACCGCCGAGAAGGGCCGCACGGGCGACTTCATTGAAATGGGCGGCGGAAGAACCACTTTCAAGCGCGGCGATGTGAAGGACTTCTTCGAAAAGGCCGGTGTGCCGTTCCCGGTAGGAACATCCATCACGTATAACCAGGCGATCAGCCAGTTGATCGTGGCCAATACGCCGGAAAACCTGGATATTTTCGAGCGCATTCTTGCGAATCTCAACGTGGTCCCGAACCAGGTGGAGATTGAGGCCCGGTTCGTGGAAGTCAGCCAGAACGACATGGAAGAGTTGGGTCTTCAGTGGATACTTACGGATAACTGGGAAGTGGCCACCAAGCAGGGCGGCGGTTTTGTGGGGAACCAGGAGCGGATTGATGTGCTGGCAGATCCCGATGGTTTGACGAAGGGGAATCGCTTCTTCGCCTTTGACCGCACGACGGCGGCGATTGATCCGGCATCTCCTGTTACCCTCGGCGCTAATCAGAGTCCGTTGGGTGGGATTCTCAGTGTGGCCAGCGTGTTGACGAATCCGGAAGTTAAGATGATTCTTCACGCGCTCTCGCAACGCGGAAATTCCGACCTGCTTTCGGCTCCGCGGATCACCACGCGCAGCGGTGTGAATGCGACCATCCAAGTGGTTCGCGAAATCATTTATCCGACAGAGTTCGAAGTGACCCAGCCGACGATTCAGAGCGAGGGTAACTTGGTGACACCGCCCACGGTGACCCCGGGTTCGTTCGAAACGCGGGAAGTGGGCGTGATCCTGAATGTAACTCCTACGGTTGGCCCGGATGGATACACTATTGACCTGACAATGGTCCCGGAGGTTGCCGAGTTGGTGGACTGGATTCAGTATGGTTCCGAAGTGACGATCAGCTCTCCGATTCAGAACCCGTTGACGGGTCTCTTGATCGGATCGCGTGAGAATCGCTTCCGTTACAACATCCCTCAGCCGGTGTTCAGCAGCCGCAACGCCACGACCAGTATCGTGATCTGGGATGGCCAGACGGTTGTCATGGGTGGTTTGATTCGCGAAGAACTTGTGACGTACAAAGACAAGGTTCCTCTGCTGGGTGATATTCCTATTCTGGGCCGCTTGTTCAGGAGTGAGGGCCAGCGCAGCCGGAAGACCAATTTGCTGATCTTTGTTACTGCGCGACTGGTGGATCCGGCCGGAAAGCCGATTCACAAGGCGGAAACAATGACGATGCCGGGTGGGGCGCGGCCTGCGGATGTTGTGGCAGCTCAGTAAGCGGCAGCGATCAGGCGATATTGTCGTTCCGAGCGCAGCGAGGAATCTCCATGAGGTTCATCAGGCGGAGTCTCTCAATTCGGAGGCTTTGTCGTGAGAGCGATCGCGAGATATATCGAACTTGTTCCCGGCAAAGCTCGCGACAGGGAGCTTGAATTGTAGAATAATCTGATCTTTGCTCAGAGACCGGACCGGCACCTGACACCTTAAAGAATTCATGTCCACACAAACGTTGCTTCTCGTTGACGGAACTGGCGTGGCCTATCGGGCTTTTTATGCCATTGCCGAGCTTTCGACAAAGGCAGGACGCCCGACCAACGCGGTGTTCGGTTTTGTGAAGATGCTGCATCAGCTTCAGCAGGTTTGGAAGCCGACCCATTGGGCCGTGGTGTTTGACGGAGGGGTGCCCGAGGAGCGGTTGGCCGCGTTGGCTTCTTACAAGGCGCAGAGGCCTCCCATGCCTGACCGCTTGAGGGACCAGTTGGAAGCCATCAATGAGTTTCTCAAGCGATCGAGAATCGCCGGGATTCGATTGGAAGATCAGGAGGCCGATGATGTGCTCGCGACCCTGACGGTGCGGGGCAGGAGCGCCGGGATGGAAATTTTTATCGCTTCAAGCGACAAGGATCTTTTCCAGTTGGTCGGCGAACAGGTGTCCGTTGTGCCTCCGTCAAAGGCGGGAGCGCGCATGGGACCGGCGGAAGTGCTGGAGAAGACGGGCGTGCCTCCCGAGAAGATACCGGACTGGTTGGCGCTTACAGGGGATTCGGTGGACAACATCCCTGGCGTTCCCGGAGTCGGCCCGAAAACAGCGGCTAAGTTGCTGAGCGAATTTGGGTCGTTGAAAGCCGTTCGCGAAAACATTGCAAAGGTTTCTTCGGCGAGACTGCGCGAAGCATTGACATCGAATTGGAATGATGTGGAGAGAAATCTGGGCGTGGTGACCCTGCGCAAGGACCTGGATGTGCCGGGCGATTGGGGCGATTTGATAGTGCGCTCACCGGATGCGGCAGCCCTGATAGCGTTTTATGATGAGATGGAATTCAAGGGCATGGCCGAAGCGCTGCGCAAGGCATATAGCGAAGGTCCCATGCTGGATCTGGGGGTGTGAGGATTGGAGTGGTGGAGGAATGGGGTCGTACGCGTAACTCGCAATTGAATGAAAATGCTCATCTCCAAAAAAACAGCTTTTGCACTAGCCATCCTCGTGTTGTCTGTCGTTGGACTGTCAATAAGGCGTCATGTGATGGCAGTGCAGGCAGCCACCCACGAAATGGAATTGCCTTTCACCATGGAGAGCGCATTACACTTCCGGCGCATCCAGATGATATTCGATGACAAGCCGTTACCTGAGAGAGATCCTTTCGTGCAGTATCCCGAGGGCGTGGTTGTTCGGGAAACGGATACCATCGGCGCGGAATATGTCTATGCGGCACTGGCACGCCTGTTTCCTTCGCGCATGACATTGACGTCCCGGCTGAGGTGGGTTCAGCCTGCGTGGTTCTGCCTTGGGATTCCACTGATGGCCTGCTGGCTCTGGTTCTGGCGGAAATCGGCGTGGGGCGCCATCGTTGCGGCGGCGTTTTATGCCGTAGCGCTTGGATCGGTAATCCGGTCCACTGGTCAGGAATTGTCGCATGAGAATTTCGCTTTGCCATGGTTGCTTGCGCATCTTGCGTGTGATGCGATTGCGGGAGCGAGCGTTTCCACCCGCCGGCGACGATTTTCAACAATTGCCTCGGCGCTGGCTCTCGGCATTGCACTTGTGACGTGGGACATGATCCAATTCTACGTTTTTCTGTGGATGGTCATGCAGGCGTTCCGGACCGTGAGGACCCGTGGACAACCGTCGCATGGCTGGTTCCTGCACATGGCGGTTTTGATTGTATTGGGATCGGTCAATCCCTACCTGAGAAGGCATGGATTCCTGTGGTCTCCGGCCATGCTTCTGGGATACGGGGTTTTTCTGGGTGTATTCCTCAGATCGCGTATATCCAGAGGTATTTGCGGGGCGCGCTGGGATCGCAGGTGGGTCTTTGCCCTTATCGCACTTCTGCCATTGGTTGCCGGCCTTCTTTTGCCGGGGTTCTATGGTGACGCCTACGGGCACTTCGGGGCCCTCTTGACGGCCAAAATCCGTTTCCTGAATCAGAAACCGGCCGTTCCCTCCCTGTTGACCTTCGACCAGCGGATCATGTGGGTGCCGGCGCTGCATTCTGCAAACATGGCCTTGACGTTTACCCTTTTCCCTGCGATATTACTTCTAAGTTTAGCGGCGATTCTGGTTCTAAGCTTTCGCGCTGGCGATAGATCCGATCCCAAATTTCTTCAACTTTTATTCTTTTTTGTGATTTCGTTTGTGGCGTTTGTGTTCTTTGTCAGGTTCCAGGTTTTCCTGGTTTTGTTCATGTCGGCCTTGCTGGGCCTCTGGGCCGCGGCAGCGGAACGGATGAGAAGATGGTTCTGGCGATGGGTTACGCTCATTGTCCTGCTCTACGGGGTCACCGTCGAGGCGGCTCACGTGGTGCGTCATGCCGAGCTGTGGGGGCGGAGTGGCGTTTACTACAGGGAACTCACCGAACTCGCTGATTGGCTTTCCAGGCATTCGGCGCCGGACGCGGTGCTTGCGAATTTCGGATTGAGTGGTACGGTTCTGACATATGGAGGCTGTCCTGTCATCCTGCATCCCAAGTTCGAACAGCCGGACATCCGCGCACGGGTAAGAGAATACGGGGAGCAACTGTTTAAGGGGACCGATAGAAGTTTTCGGGACTGGGCGGATCAGTATGGCGCGGAATATTACGTGTATGCGATGGGTGAGTTTGCCCCCATTTCGCCGGAACGGCAGATGCGATATTTCGTGGACGCGCTGAATCCGCCGAACGATTGTCCCGCGCGAATTTTCGAGTTCACGCCGGAAGGAAGTCCGTTCTTCAGGTTTTTGTGGGGGAACAGGAAGTACAGGGTGTACAAGATCCTGACTCAAGGAGATGAGGCGTTGGCCGAGCGATACAGTGTGGAGGGGCGGAAAGCCCTGGAGGAAGGGCTTCTGGATGCGGCGGAATATGCAGCCGTGGAAGCGCTGCGGTTGAATCCGTACAACAGGGAAGCGCAACGCGTGATGAAACACGTCGGGGCATTGAAGGATCAGGGTTTTCAACAGGGTCATGAAGTCGAATAGCGGCGCGATAAGGGGCCTTGCGATCGGGATTACCGGCGGCATCGCTTGCGGCAAGAGCGAAGTGGCAAGAGCGTTTTCGGCCCTGGGTGCTGAAACGGCCGATGCGGATGTGCTTGCGCACGAAGCAATCAGGCCGGGCGAGCCGGCCTATGATCGGGTCGTGGCGCGATTTGGAAGGGAAATAGTAGGACCTGGGGGAGAGGTGGATCGCCGGCGCCTTGGCGAAGTGGTGTTTCAGCGCCCTGCCGAAAGGGCGGCGCTGGAGGCGATCATTCATCCGGAGGTTATCAAGGCCCTGAAGCAATGGGTGAATGAGGTGACAGCGCGCGGTGCATATGCGGCGGCCACGGTGCCGTTGCTGTACGAGGTGAACCTGGTGAATTTATGGGATTCGGTGGTTTGCGTGAGAGCCCCTGTTGAGTTGGTAATCCGCAGGCTGCGCGCGCGCGGATTGACAGAAGAGATGGCGAAAGCCCGTATTGCGGCGCAAATGCCGGTCGAGGAAAAAGCCAAAAAGGCGGATTACGTGATTGAGAACAGCGGGTCGCTTCAGGAGTTGAGCGAGCAGGCCCGGAGCGTGTGGAACGATTTGCTGAGAAAAGGAGCGCAGTGAACATGCCTGAGTACAGACAGCACAGAGGAAAGAGATCAAGACCTGGGCGCGGGAACCGTATGGATTCGCGCGATTCCGTAGGCCAGACACGGGCCATGCAGCAGGACCCCGGATTCAAGGAGGAAAGAGCCGTGCAGCAGGAAAACAACAACGGACAGAATCAGCAGCCGGTGAACGGACAGGGCGAAGGCGCTGCTGTCGAAACAAAGCCTCAGCAGGGAACAGGCAAGACCCTCAAGCTGTTCGATCTGCAGACCATGCCCGTCCCGGAGATCCAGAGGATCGCGGACAGTTATGGCCTCCAGGATCTGGGCGCGTTGCGCAAGCACGAGTTGATTTTCGAAATCCTGAAAGCGAACGCGCGCCTGAACGGCACGATGTATGGCCGCGGCGTGCTGGAAATTCTGCCGGATGGCTTCGGGTTTCTGCGGTCACCGTATTACAACTATCTCCCATGCCCGGAGGACATCTATGTGTCCCCATCACAGATCCGCCGTTTTGCGCTCAGGACCGGTGATCTCGTGGAAGGCGAAATCCGCGCGCCGAAGGACAAGGAGCGTTTCTTTGCCCTTCTGAAGGTGGACCGCATCAACAGTGATGAGCCCGATAAGTCGCGGAACAAGGTTCCGTTCGAGAACCTGACTCCTTTGTTCCCCAACCGGCGCCTCGTGCTTGAGACGAACAAGGAAGAGATTTCCATGCGGGTCATGGACCTGCTTACGCCGATCGGCATGGGGCAGCGCGGCCTGATTGTTGCCCCGCCGCGTACCGGTAAGACGGTGCTGCTGCAGCAGGTAGCGAACAGTATTTCCGCCAACAATCCTCAGGTTAAATTGATCGTACTGCTCATTGATGAACGTCCGGAAGAAGTGACGGACATGGAGCGGAATACGAAGGCCGAAGTTTTAAGTTCCACCTTCGACGAGCCGCCGGAACGGCATGTACAGGTGGCCGAAATTGTCATTGAAATGGCGAAGCGCATGGTGGAATGCGGACGGGATGTGGTGATCCTGCTCGACAGCATCACGCGTCTCGCGCGTGCCTACAACACGCTGCAACCGCACAGCGGCAAGATCCTCTCCGGCGGTGTGGACGCGAATGCGCTGCACAAGCCGAAGAGATTCTTCGGCGCGGCGCGAAATATCGAAGGCGGTGGAAGCCTGACGATTATCGCCACGGCGCTGGTGGATACGGGCAGCAGGATGGATGAGGTAATCTTCGAAGAGTTCAAAGGCACCGGCAACATGGAGCTTGGGCTCGATCGGCATCTCGTGGACAAGCGCATATTCCCGGCGATCAACATCGAAAAGTCGGGTACGCGCAAGGAAGAACTGCTGCTGCATCCGGATGAATTGAGCAAGATATGGATTCTCCGGAAGGCGTTGAACGGAGTTCCCCCCGTGGAAGCAATGGAATTGCTTGTCAACCGCCTGAAGAAGACGGGAAGCAACGCGGAATTCCTCATGGGCCTGCAGGGTTAGCGTCTTTTTGTGGGGGATGTTTGCGGTAGATGAGCGGGGTAGCCCTGACTTGACGGCAGGCCGGGGGTTCCCTAATGTAAGCCGCCTTTGAAGAGGCGCTGAATGCATCCAGACTTCCGATGGAGGTTGAATCCGGAATGAATGTTACTGTTGAAGCCGCGGGCCCGTGCCGCAAGAAACTGTCTATTGAGATTCCCGCCGAGCGGGTGGACGCGGAGTATGAGCGCGTTGTCGGCGCTTTCGTCCGGGAAGCCCGTATTCCCGGATTCCGACCCGGCAAAGCCCCGAGGGGGGTTGTTGAGAAGCGTTTTTCCAAGGATATTCTTCAAGAGGTGAAGGACCGCATCATTCCGATCGGCTATCACGAGGCCATTCAGCAGCAGAAACTTGATCCGGTCGCCATTCTCGGAGTGGAAAATGTGTCTTTGCTTGTCGGTCAGCCGGCATCGTTTTCGGTGGTTCTCGATGTGCCGCCGGAATTCGAATTGCCTCAATATCGTGAGATACCCCTGACCGCCGCAAAGGTGGAAGTGAAGGAAGAAGAGATCGAAGCAACGAAGAAGCGGTTGCTCGAGCAGGCCGCGCGTTGGGAGGAAGTTTCAGGGCGTCCTGTGCAGGCCGGCGACCTGGTAAAGGTGGATTACGAAGGTGTTTGCGAAAGCAAGGCCATTGAAGACATCGCGCCGCAGTCGCCCGGTTTGGGCAAGGGATCTGATTTTATGGTCCTCGCGGATGAGAACGCATTTCTTCCAGGATTCGGCGAGGCGCTTGTGGGTGCTTCCGTCGGAGAGAAGAAGCAGGTCCAAGTAGATTTCCCCGCCGATTTTGCTGAAAAAGCGGTGGCAGGCAAGGCGTGCACCTACTTCGTAGATGTGAAGGGAATTCGTGAGAAGCATTTGCCGGAGATCAACGAGGAATTGCTGAAAAAGTTTGGCGTGGAATCGGAAGCCGCGTTGGTCGAGCGGATTCGCGAAGACATGCTGAAAATGAAGCAGAACAACGAAAAGCAGCGCCAGCGCGGCGAAATCATACGCCAGTTGCTTGAGCGGGCGAAATTGGATGTGCCGGAGTCGGTCGTTGCCGAGGAAACGCGAGACGTGGTCTATGACATTGTGCGGCAGGAGTCCTACCGCGGCGTTTCGCGCGAAGACATCGAGAAGCAGAAAGACGAGATTTTCGAGGCCGCGAGCAAAAATGCCACGGAAAAGGTGAAGCTGCGCTATATCCTGCATCGGATTGCCGAACAGGAGAAAGTGGAGATTTCCGACGAAGAAGTAAGCAAGGAGATTGCGACACTAGCGGCGCGCTACGGCGTGCCCGCGGCCGATTTCCGGGCGGATCTTCAGAAGAAAAACGCGATCGAGAAAATTCGCGAGGATTTACGGTTGAACAAGACGCTGGACCTGTTGCTCGAACAAGCCAGAATAACGGAATAGAAACGGGAGGGCTCCTCATGAAGGAACAGTCTCAGATACTGATACCGATGGTTGTTGAGCAGACAGGGCGTGGTGAGCGCGCCTATGACATTTATTCACGATTGCTGAAGGACCGCATCATCTTCATCGGAACGGCGATCACCGACGAGGTCAGCAACCTTGCGATTGCACAGATGCTTTTCCTCCAGGGTGAGGACGCGGATAAAGACATCAACGTGTACATCAATTCGCCGGGTGGTTCGGTTACGGCCGGCCTTGCCATTTATGACACCATGCAGTTCCTGAAATGCCCCGTGACAACTTATTGCGTGGGGCAGGCGGCCAGCATGGGTGCGGTCCTCCTCGCGGCCGGGGCGAAGGGCAAGCGGTATGCGCTTCCGAACGCCAGGATCATGATCCATCAGCCCTGGGGCGGTGTGGAAGGACACGC
>CAZTYH010000005.1:28042-67292 GCA_964617565.1 uncultured Verrucomicrobiota bacterium
GCGCGAAGAACCGAAAATGTTTCCATCACGCGCGATGTGTCGGGCGAAGGGGTGCAACAGGCTCTGCTTAAGATATTGGAGGGGACGATGGCTGCGGTGCCGCCGCAGGGTGGCCGCAAGCATCCGCAACAGGAATACATCCGGATCAACACGGAGAATATTCTCTTCATTTGCGGTGGTGCGTTTGTCGGACTGGAAGATATCATCCGGCGGCGACTCGGGAAGGGCGTTATCGGTTTCAATGCGCGCAAGATGCCTCCCTCCTTGAGCATCCTGGAGCAGGTGCAGCCGGAGGATCTGCTGCATTTCGGTTTGATTCCCGAATTCATTGGCCGCCTGCCGGTCGTCTCCACGTTGAATCCGTTGACGGAAGAGGACCTGGTGCGGATTCTACAGGAGCCCAAGAATGCGATGATCCGGCAATACGCCAAGTTGCTTGCCATGGAGGGCGTCAAGCTGCACTTCACCGATTCCGCGTTGCGCGAACTGGCAAAAATCGCGCACAAAAAAGGTACTGGCGCGCGCGGGCTGCGTTCCATTCTCGAGCAGGTCATGCTGGATGTCATGTACGAGGTTCCTTTGAAGGGCGGCATTACGGATCTGACCGTGACCCGGCCCATGGTGGCCGGCAAGCGGCAAATGCTTGGACTTTCGCATCATGACTCGCGGAACGTCGCGTAGCTCCCGTAATTTTATCAGGGCACGGTTTTCATGAAGGGTTCTCTCTTGCGTCTTTTCCGTTCCTTCTTTGTTTTATGGGCGATATGGCAATGCTTCGACGCATGCGTATCCCACGCCGTTGCGCGGGAAGTGCCTGTAACGATTCTCACAACAACCGATTTGCATGGGCATCTGTTGCCCTGCACCGATTACGAAGGGAACGCAAACGTCGGCGGACTGCTGCGCTGTGCATCGCTCATACAGGACCTTCGCAGCAGGTATCCGAACGTACTGTACGTTGATTGCGGAGACCTGATCCAGGGAGGTGGAGAGAGCTGGCTCAGTCGCGGCCGCATAATGGTCCGGGCCCTTGAATGGCTGGGGTGTGACGCCTGGGTGGTCGGGAACCACGATTTTGACTGGGGTGTGGATACGCTGCTTAAGTTGCACGATTCCACGGACGTCCCGATGCTGGGAGCGAATATCCGGTGGCGGGCGGGTTCGCCGCCATTGCTGCCCAATCTGAGATCTCATGTGGTGAAGAATATGGATGGTGTACGGGTGGCGTTGCTCGGGCTGACCTCGCCGGCTGTTTCCACGTGGTTGACGCCGGATATCCTTGGAGATGTCTTGTTTGAGGATAGCCTGACCGCGTTGCGGCGCGTGATGCCGGAGGTGAAAGAGGACAAGCCGGACATAATCGTATTGCTTGTGCACCAGGGGCTCGCGGAGTTTCAGGACGATCATGCAAACGAGATTGCCGGTATCGCCGCCCGTTTTCCTGAAATAGACGTCATTATTGGCGCGCATACGCACAAGGTCCGGGAAGGACACTGGGTTAACGGCATCCTGTACGTGCAGGCGGGCTATCATGGCAATTGGCTTGGACAGGTGGACATGGTCTATGACACTGTTCGCCGCAAGCTGATCAAGCGGGAATCGCGCGTGCATCGTGTCGGCCGTGAATGGGATGAATGCGGAGGGTTGCGGGATCATCTGGGCGAGGAATTGCAGCGCGCGGAAGGTTATCTTTCCAAGGTTCTGAGCCAATGCGACGAGAAGATAACCTCGTCCCGGAAACCTCCATGCAATTCGCCGATGCAGGTTCTGATTGCCTCGGCCATGGCGGAAAAAGCGGGAGCGGATATCGTGCTCCAGGGTGTGTTCAGCGAGGAGGAGTTGGAAAAAGGGCCTGTCAGCATGGCGGACATCTGGCGCGTGGTCCCGTACGAGAATACGATAGGCGTTCTCTCGCTGACGGCATCCGAACTTCGCGACATACTTGAGGAAAACGCACTGCTCGCAGGATCGCATCATTTTCTCGGCACATGGGGACTGGTCTACGATCTCGACACGCGCGCGCCGGAAGGTTCACGCGTCTCCAATCTCCGATTGCCGGACGGCGCTCCTCTGCATGGCAGGAAACGGTTCCGGGTCGCGGTCGGCAGTTTTGCACTGGCGTCCGGCGGGCGTCGCTATCCTGTTTTGAGCTCATTGGCCCGCAAGCCGGAATGCCGGCTGGAGATGACGAACATTGACACGCGCACGGCCGTGATTGACTATGTCCGGAAACGCCGCCGCCTGAAAGCGGTCGTGGATACCGGAACGGTTATTACAGCGGGGAGCGACTGAGGTTACTGTGCGGAGGGCTGGAGCAGATGGAGCAGCAGGCACAGAGTTGGGACGAAAGATGGATTTACCGGCTTTTGCCGGCGTATGCGTTTGCGGTGCCTGTCTCGATTGCGCTTGCCGAGCCCATTGGATTCATTGTGATCGCCCTCTGGCTTTACCGGACCATAAGGACCAGGGATGACACCGTATTCAGGAACCCGCTGTTTCTTCCTATTTTCGCATTCACGCTCATTGCTCTTGTTTCCATTCCCTTCAGTGTGCGGCCCTTAATTTCTCTCGGGAAATGTCATCGCTTGCTACTGGCCATGGTCGTATTTGCCATCGGCACGGCGACACAGCGGCGCGAATCGGGCGTGCGTATTATGGTCTGGTTATTCGCTCTGGCCTGTTCGCTTCGCGCGATTTACCACGTTGGATACATCGTGGTAAGCGTGCGGAGAGGCATGGATGTCTTCGACACGGGCAATATGCGCGATCCACAGATGTATCTTGCAGCGCTGTGCTTCCTGCTGGCTGCGGTATTGGTCGGGAAGAAACCGGATCGTTCAACCGCGACATGGGGCGGTATTATTGCAACGGCGGCAGGGCTTTTGCTCAACTTCAAAAGAGGCGCCTGGCTTGCCTTTGTGCTGGCCGTTGCGGCAATGACTTCTGCCACCCGCCGCTGGCGAGCCGTGCTTTTCGCGGTGGCCCTGGTGGCCGCCATCGCATTCCTGCCTCAAACCCGAAATCGCATTCGGATGCTGAACAACGAGTTTTCTTTGAAGATGGGTGGAAGGTATGCCCTTTGGACCAAGGTCGCGTTGCCCTTGATGAAGGAGTATCCCCACGGGATGGGGTATGCCGCTTCCCGGAACGAGGATTTCCGGAGATTTGAGCGAGGCATTCAGGATGGCCTTCATCATTTGCACAATAATGTACTCCAGGTGAGGCTCGAATTGGGGTGGGTGGGGTTGGTGGCATGGATTTGGTGGATAACGGCAACGCTTGTTTCGGCGTGGAGGACCCATCGTCGCATGACGCGTGCGGGCGATCGTGATGCATGGATCGCGGTCGGTGCTTTCGGCGCGCTGATCGGTATTCTCGCGAACGGTGTCGTGGAGTACAACTTCGGGGACAGCGAGATTCTCATGCTGGCTTATCTTGTCATGGGCGTGATTGCCGTGTTGCGCGGGAAAAGCATTCAGCGCGGAGGAGGTGTGCCGGCGTGAAATGGTCGTTTCCCCTGGCGCGCGTCGCGGGCATACCTATCCGCATCCATCTTTCCTTCCTGTTGATTGTCGGATGGATTGCATGGTTGGGATGGACGGAGGGAGGTTGGGTGTCGAGCCTGTGGGCGGTGGCGCTGATTCTTGCTCTTTTTGCCTGCGTCGTGATCCACGAGTTGGCACACAGCCTGGTCGCTATTCGATTCGGAGGCAAGGTCCGAAGCGTCACGCTATGGCCGATCGGTGGTGTGGCCAGCATGAAATCCATTCCGGAACAGCCGCGGCAGGAGTTGCTGATTTCTCTGGCAGGGCCGCTGGTGAACGTGGATTGCGGGCTTGCTGATTCTTGCGCGCGGCGGTTTTCCCGCGTGGATTGATGTGCCGCTTGTTCCTCGCGGACCGGCGGAATTGGCGGATGCGCTCGCCCGCGCGAACCTTATCCTGGCCCTGTTTAATCTTTTGCCTGCTTTTCCCATGGATGGTGGACGTGTCATGCGAAGCCTGCTGGCCATGTTTCTGCCTTACGCCCGGGCCACTGCCATCGCCGCCGCGATCGGGCAGACGCTGGCGGTGGGGTTTGTTTTGTTGGGGTTGGCGTTCAATCCCTTTTTAATGGTCATCGGTTTTTTCGTCTTCTTCGGTGCCGAGAGCGAAGAACGCGCGGCACGGGTGAAAGAAATGCTGCAGGGTGTTTATGCCGAGGACGTCATGCTGGATCCTTTTGTCAGTCTCCATCCTGAGGACCGCGTGGGCCGGTGCCTGGAGCTGGCCTCTCATCACCGGCAGGAGGATTTCCCCGTGGAATGCGAAGGAAAGGTGGTCGGGATCATGACCCGCAAGGATTGGCTGAACGCCTTGCATGGTCGTGGCGCAGAAACGCTTGTAGCCGAGGTGATGAAAAAAGTGTTCGTCAGTGTGGACGTTCGCACTCCACTCGCAAAACTATACAAGGACCTCCGTGCCTTGGAGCAAGGGCTCTTTCCGGTGCTCAGGGCAGGGCGGATGGTGGGAGTGCTTACGGCAGAGGACATCAGCAAATACTTGCTAATCCAGGAAGTGCGCCGCGATATGAGCCCGGCTTCGTCGCAACCGAACGGCAACGCATCACGTTTCACGATCGATCTGGGTTGATTCCCTGATCCACATCAATAGTTCTTCGCGTGAAGAAAATCGGTTCTCCAACTGAGCTTCGTAGGCCCTGCGATGCCACAGGCCCACTTGCGGGCCTTCGGGGATGCCCAGCGCCATGATGTCATTGCCTGTAATCCATGGTGGGGGCAGGGCCGGTTCGTTGCCGATCTGCTGCATGAAATCCCGGAGGAAGTGATAATTGCCGAGATCTCCGTGGCTGTTCAGGCAATCCAGGCGATGCAACTCAAGTTCGACTTCGAAAGTCGGCGCAGCGATCATTCTCCGCAGCTTTGCGGTGCGCATGCGCTGAACGTCCATGAACCGCATGTGATTGCAAACGCAGTGAACGACGTCGGCGATCAACTGTGAAGACATGTGCAGCCGCTTCATGATTGCTTCAGTCAACGCTCCGCCTTTTGCGGCATGACCGTGAAACCGAATACGTTCACCACCTGTTTCTTCCTGTATTGTTTCGGCGGTCGGCGGCTTTCCGATGTCATGAAAAAGAACGGCGTATGCCAGGGTGGCTGAACGAGCGGGCTCCATGGAATCGAGCATCATGATCGTGTGCGTGAACACATCTCCTTCAGGGTGAAAGTCGGGCGATTGACCTTGGCCCGCCATGGCGGCCACTTCGGGCAGGATGACGTTCAGCAGGCCCGCGTCGAAAAGGAGTTGCATGGCGCGCCCCGCGTGAGGCGATTCGGTCAGGAGACGGGTTAGTTCGTATTGTATTCTCTCGACGCTGATATCCGCAACGCGGGACGCCAGCCGGCGAATGGATTCCATGGTGCAGGACTCAATTTCGAAGTCGAGTGTGCCGGCAAAGCGCACCGCGCGAAGCATGCGCAGGTAATCTTCGGCAAATCGTTCCGCCGGATCGCCGATGGCACGAACCAGGCGCTGCTCAATGTCCTGCCGCCCCCCGATGAAATCGAGAACCTTGTTTTCGATGGGATCAAAAAACATGCCGTTGATCGTGAAATCGCGGCGGCGCGCGTCTTCCTCGGGTCCGCAGAACCGAACGGCGGCAGGATGGCGACCATCTGCAATGCCCACATCGGTTCGGAATGCGGCTACCTCGGTTGTCGTATCGTTCAATAGGACGCGGGAAACCCCAAATGCGGCACCGACCTCGACAACGTGGTCGAAGAGCTCGCGAATCGTGGAAGGTGGCGCATTCGTGGCAACGTCATAATCGCTTGGGTTGCGTCCCATGCACATATCGCGCACACAACCTCCGGCGAAAAGTGCTGTGAAGCCGGAAGACTTCAATCGCTTGACGATATGAATGGCCGCATCCCGCGCACCCTGGTTATCCGTCTGCCCCTTGTTCATGAAGCAACCTCTCGTCGGTCGCATCATTGTGGCGACGGTGTGTCCGACGCGGTTGGATTGATTTTCGCCGGGGGCGCTGGTTGTTTCGCAGGCGGCGCCTTCGTGTCGCCCGGCCGTGTTGTGCTGCGGAGCACTCCCGCCCTGGTTGCCGTGCTTGAACCCGCATGGGTTCCTTTGCCTGTTCCGGTGCGGGTTCCTTTCGCGGTCTCGCCTGAGCGAAGCGCGACGGGCGCAGCGCGGGAAGCGAGTTGCTGCTGGCAGTACCGGACAAACGTGTTGCGGTCCCGGGGGGATACAAGAATCGGTTCCGCTCGTTCGGCGGTTTGAATGCGGACAAGTGATCTTGAGGAAGTGGCAAGGCAATATCCCTGCGAGGCAAAACCGGCACCCTGAACCACATCAATCGCATTCAGTGTATCGAAAGGAATCGGCATCGCGTAAAACCAGCCTTCCACGAGAATGCCGTCCTCGCAAGCGCGCAGCATCCGTGGGGGATAAATCAGGGGTCGTATTTGAACGATCATTTCACTGTACGTCTTGTCGAACAGGCTTGGCGTGGACACACCCCATTCGACATCTCTGAAGGAAAGCATCAGCCGGGCCATTCGGATTCGGGCCACGAGATAGGTGATAATCAGAACGCCGGAAACCCAGAAGAATAACTCGTAGGGCGCATTGCCCACTACGCCTCTGTCCGAAAATCCATCCCCGCTTATATTCAACAGGCGATAGTAGGTTATCAGCGAGAAAACCAGTGGCGCAAAAAGGTGGGTGAATGGAGTGGACATGAAGTCAATGGATGCACCACCCATCGCCAGGTGAGCGAGATAAAGGCCAACGATAATAAGCGCCCAGAAAAAACCCTCAAGATCTTCCCACGTTGCGGAGTTCTGCCGTCGGATGGACTGGGCCTCCGCGAGGAGGGAGACTTCCGACGTTTCATGAGGTTGCATGTATTGCAGATAGTAAGGAACTGCGATGGCGGCTATAACGAAAACCAGAGCCAGCAGCTCCAGCTCCCAGGGCCACCCCGGAGGTCCCCAGCGTCGCTTTTGCTTCACGCTATCACCTGTTTAGACGAGGATAGATCTGTTCTCGACCCAAGCTTCTCGCCCTCTGAAATATTAATTGATATGCAACTTGAATGCAAATGTATAGAACCTGTCAAAGAAAAGGCCGGATGGTTTCGGTTGCAGGCTTCTACTTGAATCATCACAGGAGCCGGGTATGTTGAGAAACAAAGACAGATCAATAGGTCTTGCACGGCAGAACACAAGAGAATATCTACTGTCATCCTTGGAGATTGAAGATGAATAAATTGTCCTTAGTCCTTGGTATATTGGTTTTTGTGACTGGCTGTGTGCCCCAGAGGGCTTCCAGGGAGCAGTCGGCTCCCTTGATTGAGCATGACTTTGACGCGCCCGCTTTCGCAATCCCTGCTCTTGATGGCAGCGGGGGAGCGATTGACTTGGCGGCCTATGAAGGGCAGGTGGTGTTGCTCGATTTCTGGGCCACGTGGTGTCCTCCATGCCGGGTGGAGCTCCCCTTGTTGAAGAAAATGCATGAAGATTATAAGGACCGTGGATTCGTCGTGATCGGCATGACGGTTGATGAAGGCACGCGGGACCAAGTTGAAAAAGCGGTCGCGCAGTTTTCATTGACATATCCCGTAGGCTTGGCCGGGGCCGAAGCGCAGGCTGCCTATGGAGGGATTAGAGCTGTTCCGACAAAGTTTCTACTCGATCGAAACGGTCAGATCCGCCAGCATTACCAGGGGGTGGTTCACGAGTCCGTACTTCGCGGGGATGTGGAGACGCTGCTTGCGGCGCCGGAGGCGGCTGAGGGCGAGGATCGTGGATGATGGGAATCACGCGAACATGTGGGGCCGGTTTACGGATGTGTTATAGGGGAATCGCTCTCATTGCGGGTCTTCTGGCCTGGAACGGTCATGCTCATGCGGACAGCCCTTTTTCCGTTTCTGTGACGCCTCGTTCCGCGGAAGACAGTCCCGGCTTTGGAGTGAAGGTTCGTGTGCCTGATCGGCATTACATTTATGCCGATGAGTTTCGTGTGTACGTGGAAGGGGAATCCCCGATCGACAAGATTGAGGGAACGGAGCCGGCCGTAATATTCGATAAATACAGCGAAGAAGAAAAAGAGGTGTTCAATCGCGACTTCGAAGCGGTTTATCGTCTGGGAGAAGCGGTGGCGGCCGCAGTGGTGGTTGTCGAGTTGCAGGGATGTGACGATTCCGTATGTTTTTTCCCGGAGACATACAGATTCAATCTATCCTTCTCATCGGATGCGCCGGCGCTTTCCGAAACGCGTGATGCTCCCGCAGAAGCAGGAGGCGCCTCCGATGATTGGCGTGTTCTGGCCGACCGTTTCAGCATAACGGCGCGCGACACGGGTTTCCTTCGACAGGAACCCTTCCTTGCGTTTCTTGAGCGCGGGTTAAGCGAAGAAGTTGTCGAAGATGCGCTTACGGCGCAGTTCAAGAGGGTGGGGATGGCTGTCGCGATTCTCTTGATCCTTCTGGGCGGTGCGGGTTTGAACCTGACGCCCTGCGTATTGCCGCTGGTTCCGATCAACCTCGCGATTATCGGCGCGGGCGCAAAAGCCGGTTCGAAGAGCCGCGGGTTTCTGCTGGGTGCGGCATACGGCATGGGCATGGCGTTTGTCTATGGATTGCTGGGGCTTGTCGCGATCCTGACCGGCTCCACATTTGGCGCTCTCAATGCGTCGCCCTGGTTTAATCTCATCATAGCGGTCCTGTTTGTGGCGCTATCCCTGGCCATGTTCGACGTGTTCTCCATAGACTTCACCCGTTTCCAGGGGCGGGCGGGAGCTTCAGGTCGCGGGCATGTGCTGGCTGTTTGCGGGATGGGTGCTGTGGCCGCATTGCTCGCGGGCGCGTGCGTCGCGCCGGTGGTCATTTCCGTTCTTCTTCTTTCCGGCACGCTCTACAGCCAGGGGAATGCTTTCGCTTTATTGCTGCCGTTCCTCCTTGGCGTAGGGATGGGATTGCCATGGCCGTTCGCGGGCGCCGGCATGGGATTGCTTCCCAAGCCGGGAAGATGGATGAACCTGGTGAAATATTCTTTCGGAGTACTCATTCTCGCTTTCGCGCTTTACTACGGACATTTGTCTTACAGTCTCTTCCGGGGACGCGCACAGACAACGCAACTGGAAATGGACGAGGAGGGCACCGCTGGGGTTGTGTCCGAAAGAGGCTCGGATGAAAACGGACGACTCGCGGCATTGCTTGATGAGGGATTGAGGACGGGCAAGCCGGTCTTCATAGATTTCTGGGCGACCTGGTGCAAGAACTGCATCGCCATGGAGCGCAGCACCTTCCTGGAGCCCGACGTGAAATCCGCGTTCGAGAACTTCGTGGTCGTAAAATATCAGGCCGAACGTCCGAACGATCCGCCGACAAAGGAAGTCTTGGACTATTTCGGTGTCGTCGGATTGCCCACCTACGTGGTGCTGATGCCACGGAACTGAAGATCAAGGATTTTAGAATTCCTCGCCTGATCGAATCAGGCGGGCGCTGTTGAAGACGACCAGCAGCGCGCCGGCATTGTGAAGCAATGCGGCGATGATGGGGCGCAACCAGCCAAGCCCTGACAGCACCAATCCGCCGCCGATGAACAGCGCGCCGATGCTCAGATTCTGGTAGATGACGCTGCGTGTACCGCGGGAGAGGCGGACCAGGAAGGGCAGGCGGCGAAGGTCATTATTCATGAGCGCGACTGTTGCGCTGTGAATCGCTATTTCGCTGCCCGCGGCGCCCATGGCAATGCCTGTGTCGCTGGCGGCGATGGCCGGGGCGTCGTTGACGCCATCCCCGACGAACGCCACACGATAGCCCTCGCTTCGCAGCGACTTCAGCAGGTCCACTTTTCCCTGCGGCAGGCATTCCGCCTTGAATTCGCGGCACCCGATTTGTTCGGCGACACGAACGGCCACGGATTGCCGGTCTCCCGTCACCATCACCATGCGGCGAATATTGAGTTGCTCAAGCTCCTGCACGCAGGCTCGCGCTTCCGGACGAACCTCATCCTGCAAGCCGATCCATCCAAGGTGCCGGCCGCCGCGGGCCACGTGGATAATGCTGTATCCCGCGGCTTCATTGAGCTCTTCCGGGTCGAGGGCGGCATCAGGGACATTGTTCTGCTGGAGCCATGACGCGCGCCCGGAAATCACCACCTCGCCGCTGACCTTTGCACGGATGCCCTGGCCGGGTTCCTCGTGGAAATCCTCCGGCGTGGAGAGCGAAACGTTCGCTTTCCGAGCAAGCGCCGCAAGGGCTGTTGCGGCGGGATGATTGCTGAAGCGCTCGGCGCTTGCAGCGGCATGAACGAGTTCGGAGGGGGGGATGCCCGGTCGTGGTGCCAGCCGGACAACGCCCAGTTGACCGGTGGTGAGTGTACCGGTCTTGTCGAGTACGAATGCCGTAAGTTTTGCCGCCGCTTCCAGGTCCGAAACATCTTTGACCAAAATACCGAGCCGGGCGGAGGCGGAAAGGGCGGCGACCATCGCGCTGGGTGTGGCAAGTATGAGCGCGCAAGGGCACGCCACCACGAGGAGTGCGATAACCCGCGTCATATCGTCGGTGAAGAACCAGACCAACCCCGCAATCATCAGAACCGTTGGCGTGTAATACCCGATATAGCGATCAATGATCCGCATGATGGGAAGCTTGGTCTGTTCCGCGGCGAGAATGAGATCGCGCACCCGTCCGATGGTTGTGTCTTCGCCGACGCGCTTCACCACGACCTCGATTGCGCCAGTGAGGTTCTGGGTTCCCGCGAAAACTTCATCGTCCGTGCCCTTGTCGCGCGGAAGCGATTCGCCTGTGATGGTGGCTTCGTTCAGCGAGGTGCGGCCCGACACGATGGCGCCATCGGCCGGCACGGAATCTCCCGGCAAAATGCGGATACGGTCGCCGACCTTCAATGCCACGGCGTCCACTTCCTGCGTGGAGCCGTCCTCAAGGATCAGGCGGGCGCGGGCCGGTGTGAGGCGGATCAACCCTTCGATGGATGCATGGGCGCCTTCAGCGGTGCGTGTTTCGATGACAAGGGAAACGAGCATGATAAGCGCCACTACGGAAGCGGTCT
This sequence comes from uncultured Verrucomicrobiota bacterium, assembly GCA_964617565.1. Classification (GTDB taxonomy): domain Bacteria; phylum Verrucomicrobiota; class Kiritimatiellia; order CAIQIC01; family JAGNIJ01; genus JAKJGV01. Next base: position 39,138 of record CAZTYH010000005.1, read on the forward strand.
GAAAATCGCCCTGGGCCATGGAAGCCAGGATGGCAAGGGCGACAAGTTCGTTCATGTGCATCTCGCCTTCCACGAGATCCGCGATCGCCGTTCGCAGGATTGGAATGAAAAGAATGACTGCCGCCAGCGCCGCGCTGATATCCGCCGGAAGCGCGTTCCCGGGGAAAAGGGTGCGGGCAAGATAGGAGTTGATGAGGAGCGCCACGCCGGCGAGCGTCATCCACAAAATGCCCCGCGCGTGATGTCCGTGCCCATGCTCTCCGTAATGCTTTCCTTTATCCTGTGTTTGCACGTTGGGGTTTCCAATCAGTTTCGCCGGGAATCTCTCGCTCCGGGGCGCCTCGTTTGAGGCATCTGCTGCTTTTCCGGGCTTAGGATCAGGCGCAATTCCTGGCGGCCGGAAGAGCCCGCTTGAATCACGTATTTCTCCTCGACGCCGGCAAGGACGCGGGTGACGGTATCCTGCCAAAGCGTCTGGCGGGTAAGGGCCGGATTCCGGCGGTATTGTTCATACACCTGTGTGAAGTAGTCGGCATCGGCCGCGGTCTGCATGACGAACCTCTGCCGGAGCGCCGCGCCTTCGGAACGGATTCTTTCGGCATCGCCCGCGGCTTCATTGAGCGCGCGAGTGGCTTCGGCACGCGCGGCGCTGATGTTCGCGCTTCGTTCCTGCTCGGACGAGATTACCGCCGCGAATGCGGCCGCGACCTGGCGCGGTGGGGCCAGCGCGGGCAGTTCAACGCGCTCGATTCGGATGCCCGCGTCGATTTGTTCGAAGCGTTTCTGAAGCATTTGTTCCACGGCGGATCTGAAGGATTCGACGTCGAGCCGGAGCGCCTGATCCACCGGATAGCGCGCCGACACGCCGATCACGGCGTGCGCGAGTTCGTTGCTGATAACTGCATGGGTGTCCTCGAATGCAAACACGTACGACTCCGGGTTGTGAACGATGTAATTCACAAGCCAGATGGAATGGAGGATGTTGGCGTCGCCGGTGAGCGTGTAGCCGTCGAGCAGCGGTTTGAGCGTCGGTCCAAACGACTGGTGTTCGGGATGCGCGAGCGTCGCCGGCGCGTTATACCAGAACGCGCGGCATTCGATCGTCTGCACCCGCTCGGCCGGAATTCGAATCACCTCGGCGATCGGGCGCGGCCATGTGAAATGGATGCCGGGCCCGCGCACCTGCTCGGCAGGCGATCCGGCGACGCGTCCGAAGACAAGCACGAGCGCTTTTTCGTGCTGCCGCACCACGAACACGCCGGAGAACAGGTAGGCGGCCAGTACGGCGATCAGCACGAAGCGCAGCAGCCGGAAGCTCGTTGTGAGAGCGTCCGTCAGCGCGCTGTATCCGTTGTCTGACTGTATGGCCGTGTCGCTCAAGCTCCGATCTCCATTATTTTCTGCGTCCGGTCTCGCCGGACGTTTCCATTCCGCGCAACAGGTCGAAAGGAGCGGTGTCCGTGCTGAGGACCACCGTGGATTTTTCTTTCAAGGTGCTTTCCATGGCTTCGAGTTTGCGCAGGAAAATGGCGAGTTGGGGATCTTTCTCGAAAACCTTGTAGAAAGCGGCGGCCTCCGCGTCGCCCTCGGCGCGGATGCGCTTTGCATCGGCATCGGCCTGGGAGAGCAACTCATCCCGGCGCCGGTCGGCTTCAGCGCGGATGCGGATTGCTTCAGCTTCGCCTTCCGAACGGTAGCGTTCCGCTATTTCGTTCCGCTCGGCGCGCATGCGGTCGAATACTTTTGCGGTGATGGCCTCCGGCAGTTCCAGCTTGCGGATACCGGCGAACGCAAGATCAATGCCATAACGGGAAAGGGCCTCAGGGCGCGCGGCCTCGAGTATGCCGGTCTCGATCTCCTCGAACCGGATGGCGGCGGGATCCACGTTGACCATGTTTGCAAACGAGTACCGGCCGATCACGGCGTTTTTGTAACTTCGGAGAAGGCCGTCGAGATTGGCTTCGGCTTGCTGAACGCCTCCGACGCGCTCGAGGAACAGCCGGGGATCCTGGATGCGCCAGCCGGCGTAAAGCGAAATGAGGATGTTCTTTCCGTCGCGGGTCATCGTTTCCTGGAGGACTCCCTCCATGCAGCGCACCCGGGCATCGAAGCGATAGACTCGCTGCACGGGCCAGGGCCAGCGAAAATAGGGGCCGGCTTCCGTCAATGAACGTTCCGGTTTGCCGAATGTGGTGACGACTGCGACTTCGCCTTCCCGCAGAATGAAAAGCACCTGGAGCAGGACGAACAGGGCGGCGACGGCCGCGCCCGCGAGCAGCATTAACAAGTTTCGTTTCATAGGCTTTACCTCCCGCCCTCCAGCGGCGAACCGAAATCGAAGAGATCCGGCCGGAGCTTTTCTTCAAAGTTGAATTGGATGACTTCCTGCTCGGCATCCGCCGCGATAATGTATTTGCGAATTCCTGCGAGAGACTGTTCCAATGTATCGAGATAAGTCCGCGAGCGAAAAACGCTGGGCGATTCGTTGTGCGCGGAGGCCTGGCGAATGAATCGGAACGTTTCCGCATCGGCCGTTTGAGACCGGCGAACACGGTAGGCGTGCGCGCGGGAAAGAGCGGCGAATGCGTCGGCGTCGGCTACCGGCAAGGTGCGGTTCATGTAGGCGCGCGCCTCCAGGATCTGCGATTCCCGTGACTCGAGAGCGCCGACAACGGATTGAAATGCTTCCGCGACGGCGACGGGAGGGTGAATGCCCTGCATGCCGACGAAAAGGATTTCGACGCCCAGCTTCATGCGGTCCGATTCATCCTGGATATGCGCCCGCAGAGCGAGTGCGATGTCGCCCTGTCGCGGCCCCATGAGATCGGACAGATCCAGTGCGGCCGCCAGGACAGAGACGCTTCGATAGGCCAGTTGCTCCAGCACGGTGGAAGCATCCACGAATCCATATCCATATTGCATCACATTGGTGATGCGGTACTCCACGGGAACATTGACGACCAGGAGATTCACCGGAACGGCGCTTGAGTCCTGGCCTTCCGCTTCGCGGCTGGCGAGCATGAAATAGTCCTCGTGCGGATAGTGGGGAACGCTCCAGAGGATCGCGCCGGGTTGTCCATGCGCTTCGTCGTGGTAGCCGACCGTTACGCGCAGCACACGCTTCACGGGGAAACGGCGGACCGTCTCGAACGGCCATGGCCATTTGAAATGCGCGCCGCTTTCCAACAGCGGATTTTGTGTAGGCGCGCCGAGGCGTTCGAGTACGGCCGTCTCATGCTCGCCTACGAAGACCAGGCTGGTGAGCGCGTAGAGCGTGACAAGCTGGAAGAAGAGAAGGGGGATTAGTGCACGGGCGAGGAAACGGAAGAACCACGTTTCGGACACCTTGAAGCCGAACTGGTAATCCAGCGTCATCAGCACGCTTCGCGCCCAGGAAGCAGGGTCTGTCAGGAGCCGGCTCATGCGGCTCTCGTAAGAAGTGCAAGGCTCGGTGCCGCGCCTCGGCCGGTAGAGATCCACGACGGAATTCAAGACCAGCTCGGCAGCGAGCAGCAGCAGGTAGGCATCCGTGAATTGAACGAAAAGGGTGTCTACGCGGGGGAGCTTTTCGGTTGCCGCCACCGCGATACCGGCGATCAACGATGCGAGGCAAGTCAGGCCGGCGTAAATTCCGGGGCCGCGCATCATGCGCCCCTGCTCGGAGCGGCTCAATCCAAGCAGGTAGCGACTGAACAGAAAAAAGACAAAGGCTTGGGCCGCCAGGAATGGAAAGGCAAGCAGAACATTGGTTGGAGCTGACAGGGGCGCGGCTTCTTGTTCGAAAACAGACTTTCCGAGCAGCGCCGCGATGGTAGCCAGCACAAGAGCAAGAAAAGGAACCATCCGTTGCTCAACCATTCGACGGCTTCGCGCGGCGGTAAAGGGATCAACCTCGCTGGAAGCTTCAAAAAGGGTGCTGCCTGTCTGTGCCTTGTGCGCGGCGGCATCGCGGCGTTCTTCTTCCTCGAGGCGGGCAAGGCGATAGCGCAGCGCGGTAGCGAGAGCCGTTACCGCGGTCAGCAGCATGAATGGGACAAGTGCGGTTACGCTTTGCAGATGCGTTCGGCCCGCGAGGGCGAACATCAGCAAAACGGTTACGCCGCAGAGGCCGGCCACGCCGGCCGGAATTCTTTCATGGTTCTTGTCCATCATCAGGCGCGCACTTCCGTGTTACGGAACACGAGCATACCCAAGCATAGGACGGCCGCCAAGTATAAGACGGCATAGATGGAAGCTGCGCCGACATAAGCCCAGGGAACCGCTCCTTGTCCGCTTAATGCATCGGCAACCCAGAAATGCTGCCAGTTCGGGATCAGCCGGTAGAGGGTGAGGGCGAACAGATTGTTGCCGGCATTACGTCCAAGGAAGTAATCGGAGACAAGTCCCGCAAAGAAAATGAAGCTACAGATCGAGAGGGTGGGAACCACGTCCAAACGAATAGCGAGGCTCATAGCGATGCCGGTCAGCACGCCGACCGCCACCGCGATCAGAACGCCGGCCGGTACAATGCGCCAAGAGAACGAGGATCCGAATGCGGCGGCCGCGCCGCCTGATTCACGAAATCCGGATATAAGAAACCCGGCAGCAATGCAAACCGCGAGTAGAATGGAGGCGTTCGAGACGAATGGTCGCTGGGTGAAATAGTTTCGGAGTCCGGCAAAGAAATAAGAAATCAGGATCGCGCCGATAAGTGGTCCGGTGCCCCACCAGTCAAATCCGTAAAGCGGGAGGGTGGTCCGTACGCTGAGGAGGGTGGCCATGATCGCGGTGATGTTGAATCCGGTGATGATCAGCAGAATGCCGGCGAACTTTGCCAGGAAAAAGATGCTGCGGCTGATGGGCTTCGTCAGCACCGTCGCGGCAGTGCCGCGCCGGATCTCGTGGGTGAGCGATGAACAGGCGCCATAACTGCCCAGGACCAGGCCGAATACGAATTGCAGAGCCAGAGCGCTGTCGCGGACGATTTTTTCACCGTGACCCAGCGTATGGGTGATCAGGATGGGAAGGAGTGCGATAAGGGCCAGGCACGTTGTGGCCGCAAGGAGGAAGACCGGTTGTCGAAGCGCTTCAAGGGCCGAGAGCCGCGCAACTGCAATAAACTGTTTGGTCTGACGACGCATAAAACCCGCAAAGAAAGATATGGCTGTGTTTCTTCACAGACGTTAGATTACCGGGCGGATTTTCTCAAGCGTACAGGCAATGCATAATAAAGTGGAACAGGAGCTTCTGGTCTGATGGGGTCATGGCTGCTCATTGCGTTGATTCTCGGATTGGTCGAGGGAGTGACGGAATTTCTCCCGGTTTCGTCTACCGGACACCTGATCCTCGCCGGGAGCCTGCTTCGTTTTGACGGCGAACTGGCGTCGTCGTTCCAGATATTTATCCAGCTTGGCGCAATCCTGGCCGTGGTCGTTCTGTATCGCCGCCGTTTTGCGCGATTATTTGCAGTACGGGATGTGAGCGGCTTTTCCGGTTTTCGCGGGCTTGTTATGCTGGGCTTGACGATGTTGCCTGCTGTTATGCTCGGGCTGATCTTTCACAAGCACATCAAGATGTACCTTTTCAATCCGTTCAACGTGGCGGCAGGACTGCTGGCGGGAGGCATATGGATCGTGTTGGCGGAACGTTTCCGGTCCCCTCCAAAGGTGGATTCCCTGGATCGCTTAACATGGCGGCAGGCCCTGGCGATTGGAGTATTCCAATGCCTGGCATTGTGGCCCGGGATGTCGCGGTCGGCATCAACGATCCTGGGAGGAATGATTGTCGGATTGGATCGCAAAACGGCAGCGGAGTATTCATTCATTGCTGCGGTGCCCCTGATGGCGGCCGCCTGCCTTTTTGACATCGTGAAAAGCGCTGACCTGTTACAATCGGGAGATATTCTGCCCTTTGCTCTCGGATTCGGAACGGCATTTGTTGCCGCGTTACTCTCGGTGGAATTTCTGGTCAGATTTGTCAGTCGTCACACATTTATCCCATTTGGTTGGTATCGCATAGGCATTGCCATTCTCGTATTTGTTTTGCTGCGATAGGATTCGTATAAAAAAGCTGAACGAACCGGGGGGGTGGGGGTATCCGGTTAGAATCGAGGCGGTCATGAAACACGATGCCGAAACGGTCGTTTCGCTTACTTCGTCAGGGGCACGCGTTCAGTTTGCAATCGGTGTGGCCCTGGTTTCAGTCATTCCACTTCTTGCTTTCTGGTATTTAAGCGCTGCTGCTGAAGCAACTGGCTCTATTGAGTGGAACGGCCAGGCCGTGGCGGTACTCCTTATCCTCCTGGCGCTGGGTGCGAGCGGGTTTTCCATTCTCAGGAAGTTTCCCGTCAACATTGTCCGGTTGCGTTTCTACCTGGAGCGCATCATCAAGGGGGAGTTGCCTGAGCATGTGAAGCTGTTGCGCGCGGAAGACGATATCTGCGCCGTGGAGCAATGCCTGAACTTGTTGTTGCGGCAGTTGCGGGAGCGTTTGGCGCTTCTTCAGACAGAAAAGAAAAGCCTTCAGGAACAACTGTACCAGGCGCAGAAAATGGAGAGTCTGGGTGTCATGGCGGCCGGCATCGCGCATGACTTCAACAATATCCTGCTCGGAATCCTGACGCATGTGGAGTTGTTGAGCGATGACGCGCCGGAGGAACCGGCGTTCAGGCAGGGGCTCAAGGAAATCGAGGATTTCGTTCATAGGGCTTCGGAGTTGACGAATCAGATGCTGGTATATGCCGGGCGGGGCCGGTTTGAAATGCAGTCGGTGGATCTTTCTCACCTGATTCGCGAGTTGAATCCCTTGCTGCTTGCTTCGGTGAGAAAAGAAGTGGATGTCGTGTGTGAGTTGGCGGAAAAACTTCCCTCCGTGATGGGTGATCCTGTTCAGATTCGACAGATCGTCATGAACCTGGTCATCAACGCGTCGGATGCCATGGGTGAAAAGAGAGGCGTGGTCAAGGTTGCGACACGCGCTGCGGTCATGTCGCATGAAAACACCAGCAGTTTCGTGCGCGACGGACGGGTGCCCGAAGGTCCCTTCATCTGCGTGGAGGTACGGGATTCGGGTTGTGGCATGAGCAAGGAACAGGTGGAGAAGGTATTCGATCCTTTCTTTTCCACCAAGCCGAAGGGACGCGGCCTCGGGCTTGCCGTCGTACTCGGCATTGTGAAGTCGCATAACGGCTTCATCGGGGTGGAAAGCGTGTTGGGGAAGGGAACCTGCTTCCGGGTTTATCTGCCTGTCCCCGATGTCATGCCGGCTCGGGGTTGAGTGACGCGTCCTACCTCGCGACAGCCTGGAAAAGGCTCACATCGTGATACGACGCAGGCGCAAAGCATTCGTTACCACCGACACGGAACTGAAGCTCATGGCCACTCCCGCGAGCATGGGGCTTAAGAGTATGCCGAAAAAGGGATAAAGCAGGCCGGCCGCTACGGGGATGCCGACGGAATTGTAGATAAAGGCAAAGAAAAGGTTCTGGCGAATGTTGCGCAACACGGCGCGGCTCAGGCGGATCGCCTTGGCAATCCCGCGCAAATCTCCCTTCAGCAGCGTGACGCCCGCCGTATGTATAGCAACGTCCGTTCCGGTGGACATGGCGATGCCAACCTGAGCGGCGGCCAATGCCGGCGCATCGTTGATCCCGTCGCCCGCCATAGCCACGATGCGATTTTCCGCCCGCAGTTGCTGGACCAATTGATCCTTGTTTTCCGGAAGGATACCTGCGTAAACGCGTTTGATTCCCAGCCGATGGGCGACCTTGTTCGCGGTGCGCTCCTGGTCGCCTGTTGCGAGGATGATGTCCAGCCCCATATTTCTGAGCGTCTCCATGGCGATGGGGGTTGAATCTTTGACGGGATCCGAGATGCCGAGTACCCCGGCCATTTGCCCGCCGGCGGAAACGAATACGACCGTCTGTCCTTCGTCCTGCATACGGCCGACAAGCGCTTCGAAAAGGTCCATTCCTGCCACGTGATGCTGCTCGAGAAAAAGCCGTTTTCCCGCGCGCACCACTCTCCCCTGTATGCGCCCTTGAACACCACTGCCCGGCACCGCTTCAAAATCTTCCACAGGCACCAATCCAATAGCATGTTCGCGCGCATTTTTCGCAATGGCTGATGCAATCGGATGCTCGCTATGCTGCTCAAGTGATGCGGCGAATTGGAGCAGTTGATTCTCGGTGAAGCCGGTCGCGGGAAGGCACGTCGTAAGACGTGGCCGGCCTTCGGTCAGCGTGCCCGTCTTATCCACAACCAGCGTGTTCACGCTCGCGAGAACCTCAAGCGCCTCGGCGTCCTTGACGAGGATTCCGTTGCGCGCGCCCTGGCCGACGCCAACCATGATGGACATCGGAGTTGCCAGTCCGAGAGCGCACGGACAGGCAATAATTAAGACCGCGACCGCGTTGATCAGGCCATACACGAAGCGCGGCTCTGGTCCGAAAAGCATCCAGACTATGAAGGCACATGCCGCTACGAGCATCACGGCCGGCACGAACCACGCAGCGACGCGGTCCGCGACGCGCTGGATGGGGGCGCGGCTGCGCTGTGCATCGGCCACCAATTGCACGATATGCGCAAGCAGGGTGTCACGGCCGACCTTTTCGGCCCGGAACAACAATGTGCCGTTGCCATTGATCGTGCCGGCGGAAAGTTGCGTGCCGCTCGATTTCTCGACAGGAATGGGCTCGCCGGTGATCATGGATTCATCAACATAACTTCGGCCATCCAGCACGAGGCCGTCCACCGGAATGCGTTCGCCGGGCCGCACCCGGATTTCTTCTCCGACACGCACGTCTTCCAGGCGAACATCTTCTTCAACGCCATTCACCATTCGATGAGCGATCGAGGGTGTCAGCGATAACAAATCGCGGATCGCGCTGCCTGTCCGGCTTCGTGCCCGTAATTCAAGCACTTGCCCGAGAAGCACAAGCACGGTGATCATGGCAGCCGATTCGAAATAGATGCCGACCCTTCCATGATGATGAAATGATTCAGGAAACAGGCCGGGCGCCAGCATGGCCGCCGCGCTGTAAAAATAGGCCGTCAGCACGCCGATAGCGATCAGCGAAAACATGTTGAGGTTAAGCGTACGGAAGGATCGAAATCCGCGGAGGAGCAGGGGCCAGCCGGCAATCCAAATGACCGGGGTGCTGAGAAGGAACTGAATCCAATGCGACAAGGCCGAGTTTGTGAAATGATGGTGATCGAGGCCGGGCCACAGATGGGACATGGCCAACATAAAGACGGGCAGGGTCAGGATCAGGCCGACGATGAAGCGACGGGTCATGCTTCGGAGTTCGCCTGTGTCGGAACCGCCCGCTTCAAGGCCGGTCGGCTCAAGGGCCATTCCGCATTTAGGACAGATGTCGGGAGCATCGCTCTCTACGCCCGGGCACATCGGACAGTAATAAGCCTTGCTTGACGGAACGTGTGGTGTGGGGGCTGGTTCTCCAAGAAATTTCGCGCGACAGTGTTCGGAGCAGAAATAATACATCACGCCGTCCTTTTCGGCGCGAATACCGCTTTTTTCGTTCACTTGCATGCTGCATATGGGATCAATCGCCATGGCATCACCGATTTATTAATTATAGCATCTGATTCGACAATCACCACTTGTGGTTTCCCGCTTTGTGGTGCGGCATTGTAACGCAGATATCATTCGTCTATACTTCTCAACTTCGGGTGCAGCCTGGAAAGTGATGGAAAGGGAAAATAATGAACGATGCCATCCTTTGTCTCTCCGCATTGTTTCTCCTGGCATGGGTCATTTATCTGAAATACGAGTTGGGCCTTTTGCGCGCGGAGAATGAGAAGCTTGTCGAGAAGCTGAAAAAGCTTGTGCGAACGGTCGGACAGGGGGTTGAAACCGGTGACGATATGGCGGTCTGGGGGCAGCGTCCACCCTGGTTGAAGTAACCGCGCGGACGGCATTATTTCTGATCGAGCATGTCCCGAACGCGGCGGGCGAGAGCCTCGTTTGTGAAGGGCTTGAGAATCAGAGGGGTTTTCCCCTGTCCTTCTTCCCTGGACACAAAGGCCGTGTCGGTGAAGCCGGACATGTAGAGTACTTTGAAGTCTTTCCGGATCTGCATCAATCTCTGGACCAGTTCCTGACCGCCGATATGGGGCATGACAACGTCCGTCAGCACGAGGTCTATCTGTCCTTCGTGTCGTTCACAGATAAGAAGCGCCTCGCCGCCGTGCCGGGCCTGCAGCACTTTGTAGCCCAGCGATTCCAGGAGCCGGACGGTGAGACGGCGGACGGCTTCCTCATCTTCCACGACCAGGATCGTCTCCTGTCCGCGGGGAAGTTCGATTCGCTCATAGGCCTGTGATTTTTCTGTGGCGGCTGCAACGGCCGGGAAGTAGGCGGTAAAAGCGCTGCCTCGATCGGGTGCCGAGTCCACCGTGATGAATCCGTTGAGCTGTTCAACGATGCTGTAAACAATGGAGAGGCCTAGGCCGGTACCTTTGCCTTTTTCTTTTGTGGTGAAGAAGGGTTCGAAGCAGCGTTCGTAGATTTCCCGGGACATGCCCATGCCGGTGTCGCGCACCGAGAGAAGAACGTAACGGCCGGGCTTCACGCCGGCATGACAGGCGCAGAAATGATCGTTCAAATTCGCGGTGGATGTTTGAATCGTGAGTGTTCCGCCACGCGGCATGGCGTCCCGCGCATTGATCGCCAGGTTCATGATGATCTGCTCGAGCAAGCCCGTGTCGGCATTGGCAAAACCCATCTCGCTGTCGAGAATCGTGACGAGTTCTATATCCTCGCCGAGGGTTCTGCGGAGCAGCTTGTCCATATCCATGACCACGCCGTTGAGCTTGACCGGCCGGGTTTGTACGGCCTGTTTACGACTGAATGTGAGCAATTGGCGGGTGAGGGCGGCCGCGCGCTCGCCCGCGTTGATCACTTCATCCAGATCATTGGTGAAAGGACTGCCCTCGGGAAGCTCATCCTTAATGAGGCGGCTGTATCCGAGAATGGAGGTCAGCAGGTTGTTGAAATCGTGAGCGATGCCGCCGGCGAGCCGTCCGATAGCCTCCATTTTCTGGGATTGCCGGAATTGCTGCTCAAGCTGCATTTCGTGCGTAACGTCGCGCGACGTCGAAACGAAGCCGATAATGCGGCCCGAATCGTCGCGAATGGGGGAAATCGTGGATTCCACTTCATAGGCGGCGCCATCCTTCCGGCGATTGGTGAAATGCCCCGACCAGGGCGTTCCCTCAGACAGTTGCCGCCACATGGCTGTGTAGAAATCGCGTGATTGTTTTCCACTCTTGAGGATCCGGGGATTTTTACCGAGCGCTTCGCTTCTCGTATATCCGGTCAGCCTTTCAAATGCCGGGTTGACATATTGAATGGCGCCGGTGGTGTCCGCGATGATGACGGCTTCCGCCTGCTGTTCAACGACCATGGCGAGGCGCCGGATTTCGTGGAGGGCCCGCTGCCGTTCGGTGATATCCTCGCCGATGCTGGTGACGCCGATGATGGTTCCGTCCGGGGCCCGCAATGGCGTGTTGTTCCATGAGGCCGTTCGCAGTTCGCCGGATCGGGTCAGTATATCGTTCTCGTGATGGCTGGGGAACCGGCCTTCGGGAGCCAACTGCTTGAACATGGACAGCAATTGCTTGCGTTCCGGCTTGGGAATCATGCATTCGAACCAGCTTTTTCCGATCAATTCGTCCCGATGCCAACCGGTGATGTTCAACAGAAAATCATTGCAGAAAGTAATTTTGCCTTCCATGTCCAGTGTGACCGCGATGAGTGCCACGTTGGACAGGGTTTCGCGGAAATGGCGCTCCGACTCAAGCCGCGCCGCTTCTGCGTTCTTCCGTTCGATCAACGCTCCGAGCATGGAGCAGAAAATGGCAAGGATTTCCTGCTGCGCTTCATCCATCGGCTTGCGGGTGATGGCGGTGTCGTTCGAGAAAACGCCGATCACCTCGCCGGAAGATTGAATGGGTGTGATGGCCACCCAGCCCTTGTCGAACCGCACGGGTTGCGTACCGTTCCATTCCGTGTAAGGCTCGGATTTCAGGACCATCTGCCGGTCAGCGGGCTGCAGCGACTCAAAATGGTTGATCCAGTCCGGGTACGCGGAGAATGTGTGGGAATGTTCGCGGGTCGTTTCGCGTTTCAGATTGGTGCCGTAAGTGCCCCGCAAGACATTTTTATCCCGCAGGAATACGGCGCAACGCTCGATATGCAGTTTTGCGCGCGCGAGCTCAACGGCCCGCAGGCACAGCGTGTCTATATCCGCGCTGGCAAGCATCTCATCCGCGATGCCCACGACGGCGCGGAGCCCGTCGGACAGTTTGCGCTGATGCTCTTCGATGCGCTTGCGCTCAACCACTGCGCCGAAGAGGGAACAATAGACTGACAGAACCTCCTGCACGGCATCGTCCGGCGCGCGCTTGCTGATAGCCGTGTCATTGCAGAGCACACCCAGAAATTCCTTGCCGGCGAATATAGGGGTGACAGCCATCCATCCATGACCGAACTCAACCGTCTGGCCGTTTTTCCATTCATGATAAGGCCCTTCCAGAACCAGCGACCGCTTCTGCTGAGCTTGAAGGGCCTGGAGCCGCGACATCCAGGACTTGGTGGCGGGGAAGAAGTGTCCGAACTCTCTCGTTGTCTTTCCTCGGCGGTCGGTTCCGTAAGTCCCGCGCAAGGTGTCGCCATCGCGGAGAAAGATGGCGCATCGTTCGACGGCGAGATGCTTCCTGGCGAGTTCTACGCCCCGCCGGTAAAGCGTCTCAAGATCCGGGCATCCGATCAGTTCGTCGGCCACCTGGGTGACGGCGCGTAATCCGTCGGACACCGCCTGTCGTCGCGATTCGGTTCGCATGCGATCGAGGATGTCGCCGAGCAGCGAGCAAAGCACGCTGACCAATTCCTGCTTAACGGGATCCAGCGGAGAGCCGGTGATGGCGCAGTCGTTCATGAATATGCCGAGTAATTGATGCGCCGAAAGAATGGGCGTGAAGGCAACCCGGCCGCTGCCGAACTTGATCACACGACGATTGCGCACTTCGTAGTAAGGGCCCTCGGACACCATCATCCTTACGCCTTCGGGGTCTATGCTGCGCAGGCGACGCAACCATTCCTCGGGTATTGGGAAGCGGTGAAAATGCTCGTCGGTGATTCGCCCTTTGCGATCGGTTCCGTAAGTGCCCTGAAGATACGCGCCGTCGCTGAGAAAGATCGCGCAGCGCTCCAATGGCAATCTCTGGCGCGCCGCTTCGACCGCCATGCGGAAAAAAGCGTCCTCATCCGTATATCCCATGAGACTGTCCGCGATGTGCACCACGGTGCGAAGGCCTGTCGCAAGATTCTGCTGTCTTTCTTCGGCTTGTTTCTGCTCTGTAATATCCACGAGCGCGAGCTGGTTGCTTTCGGTCTTCGCTCCCGGCTCGCCACGGATGCAGCAACTGGTTATTCGAAGCCATCGTGTCTTTTTGCCCAGGGTCGAGACGCAGAGTTCGAAGCTTGCCCCGTCGGATCTTTCATCCAGTTGTTTGCGAATCTCGCGTCCGGTCGCGGCATCGCCGAAGAGCGCGTTCAGGCTCTTGCCAAGCAGTGCTTTGGCCCTTTCGGGCTTGAGGTCGAGCACGGTCATGGCCCCGTCATCAATTCCGAGGACTTTGCCCTTTACCGAAATGCGAAGCAGGCCGATGCCCGAATGCTTGAGTACTTTCTGAATGGCGGGCGGGGTGTCCGCCCGTGAAAAGGCAACACGGATGTGATTCCTGCCTCTCTTCGGAGACTTCATGCGCGCCAGTTCCCCTTGTCCATACAAAACCCATCCGGCCAAAGCGGTAAAGAGCCCGCTTCGCGTTGAACGAGGTCTACCTTAGGACAGACAGGCGTCGCAGAAAAGCCGAAATATCCGGCATTCCGTCATGCCAGTGCTTTCAGCGCTGCATCGTAGTCGGGTTCCTGTGCGATTTCGGGAACCTGCTGAGCGTGTATGATGACGTTATTTTCGTCGAGCACCAGGACGGCTCTGCTCAAAAGTCCGGCCGTGGGACCATCTGTTATGGTCACACCGTAATCCTTTCCGAAGCCGGGCGCTCTCATCGTCGAAAGCGTGACGACGTTTTTGAGGTTATTGCTTTGACAGAAACGGGCTTGGGCGAAAGGGAGGTCGGCAGAAATGTTGATGAGTACGACATTGGAGAGGTTGCCGATCTCCTTGTTGAATCGTATAGCGGACGTCGCACAAATTCCGGTGTCCAGACTGGATACGATGTTCAGTATCTTCTTCTTTCCCGCGAATGATTTCAGCGTAACATCCGAGAGATCGCTTGCGGTCAGTTTAAAATCAGGCGCCTTCATGCCTGCAGCCGGAAGCGTTCCGATCGTGTGGATTTCCTGTCCCTTCAAGGTAATCGTTGCCATGTCTTGCCTCCTCCAGTTTTCGTGTAAGCGAATATACACCGCTCGACATGAATATCAAATTCGCCGCTTTGCACTGGAAGACCGGGCCGGAGTGTGTATATTGCATATACCGGTTGAGAAACTAATAATAAACATTGGAGGGAACCAGCCATGATCAGCAAAAATATGACCGATGCGCTCAATGGACAAATCAACAAGGAGTTGTATTCGGCTTACCTGTACCTGGCCATGGCCGTGCATGCGTCTGATTCCGATCTGCCGGGTTTCAGCACCTGGTTCCGCATGCAGGCGAAAGAGGAAGTCGAGCACGGGATGAAGATATATGGCTATGTCCAGGAGCATGGCGGCCATGTCGAGTTGGATGCCATCGAGAAACCTTCCGCGAAGTTCAAATCGCCGACCGATCTGTTCGAAAAAGCATTGGCGCATGAGCAGTTCGTCACGAAAAGCATTCACGCCCTCGTGGATTTGGCGATCAAGGAGCGCGACCACGCGACGAACAGTTTCCTCAAGTGGTTCGTGGATGAGCAGGTAGAAGAAGAAGCGCACGCTTCGGAAATACTGGCCAAGCTGAAAATGATCGGCGATCAGCCGTCCGCCGCGCTGTTGATGATGGACACCCAACTCGGGAAGCGCCAGGGCGAAGATTGAATTTGCCGGATTGGCGAAAGGCCCTTCTAACGGTCCCGTAAGCGTTAGGCCGCTTACGGGATCGTCACGCATTATCTTGAATACAATCCGGAAGGAGTGCTATTCTAAAAAGATTGGATTTGTATATGAAAGGGGCTGCTTCGCTATGAAGAAGATGAGAGGCGTGTTCGGGCTCGCTGTTGCCATGTTGATTTGCCTTGCGAGTGTGCCTGCCGCGAGAGCCGGTCTGAAAGTGCTTGTCGTTCCCGCACGGTATTCCGTTCTCCAGGTAGCTTTCGATGTGGCGAATCGGCATGGCGCGGTGCTGGTATCGTATCAGGGCGAAGTGTTTTCCGATTCGCCGATACTCCACTACTGGAATGGCGCAGAGTGGATTCGTTTATCCGTGGATGATTACGCACAAGCGCGCTTTCTGCAAACGATGCCAGAAACTTTCATTCTCGTGGGCGGTCCGGACATGCTTCCTCAGGTGCTGGCAAGCCGCGTTTCAAGTTGGTGCCAGGATGTACGCGTTATTCCATCGGTTACTACTCCGGAACTCATCAATGCCCTGGGTGGCGCCTTCTCTTTTTCTTCGCATGACTGGGAGTGGTATGCGCACCGATACAATCTCAAGCTCGAAGACCGGAACGAAGACCGGCGTCGGGAGAGTTGGTACGACCGGACAAGCTATGAAGATAAATGGTCGGATCGCTGGGGATGGCTGAAGCGGAAGTACAATGAGCCCCAGCCGGTTGAGACGGCTGCGCCTGAGCAAGCCCCGCAACCGGCCCCGCGGCCCTACGTGGAAGAGACCGTGATCGAGGAGGTCATCGTCGAACGTTGGCCGGCGGCTCCCGCTGAGCCCCCGGAAGAATCTCCAGCTCCGATCGAAGTGGAAGAGACGGTTTTGGAAGAAGAAGTGATCGAGGCCTATCCCGTAAAATAGGGGACATGTTTTGAAGTTGCTTCAACTGCTGCTCGTGTTGATCCTGTCGGCGCCCATTTTGTTCGGTGGGGGTTGTGTAACCCGTGAGATCGTGGAAAAGAAACCCCGGGACGAGGTGACTTTAATGGTGGGCCGTGCAGGGGAGGATGTCACAATCCAGTGGAAGTCGCAGATCGGCCGAACTTATACCGTGCTGTATAGTGAGCGTATGGGCGGTGGCAGCCAGTGGAAGCCTTTACCCGGAGCGACCAATATTGCCGGAACCGGCGATATGATCACGATCCGGGATGAAGTGCCGAACACCATGCAACGCTATTACCGGCTTCATGTCGGGAGGCTGGCTGGAACCCCGGCGCGCTGAATCAATCCATTTTGTCTTCGGCGTAAAAGAAGACATGGATGGGGCGATGATCCGAAGCATTGGCCGTCAGCGGATGTCTTACCACGCGTGATTTGCCTGCGATGTAATCCGCCTTCATTCCGGAGCTGGCGAGCGCAAAATCAATCCGTGCATACTCATCGAACGCATCGCTGAAGTGCGTCCATGCATCGCCTTCCCGATCGACCGGTCGCAGATCGTGCAGATGCTCGTTCCGTGTGCCGGTGATTTCCCGGAGCGCGGCGGACCGCGGATTGTCATTTAAATCTCCGACCACCAGCAGGTTGATGGAGGGGTTTTCTTTCAGCGACCTGCGTACGTGCTTGTTCAAGAGGCGGGCTTCGTTGCGTCGCATCTCGGTTTGACCCAGGGCGTGAAAGACCTTGGATTTAAGATGAGCCACGATCACGCGGCAGGTATAGGCGGATGTCACCTGCAGGTCGCTTTCAAGGAATCCCCTGAGTACCGGAAGTTCGGCCGCCCCCATGCTGTACCGGTCGTCAAGGTGATGTTCTGCGCGTGTGATCGGGAAACGGCTCAGGAGGGCAAGATTGATTTCGGATTGGCCACGGCGCAGGTACTCGGCATGAGGATAATCCAATCCCGCCTGCTGAAGCGAATACCGGAATTCTTCGAAGACCGCCGGATTGCCGATCTCCTGAACCGCCAGTACGTCCGGCTTTTCCGTCGCGATGATCGCGATGACGGCTTTCCGTTCTTCCTCCGGCTTCAGATCGTTGCGTTGCCCGTCGCCATCCCGGTCGTCGAGATTGTAGCGACCCAGGTTGTAAGTCATCACGCTGAATTCCCCGGAAGGAACCTCCGTGGGCGCAGCCGTGCGGTTTCCGCATCCTGAACAGAACACCAGCAAGAACGTAGTGGACAGGATTGCGGCTGTTGCACACGCGATTCGGGCCAGGCGCCGCGGAAAAAAGGATGCAACGAATTCTTTCATGCCTTGGTTGCCGGGGCAGGCCGGCGCTTGCCTGCCGGGCTGCGTTTCTATTTCAAGTAGGCCTTTTCGATTTTCGCGGCCACATCCTTGTAACGGATATCCACGGAATAGATTTCCTTGAAATGCTGCGCCGCCTTCTGCGGGTTCCCCATGAGCTCGTAGAGTGTCCCCATTTCGTAGTAAATGTCTTTTTTCGTGTCGTCCATGATATGCAGCTCGGATGCCGCCTTTTCAAGTTGCTCAAGAGCAATGTCATATTGTTGCTTTTGCTTGAAGCAAAGCGACAGGAAATAAAGTGCACGAATACGGCGTTGGGGATTGCGCTGGGCGAGCTGGAATTCCTCGATCGCCTCGTTTAATCGGCCCCGCTCGTAAAGCAGCATTCCATATTCGTAACGGAATTGGAGGTCGTTGGGATACCGCTTCACCTGTTCCGCGGCGTTAGACACCATGAATTCGTCTTTCGCCTGGCGCCTTGCCTCGGCACCCGCTGCATCGCCCGCTGCTTCCATTTCCGCGATTTCGTGGTCAAACTTGCGTACATGGATTGCGCTGATGGATCGTTCGATCTGGGGATCGCCGCGCGCCATGGATTCCTTCGCCTGCGTGAGCAGCTCCAGCGCCTCGTCGAACCGCATCGCGCGAGTCAGCAGGTCCGCCAATGCGCGAATGTAATTTATGTTGTCCGGCTCGCGCTCAAGCTTGGCGCGCGTCTCGATGATCAGCGCGTCCATGTCCTTTTCACTCTTCACGGCTTTTGACTGCTGTTCAAGGAGCGTGGCTTCCTTGGTATCTTTCATCACGTCACGGTAGGATGACGCTTCGCTCCAGCCGCCTTTCTGCATCGTATCCAGCGCGGCCGCATCTTTCAGGGACTTGATGGCCTTCGGATCAGTGGGGCGAAGTCGGGACACCTCTTCAAAACAGAGGCGCGCATCGTGCATGCGATTGACGAGTTGGTATAGGCGTCCAAGTTCGTTCAGAAGCTTGACGTCATTGGGGTAGTGATCTTTTGCGATCTCCATCGTCTGGATGGCGACCTCGGGCATTTCGGCGGCCTCGGCTGCCTTCGAGAGGAGATTGATGAAGTTCATGTTCAGCGGGTCCGATCGCAGCAGCTTCTCCGCCATCTTCAGGGCCTGCAACGGCTTCTTGCTCGCCTGTGCCGTGGCCATGCTCAATGTCAACGCCCCGGTGATGCTGGATATCATGTGAGAGACGGACCCTCCGCCTTTCTCCTTGAACTTCTTTACAGCGGCAGCACGAAGAAATTTCCGCGCCTGGAGAAGACGGGGTTCGATTTCAAGCGCCGCCATGAACATGTCCATGGCATAATCGGTGTTGCCACGCTCAAACGCGGCGAAACCCTTGTCGAACAACTCGCGCGCTTTGCGTGGGGCTGCTTCCAGTGAGACTTCCGCCATGATTCCTGCTCCCTCTTGCAATGCTGCAATGCAATAAGAATTGGCAACCAGAGTACACGCAGTGAGCGGAAAGGGTCAAGAATTCTTGGGGTTCCAATACACAGCGGGAGCGTTTCAGCGATGTGTTTTACGGGGGTGATGAACACGTGTCCGGGCAAGCCGGGCGAGCACTGCCGGTAGCGCCATGCATTATAAAGCCCATCTGTTGAGCAGCTGCGTGTCGGGCATCTCTTCCACGATCGCGCCGGCTTGCGTGTGAGTGGGGTGGGTGATAATCTGGATCAATCAAACGAGGGACGCGCATGAAGACGATACTTGCAGGCGTGGATTTTTCCGATGTTACGGATGCGGTGTTGGGGATGGTTTCGGATTTGGCCCGCGCGACGGGGGCGCGGGTATACCTGCTGCATGTTGCGGCGCCTGATCCTGATTTTGTTGGCTACGAGGTGGGACCCCAGACGGTTCGGGACAGCCGGGCGAAGGAGGTGCGCGGGGAGCATCAGCAACTCGAACGCATGAAAAAGCGGCTGTGCGAAAGCGGAGTTTCTGCGGAATCGCTGCTTTTACAGGGGCCGGCGGTAGAAAAAATGCTCCAGGAAGCCGACCGGGTGGGGGCGGATGTATTAATAATAGGTTCTCACGGACATGGGGCGATTCGGCGGTTGTTGGTGGGGAGCGTTGCCGAGGGGGTTTTGCACAGGACCTCGCGGCCGGTCCTTATCGTGCCGGCGGCCCCTAAAAAATAAAAAAAACCTCCAAATCCCTGTTGACACAAAAACCATTTCATATACAGTAACGCCCGACATAGGAAGACCGAAGCAGTCGAAAACGGGCTTCCGAACAAAGTGTTGAGTCAACAACGGCACTTCTAGTTGTCTCGGATTCGTGGTCAACGAAGAGGGATGAGGGAGTGTTGTTGTGGTGTGTTTTTTTGTGTTCAGTGGGACACGAGTTTGCTCTTCTGTATGGGCCCCGTTGGGGGTGATGTCGGAAGTACGGAAATATGATGAGCGTACTTCCGTCGAGCAAGCGGGGCAACCCGAAGCGGATCGCACGACCGCGCCGTACGATAATAGGCGGTTGCGATGCGGTGCGTATAGAGTGGATTGATGATTTTACGGAGGGTGTGCCCACGTAGCTCAGTTGGTAGAGCACGTCCTTGGTAAGGACGAGGTCAGCGGTTCAATCCCGCTCGTGGGCTCCACGTGAAAGAGTGTGAAGTATCTGATAGATACAAGGGAAGAAAGAGAAGACAAGCAACCTAGGCTAAGAGGAGAGACCCCATGGCAAAGGAGAAATTCGAAAGAACCAAGCCGCACGTCAACGTCGGTACGATCGGTCACGTAGACCATGGTAAAACGACGCTGACCGCGGCGATTACCAAGGTTCAGGCGTCAAAAGGCCTGAGCGAGTTTGTGTCGTACGATCAGGTAGCGAAAGCATCCGAGTCGCAGGGCCGTCGTGACGCGACGAAGATTTTGACGATTGCAACTTCGCACGTTGAGTACCAGACGGCGAATCGCCATTACGCGCATGTGGATTGTCCGGGTCACGCGGACTACGTGAAGAACATGATCACGGGCGCGGCGCAGATGGATGGCGCGATCCTGGTGGTCAGCGCGTCGGATGGTCCGATGCCCCAGACTCGCGAGCACATTCTGCTTGCGCGCCAGGTCGGTGTTCCTGCCATTGTCGTGTTCCTTAACAAGGTGGACACGGTTGATGATCCGGAATTGCTGGACCTCGTCGAATTGGAAATCCGTGAGTTGCTGTCAAAGTACGACTTCCCGGGCGACAAGACGCCGATCGTTCGCGGTTCGGCGCTGAAAGCCATGCAGTCGGACAAGCCGGATTCCCCGGACGCGAAATGCATCCAGGATCTGATGGACGCCATTGACGAGTTCGTGCCGGAGCCGGTGCGCGTGGTGGACCAGCCGTTCCTGATGCCCATCGAGGACGTGTTCTCGATTGAAGGACGTGGAACGGTGGTTACCGGTCGTGTGGAGCGCGGTTTGATCAAAGTGGGCGAGGAAGTTGAGATCGTTGGGTTGCGCGACACGCAGAAGACGACGGTTACGGGCGTCGAAATGTTTCGCAAGCTGCTGGATCAGGGTCAAGCGGGCGACAACATCGGATGCTTACTTCGTAGCACGAAGAAAGAAGATGTCGAGCGCGGACAGGTTCTGGCTGCACCGAAGTCCATTACGCCGCACACGAACTTCAAGGCGGAAGTGTATGTCCTGAGCAAGGAAGAAGGTGGTCGTCATACTCCGTTCTTCAAGGGGTACCGGCCGCAGTTTTACTTCCGTACAACTGATGTGACGGGCGATATTACGCTGCCTGAGGGCGTGGACATGGTTATGCCTGGCGACAATGTCAGCATGGAGGTGAATTTGATCACCCCCATTGCCATGGAGAAGACGATGCGTTTCGCGATCCGCGAAGGCGGACGCACGGTCGGCGCTGGTCGTGTAACCGATATTATCAAGTAAGGTTAAACCCTTTGTCCGGGCGGTGCGGCCGTCCATGGCTGGGCGGCCGTGCGCCACGGGCAGTGCGGTGAGGATCGTGAGGTTTTGAGTCATGCCGAGAGAAATTATCAGCTTGGCGTGTACCGAGTGTAAGCGACGCAACTATACGACGACGCGGAATAAGCGGACGAGTACTGAGCGCGTGGAACTCAAGAAATTCTGTCGGTTCGACAGGAAACACACGGTGCATCGAGAGGTGAAGTAGGGCGATCGGTCCGACAGGCCAGTAGCTCAATTGGCAGAGCACCGGTCTCCAAAACCGGTTGTTGGGGGTTCAAGTCCCTCCTGGCCTGCCATCCCATGCTGGCACAGAACGAAACGGTGGTATTGCGGAAATGAACAAGCTTCAAGATGCGATTACGCGGCTAAAGACGTTCATAGACGAGGTCCGCACCGAATTGAAGAAGTGTTCCTGGCCGACGAAGGACGAATTGGTGGAATCAACGGTAATGGTCATTGTTTCCGTTGCGATTGTGGGAGTTTTTGTGGGCGCAAGCGACATCATATTAATGGGGTTGCTTCGTCTTTTGATCCGATAGCCGAACACACGGGGCAGGTGGTGGCTCATGGATAAGCAGTGGTTTGTTTTACATACGCTCTCCGGACAGGAAGGCAAGGTCAAGGAGAGTATAGAACGGCGCATCAAGCAGGAGGAGATGCAGGACTACATTGATGAAGTCCTCATCCCGACGGAGAAGGTCTCTGAGGTAAAGCAGGGGAGGAAGACCACCACGACGCGCAAGTTTTATCCAGGCTATGTGCTGGTGCACATGTCGCTCTATGATGAGGGCAAGAACCTGGTGGACAAGACGTGGTACTTCACGCAGCAGACGCCGGGGATCATCGGGTTTATCGGTGGTGATCGGCCGGTGCCGCTGCGTCCGGAGGAAGTGGAAAACATTCTGCGGCAGATAGAAGAGAAAAAAGAAAAGGTGAAGCCGAAGGTGATCTTCGAACCGGGCGAAACGGTGAAGATAACTGATGGACCGTTCTTGAATTTCAGTGGTGTGATAGAAGAAGTGGACCCCGATCGCGGCAAGTTGAAGGTGTCTGTATCCATCTTCGGACGATCCGCGCCGGTGGAACTCGAGTATTGGCAGGTGGAACGGGCGTAAGCCCTTTGAACAGGCGTCAACCATGGCAAAGAAAGTAACAGGCATTATCAAGTTGCAGATCCCGGCGGGTCAGGCCAATCCTGCGCCGCCCGTGGGTCCTGCGCTGGGTCAACAGGGCGTGAACATCATGGAGTTCTGCAAAGCCTTCAACGCGGCCACGCAGAGCCAGGCAGGGCTGGTTATTCCGGTTGTAATTACGGTGTACCAGGACAAATCGTTCACGTTTATTACGAAGAGCCCTCCGGCGGCCACGCTGTTGAAGAAGGCGGCGGGCATTGCGAAGGGGTCGCCCACGCCGAATCGCGAGAAGGTGGGCAAGGTTACGAAGCAGCAGGTCATGGATATTGCGAAGACCAAGACCAAGGACCTGAACGCGAAGGAGTTGGACCGCGCAGTTCGCATTGTTGAAGGAACAGCCCGCAGCATGGGTATAGAGGTGGAATGATCATGGCCATCCGCGGAAAGAAATATCGCAAGGTTAAGGAGAAGCTTGATCCGTCGGCAGTGTTCGACCTGGCCACGGCCATCGAGTTTCTGAAAAACAACAAGACGACTTCATTTGATGAAACGGCGGAAATCGCTTTTCGTCTGGGGGTGGACCCGACAAAGTCCGACCAGGCGGTGCGTGGCACCGTTTCGCTTCCGCATGGGACCGGCAAGGCGGTTCGCGTGATTGTGTTTGCGGAGGGTCCGGCGGCGGACGCAGCGCGCGAAGCTGGTGCGGAGGAAGTCGGCTTCCAGGATTTGCTGGAAAAAGTCAAGGGTGGATGGACGGACTTCGACGTTGCGGTTTCGACAACGGAAGCCATGAAGGAAGTTCGCAAGCTCGGTAAGGTGTTGGGCCCTCGCGGCCTTATGCCGAACCCGAAAACCGGCACGGTTTCGGATGACACAGCGTCCGCTGTCAAGTTGTGCAAGGCGGGGCGCGTGGAGTTCCGCATGGATAGGCACGGTAATGTAATGGCTCCGTTCGGCAAGCTGTCTTTCTCCAGGGAATCCCTGGTGGAAAATTGCCGCGCGGTGATCTCGGCGTTGAATGCTGTGCGTCCGGCGGCTGCCAAGGGAGTGTTCATTAAGAGAGTCACGGTTTCTTCGACCATGGGTCCGGGGCTGCATATTGATCCCCGGGAAGTGGCAGCCTGAGACGGGCAGGGTGAAAAACTATGAGAGCTGAAAAGAATTCAATCATTGAAGAGATTCGCAGCAAAATTTCGGATGCGGTGTTCGTCATTCTGGCGGACTACCGGGGGCTTTCGGTTGCGAAGACGGAAGACTTGAAGAATCGGCTGCGCGGTGTGGATGCCCACTTCCAGGTGGTGCAGAACCGCATGTTCAAGCGCGTGGCGAAAGAGCTTCAGTATTCCGGGTTTGAAGAGAAAATGCAGGGTCCGTCGGCCATGGTGTTCGGCAACGGCGACGTGGTTCAGGCGGCGAAGATCCTGAAGGATTTTATCAAGGAAAACGAACTGCCTCTTCTCAAGGTCGGGACGATGCAGGGCGTCATCCTTTCCCGGTCGGACATTGAGCAATTGGCAAGCTTGCCCTCTCGCGAGACGCTGCTTGCGCAGTTCGTCGGGTTGCTGGCGGCGCCGATGTCGCAGTTGGTGGGTGTCTTGCAGCAGAAAGTGGCAAGTCTTGTCTATGTGCTGAAAGCAGCACAGGAGAAGAAAGAACAAGTTTGAACGGAAGCACAATAAGGATCGTTAGGAGGAGCAGATAATGACAGAGCAAGCGAAAGTCGAAGAGAAGAATGAAGAGGGCGTGAAGCTGGAAGGCAAGGCCGCTGAGTTTGTTGAGTGGGTACAGGGAATCAGCGTTCTTGAGCTTTCGAAGCTGGTCAAGGCGCTTGAAGAGACGTTGGGCGTATCTGCCTCGGCGCCGGTGGCCGTGGCCGCGGTCGCAGGCGGAGCCGCTGGTGCGGCGCCGGCTGAGGAGAAAACGGAATTCACCGTGATTCTAGCGTCTTCGGGCGCTCAAAAGATCCAGGTGATCAAAGAGGTTCGCGCGATTACATCGCTGGGCCTTAAGGAAGCCAAGGATCTGGTTGAGCAGACGCCGAAACCTGTGAAGGAAGGTGTCTCCAAGGAAGAGGCTGAGAAGATTAAAGCCCAATTGGAAGCGGCCGGAGCCAAGGTCGAAATCAAGTAGTGGTTCGGCGTTTCAAGGCTGTTCCGCGCGACCTCGGTAGGCGCAGATGGGCGGCTTTAACTTGGTTACGATTGAAGGTGGGGCATGGCGGAAAGATTACGTTTTGGCAAGCTGTCTGATGTGCTCGAGTTGCCGGATCTTATCGAGATCCAATGCAACTCGTATCGCGATTTCCTCCAGATGAATGTACCGGTCAACCGGCGCAAGCAGGTTGGTTTGCAGACGGTCTTCAAGGAGGTGTTCCCGATTGAGAGCTATGATGGGCAGTGTGTTCTGGATTTCGTGAAATATGAAATTCAGGAGCCGAAGATGACGCCCATTGAATGTCTTAAAGAGGGACATTCTTACGCGGCGCCTCTTTACGTGACGTTCCGGCTTAAAGAGGGCAAGGAAGTGCGGGAAGAAGACGTGTATATGGGAGAGATCCCGTTGATCACGGATCCCGGAACCTTCATTATCAACGGTGCGGAACGCGTGGTGGTAAGCCAATTGCACCGCTCGCCCGGTATCTGCTTCGAAGAGAGCATTCACGCCAACGGCTCAGTGCTATATTCATTTCGGATTATTCCGGATCGCGGTTCGTGGATCGAAGTGCAGTTCGACACGTCCGATCTTCTTCAGATTTACCTGGATCGCAAGAAACGGCGTCGCAAGTTCCTTGCCACAACGTTTCTCCGGGCCTTGGGTTACGGAGCTGACGAGGACCTGTTGAAGCTTTTCTATGGTGATTCGCAGACGCTGAGTCTGAAGGAAACGATCGAGGAGAAGACTCTGGCTCATCTTGTCACCGCCGAGGATGAAATTGATGCGGATTCAAAGACTATCCTGGCCCGCAAGTATGACCCGGTAACCAAGGATCTCTTAAAGCACCTCAAGGCCGCCGGGCGTTCCAAGGTGAAGGTTTGGAATGTGTCCTGGGACGAGGGCGTGATTTTGAAGAGCGTACAGAAGGATCCGACCCACTCGCACGAGGATGCGCTGAAGGATATCTATCATAAGCTGCGTCCCGGCGATCCGCCGACGATTTCAAACGCGAAGCAATTGTTGAAGCGCGTCTTCTTCGATCCGCGCCGCTATGACTTGGGTCGGGTGGGCCGCTACAAGATGCAGCAGAAGCTCGGCTTGGATCCGAAGGACGATTCACGCGTACTGAACAAGGAAGATATCATTGCGGCGATTCGCTACCTTGTGAATCTGAAGCGCGGTGAAGGCACTGTGGATGATATTGACCACCTGGGAAGCCGTCGTGTTCGAACGGTGGGCGAGCTTCTTGAAAATCAGTGCCGTCTGGGCTTGGCTCGCACGGAGCGGTTGGTCAAGGAGCGAATGACTATTTTCGACACGACCGTTGAAAAGCTGACCCCGCAGAAACTGATCAATCCGAAAGCGCTCGCTGCGGTGATCCGGGATTTCTTCGGTCGAAGCCAGTTGAGCCAGTTCATGGATCAGACGAATCCCCTGGCGGAATTGACGCACAAGAGGCGTCTGAGCGCACTGGGTCCAGGCGGTTTGAGCCGGGAGCGGGCTGGCTTTGAAGTGCGAGATGTGCACAGCAGTCATTATGGCCGCATTTGTCCGGTGGAGACGCCGGAAGGTCCGAACATCGGCTTGATATCGTCGCTGAGCAGCTATGCGCGTGTAAACGAATTCGGGTTCATCGAGTCGCCATACAGGAAGGTTGATAAAGGGCATGTGACCGCGCAGGTGGACTTTCTTACGGCGGACCAGGAAGAAAATTATGTGATCGCGCAGGCCAACGCGCCGCTTGACGAAAAGGGTCGTTTCATCCGCGACACCGTCTCGGTGCGTTATAGAGGAGACTTCCTCGAAGTTCCGAAAGAGCGCGTGAATTACATGGACGTTTCGCCGAAGCAGTTGGTGAGCGTGGCCGCCGGCCTGATTCCTTTCCTTGAGCACGATGATGCGAACCGCGCGCTGATGGGTTCGAACATGCAGCGCCAGGCGGTGCCCTTGCTCGTTACGGAACGGCCGTATGTAGCGACGGGCATTGAGAATCGCGTAGCCCGTGACTCGCGCGTATTAGAAGTGGCGCGCGAAGCGGGCAAGGTGGCTTATGTATCGGCGGATAAGATCATCCTCTCTCTCGATGGGGAAATGCCGACGAAGAAGACGCCGAAAGATGCGTACCAGGTGTATGAGTTGCGCAAGTTCATGCGTTCGAACGCCGGTACCTGCATCAACCAGAAACCGATCGTGCATGTCGGGCAGCGTGTGAAGAAGGGCGAAGTGCTGGCAGATGGGCCAGCCACATCCCAGGGTGAATTGGCCATGGGGCGTAACGTGGTGGTTGGTTTCATGCCGTGGTGTGGATACAATTTTGAAGACGCGATCCTGATCAGCGAAAAGCTTGTTCGCGAAGATGTGTTCACCTCGATCCATATCGAGGAGTTCGAATGTGGCGCGCGCGACACCAAGCTGGGGCCCGAAGAAATTACCCGCGATATCCCGAATGTCGGCGAGGAAGCGCTGAAGAATCTGGGTCCGGATGGCGTTGTTTGTGTAGGCGCAGAAGTGAAGCCCGGTGACATATTGGTGGGTAAAATTACCCCCAAGAGCGAGACCGAACTTGCGCCGGAAGAACGCCTCTTGCGCGCGATCTTCGGCGAAAAAGCCGCCGATGTGCGGGACACATCTCTTACCGTGCCCAGTGGGACTAGCGGAATTGTCATGGGGGTAAAAGTTTCCGCGCGAAAAGAAACCTCGCGTTCGAAACTGACTCCGGGTGAACGCCGCAAGCAGGGTAAGAGGATTCAGGAAGAGTATAAACAGAAACATCAACAGTTGACCGAGGACCTGACGGAGGCGCTTAGCAATATCCTGTTGGGCGAAAAGATTCCACTGGATGTGGTCAACATGGAGACGGGCGAAGTGATTATTCCGGCCAACCGGAAGATCACCAAGACGCTTCTGCGTAAACTGGCCGCTGCCAGTAACCACATCGAAATTGATCCAAGCCCGATACAGATCAAGATTCAGGGCATCATCAGCGAGTTCAGCCATAAGTTCTCCGAGCTTGAGATGGAGAAGGAACGCGCGCTGGATCGCATTGAGAGCGGTGATGACGTCGATCCGGGCATCATCAAGCAGGTGAAGGTGTACGTGGCGAGCAAGAAGAAGCTGTCCGTCGGCGATAAGATGGCCGGCCGCCATGGAAACAAGGGCGTGATTGCGAAGATCGTTCCGGAAGAAGACATGCCCTTCCTGCCTGACGGCACACCGGTTGAAATCGTGCTGAATCCGCTTGGCGTGCCTTCACGCATGAACGTGGGGCAGGTGCTTGAAACCCACTTGGGGTGGGCGTGCAAGCTGCTCGGACTCTTTGCCGAGACGCCTGTATTCGATGGCGCACCGGAATCGGAAATCCGCAAATTGCTTGAAAAAGCGGGCAGTACAGCGGATGGCAAGACCGTGCTGTTTGATGGCCGAACGGGCGAGCCGTTCGACCAGCGGGTGGTGGTGGGCTCGATTTACATGATGAAGCTGCATCACCTTGTCAGCGACAAGATTCATGCCCGTGCGGTGGGTCCCTATTCGCTTGTTACCCAGCAGCCGCTGGGCGGCAAGGCGCAATACGGCGGCCAGCGCTTTGGTGAAATGGAAGTGTGGGCG
>CAZTYH010000006.1:0-41731 GCA_964617565.1 uncultured Verrucomicrobiota bacterium
TTTGGACAAAAAGAGCAAACGTTTGTTTTTGGTTTCGGGGTGGTCCCGGGGCTGATGAAGTAAGGCAGTAGGCAAGCAGGAGGAGGGTTTGTAATGAGTAAGTTGATGGTTGCGGTTGTGGTGGTGTGGGCGTTGGCGGGTGTGGCCTTCGCAAACCTGTTGATCAATCCGTCTTTCGAAGACGCCGGGTTGAATGAATGGACGCCAGATGGATGGAGTCGAAGTGATCCCGGTGTGTTTCGCAACGACACGGGTAATTGGGGATTGGAATGGGTACAGGATGGGACATGGACCATGCGTTCTGAAATGGGAGGCGCGGGTAATGACCTTTCCTTTGGGCAGGATGTGGTTGAAAATGCAGGACTGGGTGCGGTCGCCACTTTCTCAATCTACATTCTTCGCAATGATAATGCCGGATTCGACGATCTCTATATTGACTTCGGTTGGAAATGGGATGGCGGGGATGCCTGGCAATCTGTGAGCCTGGCTTCTGCCGTTGCAGCCCAGAGTTGGGCATCTGGTTGGGTTCAACACACGGTTGCATTTACCAATACATTTAATGCCGGAGTGAATGAAATGTCGCTCTGGGTGAACGTGGATAATTACGATGGATCGGCCGGCAGTTCCGATCTGCTGTTCGATTCGGCTTATCTGCAAATCCCCGAGCCGACTGCATTTGCCCTCATGGGCGTGGGCACATTGATTGCCTGTGCTCTTCGGCGGAAAAAGACGTAACCGGCAAAAAACCCCCATCCCCCCACAAGACAAAACGCCGGCCTCCGCAGGGCCGGCGTTTTGCATTGGGAACACACGGTCGAAGAGGTCTTGAAAGGGCTGAATAATCCGCTCTTGCAATCCCGTCAGGCTCTCTGTATGGTTCCGGGTCTTTGTGAAATCGGAGGCCGCCAGAGCGGCCGGGGAAATAGAGGTTGGAAGTATGAAAAAGGATATTCATCCACAGTACGGCGAGGCGACGATTACTTGCGCATGCGGCAGCGTGCTCAAGACGCGCTCAACCGTGAAAGAGATGCATGTGAATACATGCGCGAAATGCCACCCGTTCTTCACGGGCACGGCGAAGCTCCTCGACTCGGAAGGTCGCGTCGAACGCTTCCAGCGGCGCTGGGCGAAAAGCGCCCAAAAGTCTGCAGCCAAAGCGGCATCAAAGTAGCTTTGCGAACACAAAGGGCCGGAGGATCGAAACACGATTCCCCGGCCCTTGGTGTGTTCAGGTGTAGCCGCAAAGAGGCGCAAAAAAACGCAAAAAGGAGAAAGAGAAAAAATGGGGAAGGATAAGGTCTTTGAATTGTGCGATCAGATTAGAGAAAAGGCATTCGACTTGCACAAGTATCTTCGGCACGGTCATTTTGAAAAGGTGTATGAGAATGGTCTCGCCAATCGCCTCCGTAAAATTGGACTGACCGTTGAACAACAATATCCGCTCCATGTTCTCGATGAGGACAACACCATTCTTGGAGATTATTTTGCGGACTTGCTGATTGAAAAAGAGCTCATTATCGAGCTTAAGGCATGCAAAACACTCTCTAATGATCACGTCGCCCAACTCCTCGGCTATATGCGTGGCTGCAGGCGCGAGCATGGATTGCTCATAAACTTCGGTGGACCTAAACTAGAAATTAAGAAATACGTGCTATCTGAGTGTATGAACTGATTTTTGCGTATTTTTGCGCTTTTTTGCGGCGATATGATCCCGAAAGCCAGAATTGATGCGTTGATGATTCGGATGCAGGAGATCGAGACCGAACTCTCGGATCCGGCGACATCCGCGAACCAGAAGAAGTTTCGCGCCCTGCTCGAGGAGCATGCCCATCTCAAGGAAATACAGGGTCCGGCGGATTACT
Source organism: uncultured Verrucomicrobiota bacterium (assembly GCA_964617565.1). Classification (GTDB taxonomy): domain Bacteria; phylum Verrucomicrobiota; class Kiritimatiellia; order CAIQIC01; family JAGNIJ01; genus JAKJGV01. The sequence goes on from CAZTYH010000006.1 coordinate 1,863, forward strand.
ACTTCAAACTGGTTCGCGAGCGCGAGGAAAGCGTGTCTTTGCGAAATGACTCCGGCGTGGACGCAGAGATGAAGGAAATGGCCGATGCGGAACTCGTGCGCGTGGAACAGGAGCTGCCGAAGGCCGAAAAGGCCCTCATGGTTGCGCTCCTTCCTGCCGATCCCGCGGACAGCCGCAACACGATCGTGGAAATTCGCGCTGGAACCGGCGGCGAGGAAGCGGCGCTCTTCGCGGCCGATTTGTTCCGCATGTACAGCCGATATGCGGAAAACAAGGGGTGGAAGGTCGGCTTGATAGACGCCAGCCCCTCGGATATCGGCGGTTACAAGGAAATTGTGTTTTCGGTTGAAGGGAAAGAGGTCTATCGAACGCTCCGATACGAAAGCGGCGGCCATCGTGTGCAGCGCGTACCTGTTACCGAGGCAAGCGGACGCATTCATACGTCCGCAGCTACCGTCGCAGTTCTTCCCGAGGCGGAAGAGATTGACGATATTGAAATCAAACCGGAAGAGATCCGCATTGACCTTTATCGCGCTTCGGGACCGGGCGGTCAGAAGGTGAACAAAACGGAATCGGCCGTCCGAATCACCCATTTCCCCACGGGCATTGTCGTTCAAAGCCAGGACGAGCGGTCACAACAACGGAACCGGGAACGGGCCATGTCGGTGCTGAAGGCGAGAATCCTGGATAAGACCCGCCAGGACGAGCAGGCGAAAGTGGCGGATGAACGCCGCACACAGATCGGGTCCGGCGACCGCAGCGAGCGCATCCGCACGTACAACTTTCCCCAGAACCGTGTGACCGATCACCGGATCAATCTGACGCTCTACAGCCTGGCCCGGGTCATGGAGGGAGAAATGGACGAATTGGTGGATGCGTTACGCGATCGCGACACCGAGTTGCGGCTCCAGAAAATCATGGAGAAACCCGGTGCCGTTTGACCTTCAGCTCGGTCGCGGCCAGGGGGTCGCAGATGTGCTGGGCGAGGCCCTGGCGGCATGCGAAGCGGCGGGGATCGCGGAGTCACGCTTTAAAGTGGAAACGCTTCTTGCGCGCGCCATGGGCTGCCGGCGCCTGGAACTGGCGCTGTGCCGTGATCGAACAATCAATCCAGCCGTCCGTCAGACCTTTCATCAAAACCTGCGCCGACTGATCGGCGGCGAGCCTCTTCAGTACATTCTGGGTGATGTCGAATTCATGGGGCACGTGTTCAACGTGGATGTGCGCGTGTTGATTCCCCGCCCGGAAACGGAAGAATTGGTCGAGGCCGTCTTGCGTTGCGAAGAAGTGCGCCAATCCGCAAAACCGCGCATCGTGGATGTGGGTACAGGATCCGGATGTATTGCGATCAGCCTGGCCTTGACGAAAGCTGGGGCGGAAATTATCGCCACGGACACATCCGCGGAGGCGCTTGAGGTTGCGCGGGCGAATGCGAAAAAGCTCGGGGTCGCGGATCGAGTGCGATTCATCAACGGCGATTTGCTTGCCGGATTGGAAGCGGAATCGGTGGATTTGGTGGTGTCGAATCCTCCATATGTCCAAACAGGGGAATGGGCGCGATTGGACCGAGAGATAAGGGTTTTCGAGCCAAGGGCCGCGCTCGACGGAGGAGAAGACGGGCTTCGCGTGATATCCCGGCTTGTGCCGGAGGCGGTTCACGCGCTTAAATCGGGGGGATGGCTGTTTATCGAGATAGGCGAGAATCAGGCGGAGCCGGCGCAAGCCCTGATGGCGCGGGCCGGATTCAACCCGGCTCAGGTTCTCAGGGATCTGTCCGGCAGAGACCGGATAGCGCGGGGAAGAAAGCCGTGATGCGGTCCCGGTACACAACATATGACAGGCGGGTTTTCACCCGTTCGCAGATGGCGGCGGCGATCTTCCTGGCCCTGCTGCCTCTCGTCGCGCTGATGCAGGGTTTCTGGGTGGCACGACACAAGAGACCGGATAAGCCTTTCCTTTTCCGTTTCTCCACGGAAAAAATCGAGTGTCCCTACTGCAGCGGCTCGGGAACCGTCAGGGATGAAAATAATCCGGATGTCGTTGTTGTATGTCCGATATGCTTTGGCGTGGGCGGAAATTACGTGCGCAAGCTGGATAAGCAGAAGGAACTGCTCTGCCCGGCCTGCGTGGGCATGGGGCGTATTTACGATGTGGACACCGGGTACGCCCGCGGCTGCATGCGTTGCGCGGGACGAGGGTTGATAGAGATCTCGCCCGGGCTGCGTTACCCCGATACTTTATCATACATGGATGTCGAAACGGCTGCGTCTCACGACGGTTCGGCAGGCCATCAACCCGACAATCAATAGGATTTGCCATGTTTGACAGGATTTCCGGTTCGCTTCAGAAGATATTTCGCAACTTACGCGGCTATGGCCGGCTGTCCGAGCGCAATGTGCAGGACAGCTTGCGGGAAGTGAGACTCGCTTTGCTCGAGGCCGATGTGAATTACCAGGTGGCCCGCGATTTTATCACGCGTGTGAAGGAGAAGGCCCTCGGGAAAGACGTGCTCGAAAGCATTACCCCGGGCCAGCAGGTGGTGAAGCATGTCCACGACGAGATGGTCGAGTTGCTTGGAGGAACGCGGCGCGACTTTGACTGGGCGGCCAAGCCGTCGCTCGTGATGCTGCTGGGTTTGCATGGCGCGGGCAAGACGACGACCGCAGGCAAACTGGCCGCGCGCTGGAAAGCCGAAGGCCGGAAAGTCATGTTGGTGGCTTGCGATCTTCGCCGGCCCGCCGCAGTGGATCAGCTTCGCATATTGGCCGAGGCCGTCGGCGTGGAGGTCGTCACGCCGCAACGTGGCGAAAAATTGCGCGAGTTGGCCGGACGGGCTCAGCGGCAGGCGGTGAAAAGTAACGCCGATGTCGTGGTGTTCGATACCGGGGGCCGATTCCAGGTGGATACGGAACTGGTCCAGGAGTTGAAGGAGTTGCGCGAGCAGCTCGATCCGAAAAATATCGTGCTCGTGCTGGACGCCGCGATCGGGCAGGAGTCCGTCAATGTCGCGCAGACGTTTCAGAAGGAAGTCGGGTTGACGGGGCTGATCCTGACCAAGCTCGACGGCGACGCAAGGGGCGGTGCGGCGCTGTCGGTTCAAGCCGTGACCCAGTGTCCGATCCTCCTGGTGGGAACCGGCGAGCGGCCGTCGGACCTCGAGCCGTTTCATCCTGAGCGCATGGCATCGCGCATTCTCGGCATGGGCGATGTCGTGACGCTGGTCGAAAAAGCGCAACAGGCGCTCGACGAGAAGGAAATGGAGAAGATGCAGGAAGCGCTTCTCGAAGGCTCATTCGATCTGAACGATTTCCTGGATCAACTGCAGCAGGTGAAGAAGCTCGGGCCTCTCGAAAACCTGCTTGAAATGATGCCGGGGGTTGGCGCTTTGCCGCCCGGGGCAAAAGCGGGAATGGCGGGGCTTTCCGACCGTGATTTGAAGCGGACGGAGGCCATAATCCGCAGCATGACCGTGGAGGAAAGGGTGCGTCCGGGGCTCATGAATGCCAGCCGCAAACGCCGTGTAGCGGCCGGAAGCGGCACCGAAGTGAGGGAAGTTAATGATTTGCTTCGGAATTTTGAGCGGGCGAAAGATATGAGCCGCCGAATGAAGCAGATGCAAAAAAGGTTGCTTAGGCGGGCAAAGTGATGTAAGTACCCTGCCTTTCGCACACCTTGGACCTACCGTTCAAGGTTGGTATTGGCTGGAGGAGAACATGTCTGTTAAGATCAGGATGCGGAGAATGGGAAGCAATAAGCAGCCCTTTTTCCGGGTGGTGGTGACCGATGTCCGTCGGTCCAACCGTGGAACATTTCTCGAAAACGTCGGTTGGTACGATCCGAAGAAGAAGGGCATAAATTTCAGCCTGGATACGGATCGCATTGCCTTTTGGGTTGGCCGCGGCGCCATTGTATCGGACACGGTAAAGAGCTTTCTCAGGAAGGGCGTCCGCGCGGCGAAGAAGTCGGCCGAGACGGTCAAGCCCGCACCTGCGAGCGCGTGATAGCGGGGTGCGTTTCATGAAGGAGCTTGTTGAATACATTGTGCGCTCGCTGGTGGATCACCCCGATGATATCCGTATTACCGAGGTGGATGGCGAACGCACTGTCGTGCTGGAACTGCGCTGCCATCCCGATGATGTGGGCAAGGTGATCGGCAAAAGCGGAAAGACCGTTGGAGCGATTCGCACACTTCTCAGTACGGCGGCCGCGCGGCAGAACCGGCGGGCCATGCTGGAGGTTGTGGAATAGTTCCGTTTTGCGGTGCGATCCGCGCGGTTGTCGCGATGTCGCCCGAAGGCGGACAAGTGGTCGGTCATGAGCGATCCGCTTCAAATTGATGTCGTCACCATTTTCCCCCAGATGTTGGGTGGCTTTCTGGGCGAAAGCATGTTGAAGCGTGCGGTTCGGATGGGCAAGGTGGACATCCGGACCGTTAATCTTCGTGACTATACGACCGACGTGCATCGGACGACGGATGACAGGCCTTATGGCGGCGGTCCGGGCATGGTGATGAAGCCCGAACCGATTTTTGCCGCTGTTGAAGCGGTGCGCAGCGAGGAGTCGAGAGTCATATTAATGACTCCACAGGGTCGGAGGTTTGACCAGGCGCTGGCCCGGGATTTGAGCAGGGAAAAGCACCTGATCTTTATCTGCGGCCACTACGAAGGTGTGGATGAGCGGGTTCGGATGGCCCTGGTGGATGACGAAATCTCCATTGGAGATTACGTGCTGACAAATGGCGCGCTGCCTGCGGCGGTGGTTATTGATGCCGTAGTGAGGTTGCGGCCGGGTGTGCTGGGCGCGGAAGGCGCGGCGGAGCAGGAATCCTTTGAGGGCGGGCTCCTCGAGCATGAGCAGTACACGCGGCCGGCCGAGTTCCGCGGAATGCGAGTACCGGATGTGCTGGTGTCGGGCGATCACGCGGAGATCGCGCGATGGCGGGCGATGCGCGCGCGCGAACGAACGCTTGAGCGAAGACCGGATTTGGAGAAGAATCAGTAGAAAGAAGAAACAGAGGTTGAATATGAGCGCGAAAGTCCTTGAGAAGATAGCGGGCGAACAGATCAAGAAAGAGGTTGCTTCCTTTAAAGTGGGCGATTCCGTGAAGGTCCATGTGAAGATCAAGGAAGGCGACAAGGAGCGCGTCCAGGTCTTCTCCGGAACCGTCGTCGCACGGGATGGCGGCGGTGCGACGGAAACGTTCACGGTGCGCCGTGTTTCCTATGGCGAAGGCGTCGAGCGCGTATTTCCCGTGCATGCGCCCGCTGTGACCAAGGTTGAAGTGGAGCGCCAGGGCAAGGTGCGCCGCGCCAAGCTGTACTACCTGCGGAAGCTGACCGGCAAGAAGACCAAGGTGGCCAGCCAGGACTAGCAGCAGGAGCCTTCCGCGTGCTGGATTACGAACGCAAGGCTTGGGCCGGGGGACACCGCAGGGTGGCCGGCCTGGATGAGGCCGGACGGGGACCGCTTGCCGGCCCGGTCGTGTCCGCGGCTGTTTGTTTCGACGCCGATTTTCTGAAGAGCGAGGCGGATCATGCGCTCAAGGGATTAACCGATTCCAAGAAGCTCTCCGAGGCGCGCCGCGAATACTTTTTTCAGATCCTGTGTGCGAGTCCATCGGTTGCGTTCGGCATCGGCCAGGCCGAAGTGGACGAGATAGATGCGCATAATATCCTCGCCGCGACCCATCTCGCGATGTCCCGCGCGCTAGTGCGCATTACCCCGTTGCCCGATCATGTTCTTGTGGATGGATTGCCCGTTCCGGGATTGCCCTGTTCATCCACGGCCATCGTCGGCGGAGACGCCAAAAGTCTTTCCATCGCGGCCGCCAGCGTAATCGCGAAAGTTACACGCGACCGGATGATGCTTGAGCTGGATGCGCGGTATCCTGGCTATGGCTTTGCCCATCACAAGGGATATGGAACGAAGGAACATCTTGCGGCTTTGCGAAAACTTGGGCCGTGTTCCTGTCATCGGCGCACGTTCGGGCCCGTGTCGCAGATGGAGTTCAGCCTGTGATCCGCTGGCTGGGTGAAGAGGCGGTCAGGCTGAGTACGCATTTGCGCGCGCTTGCCGCGCGCATGCTTCGGGATTCATCCCGCAAACGCAAGGGGAAACTGACTTCGCGCCAGCTCACCGGGCGATGGGGAGAGCAGAAAGCCGAAAAGCTGCTTCGAGAGAAAGGATATCGCATCCTTGGTCGTTGCGTTCGGCTCTCGCCACGTGATGAACTCGATCTGGTTGCGCGTAAAGACGGGGTGCTGGTCTTTGTGGAAGTCAAAACGCGCCGCACCGAGAATTACGGGCGGCCGGTGGAAGCGGTGAACCGGGATAAGCGCAGGGCACTGTCTCGCGCCGCGCATCGCTATCTCCGGCGCTTGCGCGCAAAGCCTCCGTATTTCCGATTCGATGTGGTGGAGGTGGTTGGGGCAGAGGGCGATCCGAAACCCATCGTCAGGCACCTCGAAAATGTTTTCACGCTCAGCCGGCAGTACAAGATTACATGGTGAACGCCACGCCTTTCCAATCGCGTTTAAGGAATGCGATCGGGTTTGCGTCCGGTGGTCTTCGCGATAAAATGCCGCAATGACAACGGCGCGCAAAAGATCCGATCGTTACAAATCGAAATCCGCCAGCCGATTTTGCATCTGCCTGCTTTTCACGTTTTTATCCGGCGCGGGCGTCCCCGAGGCGCAGGATGGTGGATGGTCGTTGGGCGAATTGTATGACAGGGGAGTAGATATTCTGGAGAAGAAACTGCCTGAAGAAATCCGTGAAGAATATGAATTCATGCGGGCAACGGATTGGCAGAATTTCTGGTCCGGCATCCAGGAGGCTCTGAATTCACAGGACCTGGAAGAATTGGATCGCGTGTTGCCGTATGTCATCCAGGGGTTGGATGTCTTGCGCACCGTTCCGGGCGGGCAGCCTTATGCTGATTGGTTGCAGCAAAGGCTGGATTATTTTCAGGTTGCCGATGAGGCCGTAGAAGCTTTTCCCCGGCCTGTCCCGCTGCCTCCACCGCCCCCGCCGCCCGTGCAGACGAAACGGGTTGTGGTCCCGCCGCGGCCGCCGCCGCCACCGCCGCCACCGCCTGCCGTTGCAAAAAAGCGTCAGGAAGTGGTAAGCGATCGCAAAGCATGGGAAGCAAAGATGGAAAAACGGCCGGCTCCGCGAAATGCGGCCGAGGTGATCCCCGGCCTGAAGCAGGTCTTCCGCGAGGAAGGCGTGCCGGAGCAATTGGTCTGGCTGGCTGAAGTGGAGTCGTCGCTCAATCCGCAGGCGCGCAGCCCGGTCGGCGCCGTTGGCCTTTTCCAGTTCATGCCGGCCACGGCCCAGCGATTCGGGATGTCCACGAGTCCCGTGGACCAGCGGACCGATCCGCACAAAAGCGCGCGCGCGGCCGCCCAGTATCTTCGCATCCTCCACAGGCAGTTCAATTCATGGCCGCTTGCCATCGCCGCCTACAATGCGGGCGAGGGAAGGGTGGGGCGCCTTCTCAAGCAAAGCAGCGAAAATTCATTTGAGGCGATCGAAGGCTCGCTCCCCATGGAAACCCGAATGTATGTCCCGAAAGTGCTTGCCGTGATTTCGGTTCGCGAAGGGGTGGATGGGGCGAAGCTTCCGGCTCCAAGGGCGTGAGGAGCGGATAAGTGTCGAACCTCCTCGTATCCGCTTACGAGGCCGCCCGCGCTTTTTGCACAGCCATTTCAGCTGCTTCCCGGGGCGTTTTTGCGACGTGAATGCCGGGATCGGGTTTCCCATCCTTGGAAATTGTCCATGTGTTAAGTCCGATGACAGGAACGCCCAGTCGCAGGGCGAAAGCAATTTCGCTGAGTGTGCCGTATTTTCCCTCGATAGCGATCACGGCGTCGGCGCTTCGGACGACGAGCATGTTGCGGAACGCACCGAGTCCGGTCGGGATGGGAACATCAATATACGCATTGGCATCGTCTGCGCTTGCATTCGGCAGAATGCCGACCGTGATGCCGTCCTCGCTCTTTGCGCCCTTCGCCGCAGCCTCCATCATGCCGCCGAGTCCGCCACAGATAAGTACGCAATCCTTCCGCGCCAGCTCTTTTCCGACGGCCACACCCAACTCATACTCGCTCTTCGAACATTTGTTCGGCCCAAGCACTGCGATTCGAAGTTTCATTTCTCCATCACCCCAACATCCCATCAGTCCCTTGGTTCTTACGGCGCGAGCCTTCCCATCAATCGCGGAAAGGGGATCGTCTCGCGAATGTGCTTGAGGCCGCAAACCCATGCCACGGTGCGTTCGATACCCAACCCGAAGCCTCCGTGCGGCACGGTCCCGTATCGCCGGAGATCGAGATACCATTGGTAGGGCGCGGGATCCATCCCCTCATCGGCGAGCCGCCGTTCGAGCGCCGCGAGATCGTCCTCGCGCTGGCTGCCGCCGATGATTTCCCCGTAACCCTCCGGCGCGATCATGTCCATGTTCAACACCACGTCGGGATTGGCCGGCGAAGGTTTCATGTAAAACGCCTTCGCGCGCTTCGGATATTCCGAGATGATGACCGGCCGGTCGAATTCGGTGGAGATGATTGTCTCCTCGTCCCCGCCGAGGTCGTGTCCCCATTCGAACTGTCGCGCATCGGCCATGTGCTGGGGCATGTTGCCGATCACCGTTTCGAGGTCGCGCATGTTTTCGCGCAACGCTTGAATGCGCTCGGCGATTTTCTCCTGCTGCCAGCCCTTGCGTGCGGCGCGCTCCTCTTCTTCAAGCTGCCCGAGTTCCGCGATGCCTTGTTTGAGCTGTTCGCGCCGCTCCTCGAGCTGTTTCGCGAGCCTTTCATGCACGTGTGGCGCGTGCAGCAGCTCGACGGCCTCCGTGTAGGTGATGCGGGGGAAAGGGGAAACCACTTTCTCCAGTGGGGCCGTGTCGCGCCCGAGCAGCGCAAGGTCTTCCGAATGACGGGCGAGCGTTTCCTTGATCATGTGACAGACCAACTGCTCCGCCCAGTCCATGAGGTCCGTAACCTGCGCAAACGCGATTTCCGGTTCCACCATCCAGAACTCGGTGAGGTGGCGGCGGGTTTTCGATTTTTCAGCCCGGAACGTCGGGCCGAAGCAGTACACTTTCCCCAGCGCCATGCAGGCGCTTTCCAGGTAGAGCTGCCCGGTTTGCGCGAGATAAACCTCGTCGCCGAAATAGTCCACGGGGAAAAGCGTACCCGCTCCTTCGGCCGCGCCGGGGGTGAGGATAGGGGTGTCTATCAGCGTGAATCCATTTTGATCGAAGAAGTCGCGCGCGGCGCGAATCAGCGAATGCCGGATGCGGAGAATCGCCGTCTGCCTCGGCGAGCGCAGCCACAGGTGGCGGTGGTCCATCAGGAAATCCACCCCGTGCGCCTTGCGCGCGATGGGATAATCTTCCACGCACTGGATCTCGTGGAGCGCGGTGACTGCGAGTTCGCATCCGCCCGGAGCCCTTTCATCGGCGCGCACGATTCCGGTGATGGTCAGCGACGATTCCTGGCCCAGTCGTTTCGCGATTTCAAAAGTCTCGGGGTTTGCGGCTTCGACCACGCATTGGCAGACGCCGGTTCCGTCGCGGACCAGCAGGAAAATGATTTTCCCACCTGACCGCTTGCCGTGCAGCCAGCCACGCAGCGTGACTTCTTCCCCGGTGCGCTTCAACAGGTCTTCGATTAAAGTGATCGGCGGCATGGCTTCTTGTAGCACAGCCGCCGCGCGGCCCGCAACGGGAGACAGGAACCAGTCGAACATCGTACCCGGAAAAACAAGAAGGCCTGCATGCCGGGGCATGCAAGCCTTCCTGCTCCTCATCAAATCGGTGCTCGCCTTTCCTAACCCTTTGCAGGCTCCCCCGAGCCCCCAGTCTGCATACTTCTCCTCGCCCCAGTGCGAATCACCGATAGAGACCCAAAGAACTGATATAATAAATAGAAGGCCTCTGATTTTCTGTCCATTCCGTAAAGCGAAGGAAGCTATAGGATTATCCCTACAAGCTCTCGATGTCCTGCGAGAGCGTCGAGGAAGGAAAACGGGATATGCAACCGATTGCGACAGGGACTATTCGATCAATCCCTGTTCGAGTACGAAGCGGATAAGGTCCGCCTTGCTGGAAAGCTCGAGCTTTTCCATCACGCGCGCGCGGTAGGTGGTGATGCTTTTTTCGCTCAGGTTGAGCTGGTAGGCGATCTCCTTGACAGACATGCCGCTGCCGAGAAGGATCATCACCTGGAACTCTCTTTCCGACAGGCATTCCAGTGAGCCCTTTTTCTTGCGCCCCCTGAGCAGTTTCGCCATGCGCGACGCCATGGAGGAAGAAACGTACGTTTCGTTTTCCGAAACGGCGCGCACGGCCTTCAGCAATTCTTCAAACGGAGCGCCTTTGACCACAAAGGCATCCGCGCCGCTTTCCATGGCGTGCGTGGCGTAACGGGTGTGGTCATACATCGTCAGCACCACGACTTTGCATTCGGGCAGCGAGTTCTTGATTTGAGGAATCAGCGTAACGCCGTTGGTGTCGGGGAGCTTCAGGTCCAGAACAATCACGGAGGGGCTGATGGTCGAAAGCTTTTTGAGCAGTTCTTCACCGGTTCCGGCTTCACCGACGACCTCTATGTTTTCCTCGCCGGAAAACTTGTCGCGCAATCCATCCCGCAGCATGGCGTGGTCATCCGCGATCATCAGCCTGATCATGGAGTCATTCCTTTCCCCTTGATTCCGCCGGGACATGAGCGTGGAGAATAGTTCCGCCCTCTTCCGCCGAACGCAATTCGAGACTTCCTCCGCATCCTGCAATTCGCTCGCGCATCAGGATAAAGCCAATTCCATGCTCGTGGCCATCCGGCCTTGCATCCAGGCCCTTGCCGTTATCGCGCACTTCAAGCGTGATTCCGGACGAGTCATTGATAATCTCAACACCCACGCGAGTCGCTTGCGCATGTCGGATCACATTGGTCAGCGCTTCCTGTAGCACACGATACAGGCATATTTCCTCTTTCTTGCTTAATTGCAGAGGGCTGCCCTTGCGGGAAAAAGACACTTCCGCTCCAGAGCTTTCCATGAACTCCTCGGTGAGCGACTCGATGGCCGACTCAATCCCCAGGTCGTCGAGGATTGGAGGTCGCAACGAGACCGCCAACCGTCGCACCGAATCCAGCGCATCCTTGAGCCGTTGTAGCGCCCGCTGCAATGATTCGGCAGACTTTTCTTCAGCGCCGCGAACCGACCCCAATTCGAGCTGGGCGAGAGTCAGTAGCTGCCCCAGGTGATCGTGCAGCATTGCGCTGATGTCGCGGCGTTCCCGCTCCTGTACTTCGAGCAGCATGGCTGCATAACGCGCGCGCTCCTCTTCGATCTGCTTCCGTTCGCTGATGTCGCGGACGATAGCCATGACAGCAAGACTTCCCTGCCAGTCGGTTCGCGTGATGGATACTTCCACGGGGATGGCTGAGCCATCGCGGATGACCATGTAAGCTTCAAAGCGGTGCGCAGGGATGTCTCCGGCCAGGACCTGGTTGAACCGCTTGTAATGAGCCTCCTTGTCGGAGGGGCGGATCAGATCGTCAACCGTTTTGCACATTAACGTCTCGTGTTCATAGTCCGTAATGTGCGCCATGGCTTCATTTGCATAGACGACCCGAGCCTCGGCGGAAAAAATCGCGATCCCATCAAGCGCATTCCTGGCCAGTGCGCGGAAGTTTTCTTCGCTCTGTTTTACGGCTTGCTCGGCGTGCATGCGGTCGGTCACATCCCGCGAGAAGCCAAGGACCTCCACGACCCGGCCTTCCCGGTTCTTGATCGGCACCAGGCGTGTGTCAATCCAGACGTCGCCATGAGGCATATGTTCCGGCACCGCCGTTGTAAGAAGTTCGCCCGTCTCGACCACGCGGCGGATGGAGGCACTGTGGCGCGCTGCGATATCCGGGGCAAACAGGTCTGCCTGGCTCTTGCCGACCAGTTGCTGAGGGTCCGCTCGAAATTGGCGGGCGCCCTGTTGGTTGACATAGAGCACACGGCCCTCAGGGTCGCACAAATAGATCATGTCCGGCGCGCCCTCCGCAAGAGTGCGGTAACGCTCTTCGCTTTCGCGCAGGGCTTCTTCCTGTTTCTTCCGTCCGGTAATGTCAATGGCGATACCCCTTATGCCGATCGGTTTCCCGTTGCGCATGATCGGCACGGCATAGAGAAGGATGGGGAATCGCGTGCCGTCCTTTCGCACGGCGGTGTATTCGTGAGCTGTCTTATCGCCTTCAAAGCGCAAGCGCATCCCTTCGCGCATCCGGTCACGCTCTTCGGGAATGACGATATCGAAGCAGGAGCTTGCATGGGCCTCCTCGTGCGAGTAGCCCCACGCCTCAAGAGCGATTTTATTGATAAATGTGATATGCCCTTCCATGTCCACTTCGAATACCGTCTGGGGCATCATCTCGGCGAACTCACGGAAACGCAGCTCGCTTTCCTGCAGGGCGGTTTCCGCCGCGTGCCGCTCGGTGATGTCGAGCAGGATGCCCTGGAAGTGCGTGATGGCGCCTTCCGCGTTCCGGACCGCACGCGTATGATCCTCGATCCATCGGGTTTTGCCTGACTTGCTGATAAGCCGATATCTCTGCACGAATTCATCCACACCCTTACGGATATTTTCGGCGACATCTTTCTCCAGCCAGGGCACGTCGTCTGGATGAGTGATCCCCGGCCAGGAGACCCGGCCTGAAAGAAAATCGTCCGCCGTGTATTCAAGCATCCGCTGCACGTTGCGGGAGACGAAATCCACCGGCCAGCCTTCAGCCACGCGCCACACGAAGACAACCAGAGGACTGCGATTGATGGTGGCCTCGAGATCTTCCAGGTGCGAAAGCGCGGCCTGCAGCGATTCCGTGGCCCGGCGCCGTTCCGATTCCACGCGCGAGCGTTCGGTCACGTCTTCGATAACGCCATCTACCCAATCCATGCGGCCCGTTGAGTCGTAATGGGCCTTTGCCGAGAGCGAAGCGATGATCGGGGTTCCATCTTTCTTCTTCAGATGCAGTGTGAATTCACGCACACTGCCTTCACGCGCAAGCAAATCCATCAGGCTGGAACGCTCCGAGGGATTTTGGTAGAACGAGGGAACGCGCAGGTTCATGATCTCTTCCGTCCGCTCGTATCCGAGGATGCGCGCGTGCGCGGTATTGACCTGGAGCAAGCGTCCGTCGGTGGTAGTGCGGAAAACGCCGACGGAAAGGTTGTCGAGCAGTGTGCGGTACTGCTCCTCGCGCTCCCGCAACGCCAACTCCACTTTTTTCATATCCGAAACGTCGCGGATAACTCCGACGACCATCGGCTCGCCCGAGGGAGTCCGGTATAGCGATTTCTTGGTCACAATGGTGCGGGTATCGCCATTGGCCGTGGTGATCTGCTCTTCGTTGACGTTCTCCCGGCCGGACTCCATCACTTCCCGGTCTTTTGCCATGAAGACTTCCACCTGCTCCTTCGGGAAGAAAAGCTCGTCGGTCTTCCCCAGCACTTCTTCCCGTGGATGTCCTGTAAGCCGGCACTCGGCCTCGTTGATGAGCACCATGCGGTGCAGGTGATCCTTGACAAAAATCGGATCCGGAATGGCATCTATAATGTTGTTCAGAAAATCGCGCGATGCGGAGACTTCCTTTTCGGCATTTCGAAGTGCAGTGATGTCGCGTCCGACGGATTGATATTCCCGCACGACGCCAAGCTCGTCGAAAAACGCGCGATTGGTCCACTGGATCCATTTCACGCTGCCGTCTGCGTTGCTTACATCGTTTTCATGAGTGCCCACGGGATTTGCGGGGGTCAGCCCGGCCAGGTGTTCGGCAACAGCGGCATGTTGCGCCTCGGGGATGAATGAACGGAAATCCGCCCCGATCAATTGATCGCGCGTCCGGTTGCAGTAGGCGCAGTAAGCTTCGTTGACGAACGTTAGGCGGTAATCCTGTGTGAACCGCGAAATCAGCTCCGTTTGCAGGTTTACAATTTCGCGATGCAGCGCGTCGCTCTGGCGCAACGCGTCATCGTCACGCCGGTGAAGCAGTGTCCCGCCGATCGCCGATGAAAGCGTGAATAGAATGTGTTTTTCCTGCTCCGACCATACGCGATCCTTGTTGTGCGCTTCGATCTGCACGAAGCCCCAGCAGCGGCCGCTGATCATGATCGGCACGGCCATGAAAGAGCGTATGCCGCGGTTGGTGAACAGCGCGCGTTCTCCTTCCGGCAGCGCGCCCGGCATCCCGGCTACCACATGGCCGGAAAGCAATACGGCGTGCCAGCGGGCCAATCCGAGCTGATCGAACGGCACGCTCTGCTGTGCAGGGTCGTTCAGTCGTATTTCATCGGCGGATCCGATCCACTCGCAGCGATGGCAAACGGCCGGCGCATGGGTTCTCGGGTGAGGCAGGATTTCGAACACGGCGAGGCGGTCGGCGTCGAGCGCGCGCCCCAGCAGGCTGAGCGCGCCGCCAAGCACGGAAAGCCGGTCGCTGCGCGCGTGCAGCAATGCCGCTGCCTGCGCGCTGGCTTCCAGCAGCGCATCTTTACGCAGAGATTCTTCATGTTCGCGGAAAACGCGGATTGCGTGAGATACGGCGCGGAACATGGACTCCGGCGTGATGCGATCCTTCGACAGGTAATCCCCCGCGCCCGTCTTCAGGAGTTCCACGACCAGCGCTTCATCGCCGTAGCCCGTCGTGACGACGATGGGGACGCGCAGCCCGCGGCTGCGCAGCTCGCGGAGGAAGTCCACGCTCTTGCCGTCGGGCAGGAGATGGTCGAGAATGACGACGCTGAAGGGGCCGGCGCGCAGCTTCTCCATCGCTGCGGCCAGTGACTCGACTTCCTCGATTTCGGCTTTGAACTTGCAGGAGCGGAGCGCCGTGCAGACATTCAGGCGGTCAACAGAATCGTCATCCACCACGAGGATCTTGAGCGAAGTTGTTGCGACCGACTCGTCGGCCGCGGGCGGAGAAGCAAGAGAGCCGCCTTTCGATTTTCTGCGATTCGTGCTTTTACCCTGGGAGTTTTCCACGACGCGTTTTCCCCTCTGAATTCACGCATGCCGACAAGGCAAGGCTTCCCGGCACATCCCTGCGGACATACATAAACGACCCGCAGATCAAAAGCCAGCGCTTATTAGCGCTCCGCATAATGACATTGACTCTCCGCGATACTCCAAGTACATGGAAACGGTCCGGTTGGGAGGTTTGAATGAGCGATCTGCAGCCTGAATATCGTTTTGAAGCCGACGGTTCTTTCACGATCCGGAATTACAACATGGCGTCGCCGTTCGGCAGTTTTCTGCCGGGTGTAGCCGGGCCTTGGGGTATCCCGATGTGGGCTTTTTACGTGAATCGCGGGCAGGGAATCTGCAGCTTCGGCCTGCGTGACAAGGATCATCCCATCGCCGAATTCGTTTCCGCCAACTGGGCGTTCCAACTGGTCTATCGCCAGGGCTTCCAGACCTTCCTGAAAATTTTCGACAAGGCGGGCATCCGGCACCATGAGCCGTTCCAGGTGCAATGCAACGCAAACGGCGAATCCGCGCAACTCATGGAAGTACGCCCGGAGGAGCTCTCGCTTCTCGAAATAGGTTCTGCAAGCGGGATCGAGACCGCGGTCCGCTATTTCACGCTCCCGCAGGAATCGCTCGGCGCACTCGTGCGCTCGGTGCGGATCAGGAATCTTTCGGACAAGCCCGTTTCCCTCCAGATGCTCGATGGCCTTTCGCTGATCATTCCTTATGGTTTGAATAACTTCTCGATCAAGGAAATGCGCTACATCGCGCAGTCGCACGCGGAAGTGATCGGCCTCGCCGAGCGCACGCCGGGATTCCGAACCAAGGCCACCTCCGACGATTCCACGGTGGTCGAGGCTGTGTCGGGTGTGAATTTCTGTTTCGGATACGAAGCCGGCGCGCCGGACCGGTTGCTTCAGCCGATCGTGGATCCCGCAGCGGTATATGGTCCCGCCACGGATCTCAGCCGCCCGGTTCTGTTTCTCAAGCCGGAGCCTTACCGCGCGCCGGGCGACCAGATGACGGAGAATCAACTTCCCTGCGGCCTGCTGCTCGCGGAGTTTGCCCTCGAGCCCGGCGCCGAAAAGACGTTTCACATGTTCTACGGATATGCGCCGTCACCCGCGCCACTCGCCGATTTCGTTCGCCACGCGCGCGATGAGACCTACGTTGAACAAGCGAGACGGCAGAACAGCGCATTGATACGGAAATTGACGCAACCCTGCGCGATGGTTTCTTCGCACGGCACGCTCGACGCTTATGCACGGCAGAACCTGCTCGATAATCTCATGCGTGGCGGCAGCCCGACCACCGTGGGCCGTTCGGCGGACGGCCGGCCGATCGTGCTTTCGCTTTACACGCGCAAGCACGGCGACCTGGAGCGCGATTACAACTACTTCATCATCGAGCCGACCTTCTTTTCACAGGGCGAAAGCAATTACCGCGATGTGAATCAGAACCGCCGTCACGATGTGTTCATGAACCCGGATGTCGGCGCCTCGGATATCGTGTTCTTCATGAACCTGATTCAGCCGGACGGCTTCAACCCCATGCTCGTGCAGCCGAAGAAGCTGTTGTGCCGCGAAACCGCCGCGCTGCGGAAAACGGCGCAGAGGATCGCCGGCCGCCATGCGGCCTGGTTCCTCAAGCACGTCACGCGCGAGTTCGAGCTTGGGCGATTGTTGACCGATATGGCGGCGCGGGGCATGGACCGCGGCCGGCGCGAGGATGTCATCGCGGATATCCTCCAGCATGCCGAGCCGGTCGAGGCTTCTCTACATGGACACGGCTACTGGACGGATCATTGGACGTACAACATGGACCTGCTCGAATCCTTCCGGGGAATCTTCCCGGAGAAGGTGAGCGATCTGCTGTTTCGGCGCAGGGAGTTCACCTATTGCGATTCGCATGTGCTGGTGAAACCCCGCTCGAAGAAATACGTGCTGCTGAAAGGCGCGCCGTGCCAGCTCAACAGCTTGGACGTGGACGAGGCGAAAGAACAGTTGATCCGTTCACGCCAGACGCGGCCTTATGCGGTCAGGACGCGACAGGGGAAGGGCCGCGTCTATACCACGACGCTCGCCTCCAAGCTGCTCGGGCTTGCCGCCGTGAAGCTCGCTTCGCTCGACTTCTGCGGCATGGGCATCGAGATGGAGGCGGATCGCCCGAACTGGTACGACGCGTTGAACGGACTGCCCGGTTGCTTCGGGTCGTCGTTGAGCGAGACACTGGAGTTGAAGCGTCTGCTCCTGCTCCTTCGCGAATCAGCGGAGGCCGCGCCGCGCAATTACCCGTGGGCCCTCCCGGTGGAATTCGGCGATCTGATCGCCGGCTTGCACCGCCTGCTGCGCGCCCGGAACGGAGGCGACCGGCGCCGCCGCGCGTTCCGCTTCTGGGACGCCGCTTCGACGTTGAAGGAGAAATTCCGCGCGCGCGTCCGGATTGGCTTCGCGGGCGCGGAGAAGAAAATCGCCGCCGCAACGGTTGCGGACTTCATTGATCGCGCGCTGGCGCACGTGGAAGCCGGAATCGCGGCCGCGCGCGACCGGAAGACCGGACTTTATCATACTTATTTCCGGTACGAGATTACCCGGTGGAAGCCGGGACCCGTCGTGGACGGGCATCCGACCTTTACGCCGCTCGTGGTCCGGCAGATCCGACTGCCGCTGTTTCTCGAAGGGCAAGTGCACGCCCTGCGGCTGGAGCGGAACACGCGAAAGGCTTCGGAGCTGGTGCGATCCGTCAGGCGCAGCAGCCTGTTCGACAAGACCCTGAGCATGTACAAGGTAAACGCCGACGTGTCACGCGAACCCATTTCCATCGGACGCACCCGCACCTTTGCGCGCGGCTGGCTGGAAAACGAGTCGGTCTGGCTGCATATGGAGTATAAGTACCTGCTTGAAATGCTGCGCAGCGGGCTCGCGCAGGAATTTTTTGAGGACTTCCGCCATTGCGCGATTCCGTTCCTGGATCCGAAAGTGTACGGACGCAGCACCACGGAAAACTCGTCGTTCATTGTCAGCGAGGTGTATCCCGACCGGAAGCAGGTGGGGAAGGGGTTCATGGCGCGGCTCAGCGGAGCGACCGCCGAATTCATTCACATGTGGATCTACATGTGCGCGGGCGAAAGGCCGTTCCGGGTGAACGCCGGCGGTTCGCTTGAAGCCGTATTGCAGCCCACGCTTCCGTCATGGTTGTTCACGTCGGAACCACGACGCATGGAGCTGATGGGCGCAGATGGAAAGCCAACGTCCTACGAGGTGCCGCGCTGCTCATTCGCGTTCATGTTCCTCGGACATACCGCCGTGATCTACACGCAGGAAGGTCCGTGCCGCGACACGTTCGGTCCCGCCGGGGCCGCTATCCGGTCTCTGCGCCTGACGTTCAACGACGGGCATACCGCGGATATCCGCGGCGCCGTGATTCCGGCCCCGCACGCCGAGGCCCTGCGCAACCGGCAGATTCGCTTGGTCGAAGCGCGGTTGGGTTGATCCCCCTCACCCCGGCCCAACGGGCCGGGAAGAAACAGGAAAGGTTTTTTATCACAAGGCTTGCTAAAACCAGTGAGATACCGGTATCATAAAGCCAAAACAAAGGTTCTTTTATGCCTATGGCTGTAAAAAGAGGTCCGGCGTTGCCGGAGCGTGGCCTTTGTCCCGGCGCCATCCTGTTGGAGGAGCAGTCGGATTTTGCGGCGTTCAACCGGCAGACCGGCGTGCGCCACGGCCTGTTCATGACGTTCGTTGATTTCCCGGAAGTCGTCGAGCCCGGCGAGCCGCATTACGGCAAGCTTACGCGCTTTCTCGCAGGATGCCGCGAGGTCCGGGCGATACCCGTGATCACCGTTGAATGCTTTCATGGACTGGATTCGTACAACGCCGGACAGGTGGCCCGGTTTGCGGAACGCGTGAGCAGGGAGAGTTGGACCGCGCCGATTGTGCGATGGAATCACGAGATGAACGGAAGCTGGTATCCCTGGGGCCAGCAACCGGAAAAATATGTCGAGCGATTCCGCGAATTCGCCGCCGTGTTGCATCGCGAAGCGCCGGACGCGGCGATGGCATGGACACCGAACCAGGGATGGGGCTACCCGTGGCCGGGATGCAAGTTTGCAAATCCGCATCTGTCATCCGGCGATCCCTATACGCCGTATTATCCCGGTGATGATGTCGTGGATTGGGTGGGGATCAGTTACTACCACTGGGGTGAAACGCGCGGTGCGAACGAGGTGCCGCCGCGAGGCAAGTGGGGACAGGCCCTCGGATTCGGCAATCCCGTCGGCAATTTTCACGACCTCTTCGCTGCCGCGCATGGGAAGCCGATGATGATCGCGGAAACTTCCGCGCTCTTTGACCTTGGCGACACAAAAAAAGGTGGAGCGAGCGAGGTGGAGATCAAGTGCGAGTGGATTCGCCAGGTCTACAACATCACCGATGATACACAGCCGCGACTCGACCGGGACCTGCCTTTACTCAAGGCGATTTTCTGGTTCAGTATTTTGAAGCGTGAGGAAGAAGTGGGTGGAATGGTGGATTGGCGGGTGAGCGAGAATCCGCAGGTCGTGGAGTGCTACCGATTGGCTGTCTCAGCCGCCGCTGCTTCTCAGGGGCATATCTTGTCTGGCTTGCCATGACGAGCATGGCAAAGCCATGCGAGGAATGGTGGCCAGAGTCGGAATCGAACCGACGACACACGGATTTTCAGTCCGTTGCTCTACCAACTGAGCTATCTGGCCCCTTGCGAAAGGGACATACTAAGAAAAAAGCCTTCGATGTCAATAACGGGGCGGCGTTATCGCTCAATTCACGAACGGGGCGACGATTTGCACATCCGGGAACGCCGCGCGGATCGCGGGTTCGCTATTCTCCAGGAACAGCAGCTTGATGTTCGGGCCGGCGTCCATCGTGAAAAATACCGGGACCCCTTCTTCGCGCAGGTCGCCGATGCGTTGCATCATGCGCACCGATTCGGGCAGCCAGTAGAGCAGGGTGGGCCATGCGGCAATCATCGTGGCGTGCATCGCCAGCGCGTTGGATTCCGCGGTCCGGCCCAGGCGCTCGAAATCCTGCGCGGCGATCGCGCTCTTCAATTCCGCCAGGTCCAGCGCCGCCTTCTCAGGCCACGCCGCGTATAAAGGAGATGTCTCCACGGTATGCTTCATGCCGGGCCGTGATCCGGTCTTTTTTGTCTGCGCGGATATCGTCAGCAGGCCCATGCGGATTTCCGGCCAACGCGCATTCAGCGGTTCGGCGTAGCTGTCCATGCCGTCCTCGCGCGAGCCGGCATGCCATTCGACAAATCCATCGTACACCGACCGGCTTGCGCTGCCGCTACCGAGCCGCGCCAGGATCGAAAGCGCCCGCTTGTCCAATCCCCAGCCGAACAGCTCGTTGAGCGCCGTAACGAGCGCGGCGAAGCCGGATGCGGACGAGGCAAATCCTGCGGCGGTCGGAATCGTGTTTCGTGCGATCACGTTGAAGCGGGTCTCCGGAGAGGGGCGGAACAGGTCGAGAAATTCAAACAGGCGTGTGGCGAAAGAAGCTTCGGAGGAAATCACCTGCCCGTTCAATTCCACCCGGTCTGATCCTTCGCAGGGAGCGATGACAACTTCAGATCCAAGTGCACCGAGCGAAAGGGAAAGGCTCGATGTGACCGGAAGGTTCAACTCTTCGTTGCGCTTGCCCCAGTACTTGCACAACGCAATGTTGGCGGGCGCGAAGGTTTTGGCTTCCGCGCGCGGCGTTGCCGGCCGTCCTCTCAAGAGGTTCGATACGATGTCCTTCTTCGTCATGATCCGCTTATGGCACAAGGCGAGGATGCGAGGCAATCGAAAAGCCCACACTGAACCCACGGCAGTCGCCACGCCTTACCAGGCGCGGCGACAGTAAAAAGGAAAGTGAAGCCGCCGTTGCTAAGCGGTGGCTGGTGTTTGCTCCTGGCTTCCCGGCGTCTGTTCCCCGATCACAAGACCTTCCGACGCCATCGCGGTCGGCAACTGGTCGTAGGAGAACGCTTCGTTCCGCGCGCGGCCCAGGCCGATGACGCAATCGCCGAGGCCGGATCCGGAGATCTTCGCGCCCATGATGCCGGGATCTTTCCGCAGGGCATAAACAATGCCGGCCATCTTTCCGTCGCAGACGCCGATAGCGTCCATCAGGCCCTGGTTGATGTTCATCAGTCCGCCGACCGATTGCCAGTCCTCGCGTTCGATGGCCGCCGCGGCTTCCTCGGCGCTGTGTCCCATCAACTGGTAGATGCGGTCGTATGTTTCGGGGTGCTTCTCGCGCGCGGCCTCGACGATGCGAACCACATCGGCCGTCGGTTTTTTGCTACCGGAATAAACCAGTGTAACGGGATGCACGGCGCCCAGTTTTGTCACCTTGAGCGGCTTTGCACGATATAGAAGGATGCCGCCATATACGCTCGCGGCGGCATCGGCGCCGGACCCAAGGCCCTGGACTTCCTGGATGATCGCGATGCTTTCCCGCAGCACGTGTTCCTCTTTCGCTTCCCCGTCCAGCCAGAGATCCAGCGTTGCGGTCGTGGCCACCGTGACGGCGGCCGAGGAGCCAAGCCCGGCCTTGTGTGTGAATTCCGATTGCACGGTGAGGTCGAAGCCGGTCTGCAGATCCGCTTTGCGCCGCGCGATGGCGCTCAGCACAAACGAAAAAGGTTCTTTCGGCTCTATCGAGTCCAGCATCACCATGCAGCGGCCGAGGGATGAGGTGATATGGATTTCGCGGTCTTCGCGCGGCATGAGCGAAACGTGGATGCGGCGGTTGAGCGCGCAGACGAGTGCGTGATGGCTGTGAAGCACTGCGTGTTCGCCGAACAGCATCATGCTGCCGGGTGCGGAGGTGCGAATGGGCGTATTCATGCGATCTCCTCAGTACAACAATCTGTGATCGAATGCCGTCATGATACACGGTCGCGAAGATTTTTCCAATGATTGGAAAATATTCCGGCCGTTTTTCCAGGCACTTGTCCGCCTTTGGCGGATTGGAAAAAACTCACCCGACAATCCGCGCGCCGAGAGGTTCGCCGCGGACGGAAATGATGTCGTAGCCGTAACGCTCGCAGACTTCCTTCGGGGCTTTCTCGGAGCAGACGAGCACGATGCCTGCGTTGTCGCCGCCGCAGGCGCCCGCGCCGCAAATCTTTGCGGCGGCGCCCCACTTCTCCACGTCAGCGACGAATCCCTGCACCTTTTCGGGCACGACGCCGATCTCGCTCAACAGGCGATGGTTTTCGCGGATCAGCCGCTGGATTTCCTCGATGTTGTTCTGCGCGAGGGCGATTTCCATCGCGCGCGTGATGGTTTCGAAATCTTCCCATATCCGGCTCTGCGAAAATCGCTCGCGCACGTGCGTGACGCACTCGCCGGTGCTAGTGATCGGCGTGCCGGTATTGACGAGATGCATTGGCATGCGGGGCAGGGGAATCTTCTCCGCCCGGCCTTCCTGGAATCGCGCGCATCCACCATGCAGGGAAATGTAGGTGTCCACACCGCTGGCATGACCGTGTTGAAGGTTTTCCGCTTCGAGGCTGTAGGCCTGGTACCACTCGGGCCGGAAGTCCACGCGGAAATAATGGCCGATCGCGCGAAGGGTGCTCAGGACCGTTGCCGCGGATGACCCCATGCCGCAGCCGATGGGGATGTTCGAGTGGAGTTGTATCTTGAAGCCGCTCGCCACCTTGAGGTGCAGGCCGTCGAGGATCGTGATGAACGCGAACTGGAACAATTCGACCGGCTTGTAGAGTACCTCGCGGATGCCGAGATTGCCTTCGAGAAAAAGGCGGTAGTTCTTGGCGACGCGGTTCTTCAGTTCGCGCAGGGCGCGGATGGTGAAGGACTCCTGCTGGCTGAAATCCTGCATTTCGAAGGAAATCTCGTCATGGGCGCCGCCGGGAATGATGATGGACTGAGCGCTGCGATCCACTGCCATCGCGATCGCCGGCTTCCCGTAAACCACCGCGTGTTCGCCCGTCAGAATCAGTTTTCCTGGCGCAATTGCCTTCATGTCAGTGCTTCGTACAGCCGCTTATGCTGGCTGATCCCTTTCATACGATACGGACCGGTGCGGTACTGGGCAAACGTATGATCCCCCCCATCCGTCGGACAACCAAGCTGAAAAATGTCCTCATACTGCTGGTACGTCAGCTCTGTCCGATTGTCCAGAAAATTCTTGTGGGCTGCGCTGTAGAGGTGCTTCTTGTAGTCGGATTGCAGCACCCCGCTGAAGAATTCGCCCATGCAGCCTGACCCATAGCTGAAAAGCGCAAGTCTCTTTTCTGCAAGGTCTTCTGTACAGTTGTCCAGCAGGGAGCATAGGCCTTCGTAGAGCGATGCGGCATACGTATTTCCGGTTATGCGGTTGTAGCGCAGCGATTCCCCGATCTGGTGTTCCAGGTCGTCAGGCGTGAGATCCTTAATCCCTGCCGTCTTGGCAAGGCGGGCGTGCGCTTTCTCCGCCATTTTGGTGAAGGGCAGGTGATAGCAGAACCGGGCCATATCCGCGAACCCGTGGCCGGACAGGGTGTGATATTGGCGCCAAGCCTCCTCCAACGCCGCTATGTAAACCCGCATGGAATACTTACCGTCCACGACCGCTTCGTCCCTGTAATTGGGCCGCCAGAAGTCCATGACATCGCTGGCATACAGGCCGCTTTCCGGGTCAATCGCGAGGATGCGCGGATTCGCGCTCACCAGCATCGCGATCGCACCGGCCCCCTGGGTCGGCTCGCCCGGACTGCCCAGATCGTACCGGGCGATATCGGACGCCAGGACCAGCGCTTTCTTGCCGGGATTCCGGATGGCCCACGGGATCGCCATTTGCAGTGCGGCGGTGCCTGCATAGCAGGCTTCTTTCAATTCGAAAGCACGGCAGCGCGTGGGGAGTTTGAGCAGGCCGTGCGCAAACATCGCGGCGGCCTTGGACTGGTCCACGCCGCTCTCCGTGCCGAAGAGGAGCAGTTCGATTTCGCTTGGATCGGTTTGATCCAGGATTGGCTTCGCGGCGCTGGCCGCCATCGTCACGATGTCCTCATCCGGCGGCGGGATCGCCATCTTCTCCTGGCCGATGCCCACGCTGAACTTGTTGTAATCCACGCCCCGCTTCTCGGCCAGCGTCTTGAGGTCGAGGAAATATTGCGGTGTGTAGAAGCTGATTAAATCTATGCCTGCAGTTGTCATGTCAGGTCCTCAGCGGAATTGGAGTAGTGGAGTGTTGGAGAAATGGAGTATTGGGGAGGGCGCAGAAACTTTTCTTGTCCTTTTCCTTCCATCACGCCACCACTCCATCACTCCAGCACTCCAGTAGCAACTCTTCTCTCCCAATCAACTTGTCCGCGCACGACACGCCAAGCAGGAACAGGGCGGTCGTGAATTCGCGGCGCAACCGTTCGATCACCTCAATTACATCTTCCGTGGATTCCATTGCGGGCTTCAGGAACGGCGCGGCCATCCCGCAGAGCGAAGCGCCGAGGATCATGGCCTTGACCATATCCATGCCCGACCGTATGCCGCCGGATGCGATCAACGTGATGGCGTCGCGATAAGGCTTCAGTGCCTGCAGCGCGGCGGGGGTGGGAATGCCCCAGTCCTGGAAGATCAGGCCGAGATCGCGGCGGTCGCTCTCCATAAGGCTGTGATGCTCGATCCGGCTCCACGACGTGCCGCCCGCGCCCGCGACATCAATGTACTCAATGCGGCCCTTCAAAATGAGTTCGACATCCTCTGCCGAAATGCCTGCGCCCACTTCCTTGAGGACCACCGGTTTGTCGAGTGCATCCGCGACCTCAATAATTTTTCCGGCCAGCCCGCTGAAATTTACATCGCCGCTTGGCTGTACCGCTTCCTGCAGCGGGTTCAGGTGCAGGTAGAGCGCGTCGGCATCGAGGACTTCCAGCGCTTCACGGCATTGTTCCAGCGTGAAGCCGTAGTTCAATTGCACGGCGCCGAGGTTGGCGAAGAGCAGGGCGTTGGGCGCGAGCCGCCGCAATTCGAAACTGGACCGGGCCTTCGGATTGGTGAACATCACGCGCTGGGAGCCGACCGCCATCGCAACGCCGGTGGCCTCTGCCGCCTTCGCCAGGTTGAAATTGATCTTGCGCACGAGATCGTGGTCGCCGCCGGTCATGGACGAGATCAGCAGGGGAAAGGAAAGCTTCTTACCCATGAACTCGATGCCGGGCGAGACTTCGCGGAGGTTCAGTTCGGGCAGGGCGCGATGTTTCAGCCGGATCGCATCGAAATGAAAACGGCGCCGGTCGGACTCCGGGTCGCCCTCGATCGTCCGCAGGTGTCTCAGTTTTCGTTCGTTTGTAGGATCAGTCATCGGAAGTGCCCACAGATCAGACAGATGCACGCAGATTTGATGTATGGTGTTTTCGATTATTCGTAACGATCATACGTTCATACTCCAACCCGGGATGATGACCGAAATTGACAAGCAGTCCAACCTCATAACCCGTGTCGTTCAGATAGTTCAAGAGTTGTGCGCGATGCTCATCCGCAAGCTTCGATACGGCCTTGATTTCCAAAACAACGTGGTTGTAACAAATGAAATCCGGAATGTAGTGCTGGCGCAACCGCACGCCCTTGTATTCCAGCGGCACCATGGCTTGGGATTGCATGCTGATCGAGCGCAGGGGGAATTCGAGCTCAAGACATTCATGGTAGACCGGTTCGTGAAATCCGCAGCCTTTTATATTATATACCTCAAAACAGGCGCCAAGAATCGCGTAGGTCTCTTGTCCGTGAGGAAACTTGCCGTTGATTGCTTGTCCTCCATCCCCTTGCATAGAATACATATTCCTTTCTTTTATCTGTGTAAATCTGTGTGATCTGTGGGCCCATTCTTCTGTCTTGTGCGTAACCTTGATCTGTGGTCTATCTCTCCATCTTCCGATGCGCGTTCATCAGCTCGCCGGGGTTGGTCTGGGCGGCGAGCAATGAAAGTTCGCCACACAAAACCGTGGCGGCGCAGATCACCGCCAGTCGCCGCGCGTTTTCGCCCGGCTCCCTTTGCTCAAGACAGCCCAGCTTCCGTAGAATTTCCTGAACGAAATCGAGGTTCTTTCCCGCGCCCACCGTGCCCACGATGATGTTAGGGACGGTCGCGGAAAAATAGAGGTCTTCGCCCCGCGCCTCCGCGTGAACGAAGCCCTGCGAACCCTCCACAATGTTGGCCGCGTCCTGTCCGGTTGCGAGGTAGAACGCCAGCAGCATGTTCGCGAAATGCGCGTTGGCGCTCCGAATGCCGCCCGCGAGCATCGTGCCGATCAGGTTCTTCTTGATGTTGAGGTCCGCAATTTTCTGCGGAGTCGTCCGCAGCACCCGCGCACAGACATGGCCGGGGATCGTGATTTCGGTTACGACGTTCTTGCCGCGCCCGAGGATGCCGTTCACCGCGCTCGCTTTTTTGTCCGTGCAGTAATTGCCGGAGATGGAGACGTAACGGATATCCGAGTATTGGGCTATGATCCAGTTGGCCAACTGCTCCGCCGCCGCTGTCACCATGTTGTGGCCCGCCGCGTCGCCGGTGAACAATTCGAACCGGATATACATCAGGTTCGCGACAACCTGCGTGTGAATGGAGAGCAGGCGGGCGAAACGGCTGGTTTCGGTGACGGCCTTTCGCAGTTCTTCGATGCGATTCCGCACGCATTCCGCCGTGATCACGGCGACTTCCGCGTTGGGCGCTTCGAGCAGGATCGAGCGGGACATCCGGTCGTCGGCAATCACGGCGCGGATGCCGTCGGTCATCATCGAAACCTTTGCCCCGCGATTTACGGACGGCCACAGCGGCGTTTCGTAGGTTGCGAGAGGGACGGAGACCTCATCCTGAACTTCCTCGCCCGTAATTCGAATGGGGCCGACCCATTTAAGCGGAACCTGTGCAAAAGTGTCTGATGGCTCTTTATTCATGATCTTTCCATCCTGATGGCCGCTGTTGATTCATTGAATACAACGTTTTGGAGGTCAAACAAAGCAAAGAATGATTGACTCTGGGATGCAATCTATCGTTCACATAGTGCGCAACAACCTGACGGGCCCTTAGCTCAGTTGGTCAGAGCAGGGGACTCATAATCCTCTGGTCGTAGGTTCGAGTCCTACAGGGCCCACCACCCTTCGTCCCGAACGCGCTTCGCGCCTCGGGACTACAGCTGGCAAGCCAGTCTTCTCCTGCAGGGGTCCTGCCGTGTCCCGGCGTAGTTCGCAAAGCGAATGAAGATTGCCGCGGCGAAGCGGCGAGCCTTCTCTTCTCGTTCACCCCTTGCTTTATATCTTTGTTTATGGCTAAAATCTACGAAAGCGGAAGCGTTGCACGGGAGATAATCATGACACCGAGAAACATCTATATCACGGAGTTCGACAAGAAGCGGCTTGAGGAACTGATCGAGGTCGCGGAGGATTTCGGTGATCATGGCCGGAAAGATCTTGCGGCATTGGCCGCGGAGCTCGGGCGGGCCACCGTGGTGTCCTCCAGGGACGTGCCTGCGGATGTGGTGACGATGAATTCCCGCGTGCGCCTCCGCGATCTGGAGTCAGGCGAGGATATGGCCTATGTCCTCGTTTTCCCCAACCAGGCGGACATTTCAAGCGGAGCCATTTCGGTCCTTGCACCCGTGGGCACCGCGCTGCTCGGATACGCAAAGGG
Source organism: uncultured Verrucomicrobiota bacterium (assembly GCA_964617565.1). GTDB lineage: Bacteria > Verrucomicrobiota > Kiritimatiellia > CAIQIC01 > JAGNIJ01 > JAKJGV01. The sequence continues at coordinate 29,541 of CAZTYH010000006.1, forward strand.
CGACGAGATCGAATGGCCTGTCCCGGGCGGGATCCGTCGCATCAAGATCGAAGATGTTTTATATCAGCCCGAAGCAGCGGGACATTATCACCTGTAGACAATCCGCGTGCTCACTCCACGGCGACGCGGTAGAAGAGGGTTGATTCCGCGCCGGCGGTGGCGTCGGTGTGAACGTTCAGAGGGGGAGCGGCGGGGAGGTTGGTGGCAATGGCTGTGAAGGCGAGCGACAGCGAGGATGCTCTTTCGATGCTGTAGAGCTTGTTGGATTCGCTGGCCCAGCTCACGACGGGATGTGTATCGCCGGCTGATTGATTTGCGACGCATTTGAGAAGAGAAAGCGAATTCGTCGGGTCGGTCCCCGCGCGAATTTCCATCCAATCGAGAAACCCATCCCCATCGGTATCAGCCGCGGGATGCACATACTCGAACGCGCCGATATCCACTTCGGCAATCCCGCTGTTGTTCCCGTCGAGCGGACGGGGTACGCCATCGTAATCGGGCTTCACGTTCGGGGCGTTGGTGTGGGCGTCCACGCAGGATGAATCGTTTGTGAGACGATAGTTGTCTGTTGCTTCATCAACAAAGCCGGGCGCGGAGCTGGTGATATTGCCGCTCGAGTCGGTGATGGTTCCGCCCAGTGAGCCGTGACTGCCAACACAGCCGGGCTTGGTCCAGTTGTCGCGCAGGAATAACGCGCCGGTGTCGTCCAGCATCGCGAGCGTGTTGCCGGCGAGCGTGACATAGAGGATGTTGCCGGCGCAGTCTGCTTGCTCTTCGTTGGTGGACAGGCGGAACAACGTGGTACGGTCGGAGCGTTTCGAGACGACGGTGTTGTTGAAGAAGTGGAGACGTCCTTTGCGATATTGCGCCGTGATTCCGCTGTCGCCGCCGTAATGGACGATCTGCCGGTTGCCATCGTTAGTGGACTCGATCAGCAGGTTGCCGTAAACGAACGTGTTTGAATACAACGGCAGGGGGCGAAGCGTGTCGCTATCCACGAGGTCAAGCTGACGGTTTCCGTTTTCGATACGGTTGTAACGGATCACGGTTCCGGCGGAGCGATCCTTGAGGTTGTTGCCGAGGCATCCCTGCCGGAGCGGGCCGAGATCGTTGTGCTGAAACGTGATACCGCTGACCTCGGTATAAATGTTGTGCTCGTAAATGCTGTTTGAGATGCCGTTGCCGAAAATGCGGCAGCCTTCGACGAGGACATTGCTGCTCACGCCACTGAACGCACCCGCAAAAAATCCGTTCCCGCAATCCTGCAAGATGCAGTTGCGAATCGTGATGTGGCGTCCCTTCTCGATATAGATCGCGGCGGCGTTGTTCGCGTAGGTATTGGTCGTGTTGTCGTCGCCGACATATTGATACGGCGGCCGGGCGCTGCGGATTTCCAGGTTTTCAATGACGATGTGCTCCGGGGTTGTGTCGGAAGGGGTGTTGGCCCCGCCGATTTTTATGACGCCGCGCTGCTCGCCCCAGAAGTTCAGCGGGGCAGGGGTGGTCGCGTCGCGTCCGTCAATCACCGGCAGGTCACCCGACTTGTTGGGCACGCCGCGGATCGTGATGGGCGCGTCGCTCAGTCCCTGGCGGCAAAGCACCCATTTTTCATTGTAGGGCGTGCTGCGCCAATGAATCAGAACCGTGTCGCCTGCCGAGAGTGTGTGCCAAGGCACTGAGGCAATACTGTACAAAGGCCCGTTGGTGCTTACCTCGAATGTGGCTGCGCCCGCACCCAATACTCCGCACAGAACGAAAAAAGCCGCGTAACGCATAACCTGTCTTCGAGCATAAACCGGACCAATCCGAATAGAAGCGGTCTCCAGACCGCTTCTACATAGACAAGCTTTCTGTCTTTGTCAAGGGAAAAGTCGGGGGCGTAGGTGTGGCGGCCAAGCGGTTTGGCAAGCGGTCTCCAGACCGCTTCTACTTCTCACTCCCGGGCACGGGCGGTTTTAAACACCTCGGCAAAAAATGCTTTCATGGCTTTCCATGACCGGCGATCGGCCGCGGCATTGTATGCTGCGCCACGCGAGGGATCGTTGCCCGCGCCGGGATCGGTGAACGAATGCACAGCGCCGCCGTAAGCGACAAGCTGCCAATCCACGCCCGCGTCGCGCATCTCTTTTTGAAACGCTTCAACCTGTTCGGGCGGGACATGAGGATCATCCGCTCCGTGCAGCACGAGAATGCTGCCCTTGATATTTTTAGCGTCCGCGGGATCAGGCGTATCGAAATTGCCGTGAAAACTCACAGCGCCAACCACGGGCGCTCCGCTGCGCGCCAGTTCCAGCGCGACCATGCCGCCGAAACAGTAGCCCATCACCGCAATCGGTTGTCCTTCAACCAACTCGCTGGATTGCAGGAACCGAAGGCCCGCATTCGCGCGGGTGCGTGTCAGCGTTCGGTCGTTTTTGAAGAGCCCGGCCTGCTTGCCTGCCTCCTGCGCCGATTCGGGGCGGATGCCTTTCCCGTACATATCAATCGCAAAGGCGACATACCCCAGTTCCGCCAGCGCGCGCGCGCGCCGTTTCTCGTAATCGCCCAACCCTTTCCACTGGTGCACCACCAGCACGCCGGGGCGCGGACCCTCGGCCGCGTCGTCCCATGCGAGATACCCTTCAAGCGTCACGTCCCCGTCATGATACTCCACGCCCATTGATTCCACTTCACCCCGCGCCGATATCGCGAATGCCACTATTAAGAGACAGGTCAAAAATGCCTTCATGCTCTTTCTCCCATTTGATTCCGATAAACAACCTACGATAGAATCGAGCGAGAGCAAGGGCCTCCCTCCCGACGAAGAAGGGGACATTTCTAAAGAGTTTTGACATTGTTTATCCCGAATATTGACAGCCTTTGAATGTTGAGGTATCGTCCCGCGCTCGACTTTTAAGAGGACGAGAAATTTCACGTTGATAATGTGAGTTGAAGGCGGCCCGCACGAGTGGGTGGCTTTTCGAGGCGCAGGGTCAGCAATGGTCTATCACAGACTGTGCTGGCCTTTTTTGTTTCCCCATGACGAATCCGTTATGGAGCCGGCGATGGGAAAGCATGGCGGACCGGGAGTCCGGGATAGCCGGCTTGGAGGTTTTTATGGCAGGACGCGTTACCCCTCTTCGATTGAACGGGAGTGTTCTTCCAAACAAAGGAGTAGACATGAAGAGCAGTGAGTTTATTGCGAAATTGAACGTTCCGGACGAGGTGAGGGAGTTGTTGCGGAAGGCGAAGTCGGTGACCTGTGCGCTCAACCTCACCGATTTGGAGGACTTGGCGTGCGGAGGGAAAGCAAACTCGGAATGGATGGTGTCTTATCCTCTGCCGGATGGTCGCACGGTGGAGGAAGTAAAGGTGGTGCGCGTGCGAAATGGGATCAGTGCAAACTACATGGATCCCTACATGCGGCGGAGAGACCCGGATTGCATGGTGATTGCCGACAATATGCCATCGGACAAGCCGCGGTTCGATGAGGTCTTCGGTTTGCCCTTCAACGAGCTCCGGCAGGCGACCTTCGACTGGCTCGTTACGCAGGATCTGGCGATCTACGCGTTCGAAATGGGGCAACCCATGATGGGTGGGGACGCGCTGGCGATCTGTCCCGCGAACGCCGGATTTTTCGCGTTCGGGCTCGCCCTCTTGCAGGGGATTGTGGATGTCAGCCAGATGAACCGCCAGATCACGCCCGAAACGATATTGTATGTGGCGCCGCCCTTCCGGCACACGCATTTCAAAGGAAAACAGATTGTCGCGCACAATCGAACGGGCGAAATCCACGAGATCTTCTCCTACAACCTGTACCCCGGGCCCAGCGCCAAGAAAGGCATTTACGGCGCGCTCATCGAAAAGGGAACGCATGAAAGCTGGGTGACCGCGCACTGCTCGGCCGTGCGAGTCGTTACTCCTTACGACAACGTCGTGACCTTCATGCACGAAGGCGCCAGCGGCGGCGGCAAGAGCGAGATGTTGCAGCAGCCTCACCGGTTGCCGGACGGGCGGCTCCTGCTGGGGAGAAATATGGTGGGTGGCGAAGAGCGCTACCTCGAAATTCAGCGTACCTGTGAACTGCGGCCGGTCTGTGACGACATGGGCTTGTGTCACACGGAATTCCAGGAAGGCGATCAGCACCTGTATCTCATGGACGCCGAGCAAGCCTGGTTCGTGCGTGTCAATCACATCACGGGATATGGAACGGATCATGACCTCGAGCGGCTCACGATTCATTCCCCGCGATCCCTGCTGTTTCTGAATATTGACGCGATGTCCAACTCAACCGCCTTGATCTGGGAGCATATCGAGGATGCGCCGGGCACGCCGTGTCCGAATCCCCGTGTCATCATGCCGCGGAGCGTTGTTCCCGGTGTGGTGAACGACAAGGCCCAGATCAATATCCGCTCTTTTGGCGTTCGGACACCGCCCTGCACCCGGGAACATCCGACCTACGGGATCCTGGGGGTCTTTCACATACTGCCCCCCGCCCTGGCGTGGTTGTGGCGATTGGTATCTCCGCGAGGCCACGCGAATCCCAGCATTGTGGATCAGGAGGGGATGAGCAGTGAGGGCGTTGGCAGCTACTGGCCTTTTGCAACAGGAAGGAAAGTGGATCAGGCCAACCTGTTGCTCGAGCAGTTCACGACGGCGACCAAGACCCGTTACATCCTTGTGCCCAACCAGCATGTGGGCGCGTGGGAGACAGGGTTTATGCCGCAGTGGCTTGCCAGGGACTACCTTGCCCGCCGGGGACACGCGCGGTTCCTTTCGGACCAAGTGGTGCCCTCGCGATGCCCGCTGCTGGGCTTCGCCTTGCAGAGCATGCGCATTGAGGGAACCATGATTCCCAAGTGGTTCCTTCAGGTTGACACGCAACCGGAAGTCGGAACAGAAGCCTATGACCAGGGCGCGCGGACACTGACAACTTTCTTCCACGCGCAGATCAGGGAATTCCTGCATCCCGACCTGGCGCCTCTCGGCAGGGATATCATTGAGAGCTGCCTGTCCGGCTCGTCTGTTGCCGAGTACACGCGCTTCATTCCCACTTCGGATACGTAAGAGCCCCGGATTACGGACACAAACAACAACTCATAAAAAAAGGAGCAAGGAAATGGCAGAGAAGACGCTGATGTATACGACGGAGCGGGAACGCCCGCTGTCATCCCGCGGCAAGGTTCGGGATGTGTATGATCTGGGCGACGCCTTGCTCATTGTGGCTACCGATAGAATATCCTGCTTTGACGTCGTTCTGCCCACGCCGATTCCCGGCAAGGGCCGCGTGCTGACGCAGATGTCGAAGTTCTGGTTTGAGGCGCTGAAGGATATCATCCCTCACCATTTCATCAGCATGGATGTTTCGAAATACATGACGGACCCCGAGACGCTGGCGGAACTGGAAGGGCGCTCCATGGTTGTTCGAAAGGCCAAGCCTTTGCCGGTCGAAGCCATCGTACGCGGCTACCTGAGCGGGTCGGCCTGGAAGGAATATCTGTCCACCGGAAGCTTTCGCGGTTTGCAGTTGCCGGCCGGAATGCGCGAGTCGGATCGTCTGCCCGAACCGGCCTACACGCCCTCCACCAAGGCCGAACAGGGTCAGCACGACGAGAACATCACCTTCGAAGAAACGATTCCCCTGCTGGGTGAAGAGACCGCCCGGAAGATCAGGGGCGCAAGCTTGCGGTTGTACACAACGGCCGCGGAGCTGGCACTCAAGAAAGGCATTATCATTGCGGACACCAAGTTCGAGTTCGGCGTGGCCGATGGAGAGGTGATCCTGATTGATGAAGTGCTGACGCCTGATTCATCCCGCTTCTGGCCGGTGGAGGGCTATGAACCCGGCAAAGCGCAGCCCAGCTTCGACAAGCAGTACGTGCGGGATTGGCTTGAAAGTATCGGCTGGAACAAGAGTCCGCCGGCGCCGGAACTGCCTTCCGATGTTGTCGCCCGTACCTCGCAGAAGTACCAGGAAGCCCTGAAAAGTCTCACCGGCATGCCGTAGGCCCACAGGGGCTGCAGATGAATCCCCTGCATGGCGATGAAGGAGAGGAAGTGAGGGAAGACCACCAGGAACCGGTTCGGGAAGCCGCGGATATTTTGCGCAGCGGCGGAATCGTGGCCTTTCCGACCGAGACCGTGTATGGACTCGGCGCGGTGGCCTTCAACGAGTCTGCCGTGGCGCGGATATTCGAGGCCAAGCAGCGCCCTCGTTTCGATCCCCTCATCGTCCATGTCGGCGGTTTCGACCAGGTGTCGCGGCTCGTGAAAGAAATCCATCCCTCGGCGCGCCTGCTCATGGAGCGTTTCTGGCCGGGTCCGCTCACGATCGTATTGCCCAAAGCGCCCGGAGTTCCCGATCTGGTTACGGCAGGATTGCCCACGGTGGCGGTGCGAATGCCACGGCATCCCCTTGCGCTGGAGCTGATTCGTCGCACCGGAGAACCGATTGCCGCTCCCAGCGCAAACCCGTTCGGCTCAACCAGTCCAACAAAGATGCAGCATGTTGTGGATGGTCTGGGCGGCAAGGTGGATATGGTGCTCGACGGCGGCGATTGCCCGGTCGGCATCGAGTCCACCATCGTGTCCTTTGCTTCAGACCGCCCCGCGCTGCTGCGTCCGGGCGGCGTCGCCTTGGAGGAACTGGAAGCCGTCATCGGCCCGTTGCCTGTTGCGCCTTCGTCCGGAAACAATGCGGTGCTCGCACCGGGCATGTTGCCCAGGCACTACGCGCCACGCACGCCCGTGCGAGTTCTGTCCGGATCCATCCTGCCGCCGCAGGACGGCGCCACCCGCATCGGCGTGTTGGCCTTCCAGGGCATTCCGCGTTCCGAGACCTTTGCGGCGGTGGAGGTGCTTTCTGAGTTCGGCGACCTGAGGGAGGCGGCCAAGCATCTCTTCAGCGCCCTGCGCAGATTGGACCAGCAGAATCTTGATGTGATTGTAGCGCAGAAATTTCCCGACGTCGGATTGGGCCTGGCTATCAACGACAGGCTGATGCGTGCGTCGGGTTGTGGTTGAACAGCCTGTTAAACAAAGGAACTAAAACGATGAAGAAGAAACCATCCGTAGCGATTGTTATGGGCAGTCAGTCGGATCTCGAAACCCTTCGCGATGCGGCGGGCATCCTGGAAAAGTTTGATATCGCGCATGAAATACGGGTCATCTCCGCGCACCGTACGCCGGAAGCGGCCAGATCCTTCGCGCTTTCCGCCGAAGAGCGCGGCATTCGAGTGATCATTGCGGGCGCGGGGAAAGCGGCTCATCTTGCCGGGGTTCTCGCGTCTCTCACCACGCTGCCGATTGTCGGGGTGCCCATGACGACGAGCGATCTCGGCGGTCTGGATTCGCTCCTCTCGATGGTTCAGATGCCTGGAGGAATTCCCGTTGCAACGGTTGCGATCGGGAAGGCAGGCGCGAAAAACGCGGGCTTGCTCGCGGTCGCCATGCTCGCGCTGAGCGACGATGATCTCAAGGCTCGCCTGAAACAGTACCGGAAGGAAATGACCGAAGAGGTCGAGGCGGTAGACCGTCAACTCCAGGCAGACACGGCGGTCAGTTGAGACAGCGCCCGACTGCAAGAGAAGCGACACAGAGAAAGGGTATTTGGTTAACCATGAAGCGCGCATTTGTTCTGCCGGCCGCCGTCCTGATCCAGATGTGCCTGGGTGGCGTATATGCATGGAGTGCGTTTGTGCCTGCCTTAAAGGGCGAATTGGGTTTCACTACCGCACAGACACAGCTTGTGTTCGGTCTCACCATCGCATCGTTTACCATCGCCATGGTATTTGCCGGGCGTCTTCTGATTCGATGGGGGCCGCGCTGGGTCGGCTTGCTGGGTGGCCTTTTGTTTGCCGCCGGATACACGGTGGCGGCCCGGGCAAACGGGGGATATCCGGCGCTGCTCTGCGGTGTCGGTCTGGTGGCCGGCGCAAGCATCGGCTTTGGTTACGTTGCGGCGCTGACGACCGGCGTACAATGGTTCCCCCGTCATAAGGGGTTGGTTACCGGCGTGGCGGTCGCCGGCTTTGGAGCAGGCGCCATCCTCCTCTCTTCCGCCGTGGCCAGTTTCCTGCGGGACGGGGGTTCGGTGCTGAATGTATTCCGCGCAATTGGATGGGCCGGCGGGGCCGTCGTCAGCGCCGCATCCCTGCTCCTGTTCCGGCCGCCTCGGACAGAGGCCGGCGCTTCGTCCGGTGCTTCGCCGCGAAGTCTGCGTAGCGACCCTTTCTTTCGGTCCCTGGTTGTCGGCATGTTCTGCGGGACGTTCGCCGGACTGCTGGTCGTGGGCAATCTGAAGCCCATCGGCCTGGATGGAGGACTGCCTGCCCATGTCGCGATCGTGGCCATCAGCTTCTTTGCTGTCGGTAATACCCTGGGCCGTATCGTATGGGGTTGGATAGCGGATCGCATCGGTTACAGAGCCATTCCGCTGTCTCTCCTCCTGCTCGGTGTTGCGCTGGGTTTGTTGCTGGTTGCGCGGGGTTCAGGCTGGGGCTTCTCCGCGGCCGCGCTGCTAGCCGGGCTCGGTTTTGGAGCCTGCTTTGTGCTTTATGCCGCGCAGGTCGCCACGCATTTCGGCGCCGCTGCTGTAGCGAGCATATACCCGCTGGTATTCCTGGCGTATGGACTGGCCGGAACCACCGGTCCGTGGGTCGGCGGACATCTCTTCGATCTGACATCGAGCTATGCCCCGCCTATTTTCGTCGCTATCGGTGTTTTGGGGATCGGCGCCTGGTACACATGGGCAACGTATCGCGCCACGGTGGCAATCCTATTGATTGACGCCCCATGTCTTGGAGGAATAGACTGCGCGGGCAAATGAAAAACCCGCCAAAAAAACAGAGCCAGCAGCCCGGCTTGAAAACCAGGGGCGAAATCGAAGCGGAGTTGAGCGAGGCCATCATCAAGTTTGAACGCGAGTACATGGGCCGGGGTCCTGAAGAAACCCGCACGTATATTATAGACGATCTGATTATTGTCCGGCTGCGCGGCGTGCTCACGCCGGCGGAGAAGCAACTGGTAAAAAGCGAAAGCGGCGGCCAGGGTCGCGCGCTCATCAAACAGGTGCGGATGGAATTGCTGGAGAAAGCGCGGCCGCTGCTCGATGTTCTTGTCCACAACATCACCGGTCAAAAAGTGCGAAGTCTCCACACGGATATCAGCACGACCACCGGCGAACGAATCATCATCTTCTCGCTTCTGGGTAGTCCCCGATTCCAACCCTGAGTGCGGATTGTTTTGCCTGCGGGACCAGCGCCGTGTTCCAGAAGTCCTGAGGCACAATCACGCGTTCAGGTAAGTGCGTCTACTCCGTAGAAGCGGTCTCCACCTCCGGCGGACAAGTCCAGACTGCTTTCCATTGGGCGGGGTTTTTGCATGGTCACTTCCGGGACACGACACCCGCCCGCGTATTGCTCAGCGCAGCAGGACCGTTCTTGGCGAGCCTTCACAACGAGCCGCAACCAGGGAAGAGGGAAGCTACGAAATACGCGAAAGGCACGAAAAGGGGATAAAGAAGAATTATAACCACGGAGGACACGGAGAGCACGGAGAGGAAGATCAGGAATATTCTCCCTGTCTCTGTGTGCTCAAGCGAGCAACGCAAGCGGGTGGTAAGAAATTCGGAAGTTTAACCGCGGATTACGCGAATGGGGATTCGTCCTCTTAATCCTCTTCCAACCGCGGATCACACGGATGAACACGGATAAGAAAAACAACTCCCTCTCCCCACGGGAGAATGGGCCGCCGGAGGGTGAGGGCGGAAACCTGCAAAGCGCGAACGAGGATTTAATGGGGACTCCAAACGCTCCCAGGGTTGAGCAGCCCCAACCCTTAAAACAGGGGTTGAGCAGCCCCAACCCTTAAAACATAAAATATAGGTTACGCGGGGTGGTGGCAAAGATGCTGCTGCAGTAGGGTGGACTGATCCGGCGGTAAGCGGCGGAGGCACTCGGGATGGGGGCGGGGGAGGCGGTGTGCATGCGTATGAAGGATCTGAACCGACGATTGGAGGAGGACAGGTCAATGCGGCTGCACCTGAAGCGGCTCGAGCGGGCCGTGTCCGCTGCGGAATAGCTTCATTTTATATTTTAAGGGTCGGGGCTAATCTGCGGTGGGCTAATCTGCGGTCGGGCTGAGCCTTGGCGCTTAGCCGGGGCGGTGGGATTTCACTCGGGGCGCTCCCGCACCCCTCGCCCTTCGGGCCCCGAGGCGCTGCGCGCTCGGGGTGCCAACCGGCCTCTCCCGAGGCCGGTTGGTGAACCCGGCCTGTCGGCCTGCATCACTCCCAAGCCCCAAACCACTTCTCCCCGGCCACCCGCAAGGGGTGCCGGGGAGAAGTGGTCGGGGCGGTGGGATTTGAACCCACGACATCCAGCTCCCAAAGCTGGCGCTCTACCAGGCTGAGCCACGCCCCGAAGAGGGAAATCAACGGCGTTATCATGTTCTGGAAGCAGATGCAGTGCAACCTCTTTCTATGGGCCTGTTTAGCTTCCGGACACCTTAACTTTTGCCCCGATTTGGCGTTTATTTACTCCCAGGATGAGCAAAGGAGTTCAAGCTCGCCGGCCCCCGGCAAAGAAGCATGTGCTGGAGCGAATAGTGTTCTGGCAGTTGACCTGTCTGCTGGCTGTTGTCACATGCATCTGGCTTTGCGAAATCTGCGATTTCCACGCGATTTTCCTCGGAGCGGAACCGTCGGATATCAATTGGAAATCGGCTTCCATGTTGAGCGTCATGGTTCTTGGCTGGGGATTGGCTGCCGTTGCTCCGGTTCATGTCTATCACCGCCGCAATTTCAGCAAATCGGTCACGATTTGCTCCTACTGCCGCCGGGTACACGCAGAGGACGAATGGCACCAGATGGAAATGTTTTTTGCGGATAAAACCCATGCCACGTACAGCCATGGCGTTTGCCCCGATTGCTGCGATAAAGTCATGTCGGCCTACCGTTCCGGCCGCAAGGATGCCGGCGCGCGGGAACCCCTTCCCACGGAAGTGCTGGTGTCCTGAGGAAACATCGAACATAGAACATTCAACTTCGAACTTTGAACACGGATTTATTCAATGTTCGATATTCAACGTTGAATGTTCAATGTTTTCTGCCCGCGCCTAACTTCGGGTTGTCTTTCGCCTTCCTATGCCTTACATTCCCCCGTTCCGAGAGCGAGGTAAGTTATGTCAGATGAGCGTTTCGGCCAGGTTCTGGTCGGCCATATAGAGGATGCCCGCAAGGCATACGAGACGTGGGAGAAACAGCCCATTGATTGGGATTTGTCCAATGGAGAGGTGGCGTCCACCTCGCGGAAGCAGCGGACCCTTGCAAATTCCATCACGGTGAAGGGCCCGGGCACTTTCTTCGGCAAAAGCGTACGGACCGTGACCTTCGAACCAACGGACATGGAAGGCTGGTGGTTCGAGCGGTCGGACCTTGAGGATGCTTTGCCGTTTGCCGTTTCCGCCCGCAACGTGTGGACCACGGGCGACATCGTCAGCAATATCGTGCTGCGCGCGGGTCCGCCGCACAACTATGTCCGCATGGTCGAGCATATGATCGCGTTGAAAGTCGGCATGGGCATTGACAATGTGCTGATGAAAATTGACTCCGGCGATCCGCCGCTTTTCGCGCGGGGGAGCCTGGACCTGGTGGAAGCGCTGGAGGGCGCCGGTGTTCGTGAAGTGGATCGTCCGGCGCGCTATTTCACGGTCAAGGAACCCGTGACCGCGGTCTCGCCGCACGGCGGATTTGTTACCCTTTTGCCCTGCGCGAAGGACAAGCCAGCGCTGCACTTGGATTGCGCGGTGGATTTCAAGACCGCGATAGGCCAGCAGCGCATCCGGTTCCCGGTGAATACCAGGCATTTCCGGTATGGCGCCGAAGCGCGTACGAACACGTCGGCGGCTAAGATGCTTTACTGCAAGACAATCGGGCGCGTATTCGCGGATATCCGTAATCTCGGCTACACGATGGACAACATCCTGGTGGCCGGGCGGAAAGGTTATTACAACGAGCCGAAACTGATGCATGACGGCAAATCGCTCGAGGCGGCATGGCATCGCGCGACGCTGGATCTGCTCGCTGCCCTGGCGCTGATCGAAGAGGGACAATTTGTCGGGGATGTCGTTTCCTACAAGGCCGGGCATGGTCTGGACGTGACGCTGATTCGGCGCATCTACCGCAACAAGCTGCTGCGCGAGCTGTAAGCGGG
>CAZTYH010000006.1:41831-44356 GCA_964617565.1 uncultured Verrucomicrobiota bacterium
AGGACGTAATTCAGTCCGTGTTTCGCGAAGGCCTGTTGCTCGATGCGGACACCGAGCTTGAGCATCAGTTCCAGCGCCGCCTGCCATTCCTTGTGATGCCTGATGAAAGGGTCGTTCTTCAATGCGTCCTTCGCGCGCTTGATATCTACATCTTCCAGCGGATGCGTCGCATCTTCCAGCTTGAAGTCCTTGATATCCCACGGGGTCACTCCAAGGTAATGGGCCTGCGGCACGCAGAAGTAGCGATTAATGTGCGCCGCCTGACCGGAACCGACCTTGAGTGTGCGGTAGATATTGCAATAGCCGTAAGGATCGCCGTCGGTGAAGGCAAGAACGGGAATTTTCTGATCGTCCACGAGGCGGCGGATGAATCGGCGGCAGGCACGCGTCGGCACACCGCTCATGGAAATGAGAATGCAGTTCGCTTTTTCGTAGTAGCGGTGGTGAACAAGACGCTGGAAAAGAGAGGCTGTTTCGATCACGAGGACCATCTTCGCCTTGCTTTGAAACCGGAGGTGTTCCACGCGCGAGGGGATGCTCCACGCGCCGGTACCGAGCTTGGTGCAGTCAATCTTGATGTCCTTGCCCGTCGCGGGGTCCATGTCAATGACTACCAGCGGGCCGCAGACATCGCCGCCGCGCTCTTCAGGGATGTATCCGAGCTGCTCGCGGTTGATCGCGAGCATGGCTTCCATGTCGTCGAGCAGCGCATCGCTTTCGGGCTGCTCGTTGAACCGGCATTCGCCCCAGCTCTTGCTGTTGTAATAGACTTCGCGCTTGCCCGCGATGTCGTCCTTGTCCAGCAGGTCGTTCTTCGTGGTGGCCAGCAGGCGCATGGATTGCGCGAACGTTTTGACGGTGTTGTAGGACAACGTGCGGGTGGAGGTCTTGTTGAGGATTTCGAAGTGTCCGCGCTTGAGGTCGTACTTCACATTGGCCAGCGACCGGACCGGGAAGCGCATGGACGGCTTCCGGTTCTTCTTCACAATGTCCGTATGCACTTCGCCCGCAACATTAACAATCTTCTGCGCGGCGGATTTTTTGGACACCACGTTTAGTCCATCGCCGGTTTTTTTTGATTTAGGCATGCGCTTTCCTCCAGATTCTTTTCAACGCAAAGGCGCAGAGGCGCCAAGCATAGTCCCTTCAAAGTCCGTTGACTACACGCCGAATGCCTTGAGACACCACGGCTTCGCCAAAGTTGATCAGTAATCCAAGCTTAAGTCCTGTCAGCCGGAGATAGGTCAATAATTGAGCCTCGAAAACAGGATGCAATTCTTTCGCAGCCTTGGCTTCGACAATAACCTTTTCCTCGACAAGAACATCCAATGTTAACGGTTTAGCCAATCGGTGACCTTTATAAATCAAGGGAACATCTATCTGGCGACCCACATAAATGCCGCGAAGATGCATCTCGTGACATAGCGCTTCTTCATAGACATCCTCAAGGAGCCCCGGGCCTCCCATGACCTTATGAGCTTCGATTGCTGCACCGATTATTTTATGACTGATCTCGTTTTCCGTCACTCTCCGCTCCTCTTTGCGTCCTCTGCTTCTTTGCGTTTACCTCTTCAATGCTCTGTCCGTCACACGTCGAGATGTGTTTTTTCGAGCATTCGGCTCAGTTTGGTGATGATCGTCTTTTCCTCGCGGTCCTTGAGGTCAAGGACCTGTTTTAATCCCAGCGCGAGATGGGGGATATACAGTTCAATATAGTTTCGTTTGCGCGCGGCTTCCGCTTCGCGGCGGCGCCGGCTGAGGTACACGGATAGCTGGCGTCCGCATTCCTGCAGGCCGAAAACCATCTCCTTGATGATCTCTGGATAATGCGCGATGGCCTCCTTGCTCTCGCTCGTGAACGGGACCCAGACGCTGGCCATGTGCACGAGAATCACCATCGGCCCGATCGGCAGGCCGTTTCGGGGCTGGTTGAGACCGTAGGCCTTCCAGTTCACGCCGCTGACGGCATCGGAGGCTGCACACGCGCCGGCTTGGTAGAGCAGGGGCACGCGGTTGGCGAAGCGCATCACGCGGACCGGGTCGTCGGCGCCGATCTCTTGCTTCGGATCGGGTTTGGCATACGCGATGCCCACCTCGATCTGGAATGGATTGCCGCGATACACCTCGGGGCCGCGTGTCACCGCCGTGTAGAAATCCGCTTCGATCTCCTTTTTTAGTCCCGTGATGATCGCAGCTTCGCCGATGGGCGCGAGGCAGTCGGTCGGCGGCCGCATGAGCTTTGTGTCCTGAATCGCCTTGAAGAGCGCTTCGCTCTCCTGGTGCGCGATCCGCGTCGGGTTGGCTTTCGGGTTCAACTTGGCGCGTTCGCAGATCTCGAGCGCGGACCTGTCGCTCACACGCGAGAAGTCTGTGGACAACGCTCCGCGGAGCGTTCGCGATGTCGCGTCCTTGAGCATCTGCATCAGCACGCCCAGCTCGACGCCGTGCGGGTGCGGCTTGATCTCAGTGGGCGGGGGTGGGAGCTTGGTGGCAGCGCGGAAGTATGAAACCTGAAACCTGAGACC
>CAZTYH010000006.1:44456-61988 GCA_964617565.1 uncultured Verrucomicrobiota bacterium
CCTGAAACCTGAGTATCGGAGTTCTTTTGATCCTTGCTTTCCGTCTTGCCATTCTCCTTCGGCTTCAAGTGCAAGCGGTAATGCAGCTCCAAATGCGGATTCACGATCGCGCATTGCTTGAGAAACTCGTCCACCGAAAGCCGGCCGCGAACGTAGGCGGCTTCCATCTCGATCGTGACGCAGGTGCCGTGCCTGTATTCGACCGGTTTGCCGGGCTTGCCGTCTTCGCGGACTGGACAGAAGGTGGGGATCCAATCCACTTCTTCGTCCACGAGGATGGTCGGCTTGTTTCCGCGCGTATCAATCTGCACCTCCATCCGGTGCGCCTTCTTGTTGCCTTTCGTCTTCGAAAATATCCGGGTGGAGGATCCGGTGGTGAGCTGGCCGTACATCCCCGCGGCGCTGATGCCGATGCCCTGTTGACCGCGCGACATGCGCAGGCGGTGAAATTTCGAGCCATACAGGAGCTTGGCGAAAATCTTCGGGATCTGTTGCCGCACAATGCCCGGCCCGTTGTCCGTGATACTCACGCGGAACCGGTCGTCCGCGATTTGCTGAATATCCACGCTGATTTCCGGCAGGATGCCGCCTTCCTCGCACGCGTCCAGCGAGTTGTCCACCGCCTCTTTCACGGCGGTGAGCAGCGCCTTGCGCGGGCTGTCGAAGCCGAGTAGGTGCCGGTTTTTCAGGAAGAACTCGGACACGGAAATTTCGCGCTGCTTCTGCGCCATGCTCTCGGCGGTTTCGGTGGATAGTATTTTCGGTTTTTTTGCCATGACACTCCTCGTAATCGGAAAACGTCTAAAGTAGCGATCTTCGTGTTTTCGAGCAAGTAGAAGCGGTCTCAAGACCGCTTCTACAAGAAGACGGGAAATTTTCCAATGGTTGGAAAAATGGCCGCCATTTTTTCCAATCCGCCAAAGGCGGACAAGTGATTGGAAAAAACTTCCGCCGGGGTCCGGTGCGACGTATGATGATGTACTTCACATGAGCGCCGCACAAAAATGGATCGCCTGGACGGTGGGCGTGATCGTGCTGCTGGTGGCAACGATTGCCGGATTGATCGCCGCGGGCCGCAGCAGGGCAACCCCCTGGCCGGAACGGCTTTCCCACGTGCGCCTTGAGCCGAGCCGTCCGATTCTGCGCGAGAGCGACGTTACACCGGATAACGCATTCTTTTATTTGAGGCAGCTTACCCAGCCCGATGATGAAATGCGCAAAGCGTGGAGCGAGGATGAGTGGGCGAGGTTTTCCGCATGCGGATGGGACGGCGGCGAATTTCCGGCGCTGCAGGCGAGCGTGGAAGCTTTCTCGAATGCGTTAGCTCTCGTGGATCAGGCGGTGAGCCTCCCGGACTGCCAGATGGCGACGATTGACGACTTCATGACCCCTATGCCTTACGTATCGTCCATTCTCCGGATGTCGCGCCTGAGTATTGTGATGGCCGAGCGGTCTGCCGCGAAGGGGCGATGGGACGAGGCGGAGAAAATCTACAGGCGGGGACTGATCGCGAGCGATTACATCAGCCGGGGTGGTCCGCTGATCGGCCACCTCGTGAATTATGCGGGTATTTCGACGTTATGCGGGAGCCTGCGCCGCGTGGTGTTGGAGAGCGACCCTCCGGCGCATTTCCTGGAGGATATGATTGTTTTTTTGGATGGCCTGGACCGGAATGCGGAGCCGTTTGCCGAGGCCATACGGTATGAGTATCTCGGTTTTCAAAGCGTGCTGCCGATGGTTTTTTCGGATTTCGGCTCGCTGGTCAGTTTGACTGACGGCGAGACCGTTTCGCGGCCACCGATTCATTTCCTTAAATGGCCAATCATATTTCTCACGGGCAGTTCGCTGGATCGCATGCAGCGTGATAGTGCCGCCGTTTATTCGCACCTGGTGGACATCGCTTCAACAACTCACGAGGACGGGCGCAGCATTGACGGAAATCTGCCCGGATTCGGCAGGGAGCCCGGCCTGCTCGTGAGAATCGGCGAGTTTACGGACAATGGCCTCGGGCGTGTTCTCGTGCAGCTTCTCGCCCCGGCGCTTGGCCAGGCACGCTCACGATGGTTTCTTTCCCGCGTGGACTTGCGTGCGACGCGCGTAATCCTGGCCGTGAAGCTATGGAAGATGAAGCATGGTCGCTGGCCGGAGTCGCTTGAGCAACTGGTTCCGGATTTTCTTCCCGTGGTGCCTGACGATCCGTTTACGCGCGCTCCGGAGCCGCTGAAGTATGTGAGGGAAGAAGATCACTTTATTGTTTATAGTGTTGGGGCTGACGGCATGGATGAAGGCGGGCGGCATCAATGGGACCAGGAGCGTCCGTCCATCATGAAGGCGGACGCCTGTTTTGGTTCGGAGGAGTTTGAGATTCGGTGCCGACGATGGATGACACAAGCGAAACAGGAACAGGATTGATTATTCGAGGAGGCGAAACATGGTTACCGCACTGGTGTTGCTGAATGTCGAACGAAACAAGGTTAACGACGTCGCGGGAAAACTCGCGGAGATGGAGGGTATTTCCGAAGTGTATTCCGTCGCGGGCGAGTTCGATCTCGTGGCAATCATCCGCGTGAAAGAAAATGAAGCGCTGGCCGAGATGGTGACGAACCATCTCTTGAAGGTCGGCGGCATCACCCGCTCCCAGACGCTTATCGCCTTCCGCGTGTACTCCCGCCACGACCTGGAGGCGATGTTCTCGATCGGGGAAAAGTAGGGCGATGCGGGATGCGAGGTCCCAACGATCTGCATCGGCGCCTGCGCGTTGTTCGGATTGGGCTCCCTCTGGCGCTTCCTGCTCGCACTGTTCCCCGGCGGGCGCATCTAAAAAGCTGTCTGCCTCGCTCAAATATTGCATTCTAGCATACAGTATGTGTGCATAGATGAGGGGATGTGTAATCGTTTCGGTTTCTCATGAGACATAACAATGAGCGAAAGTAATTCAATGACCGTAATGGCCGTAGACGCAATGATTCACACGATTCGTGGATGCAGGGTGATTCTCGATTCAGACCTTGCCCGCATATACGGAGTGCCGACCAAAAGACTGAACGAGCAAGTCAAACGCAACAAGGATCGATTCCCTGAAGACTTCGCGTTTGTGCTTACAAGAGAAGAGGTTAGGGGTTTGAGGTCGCAAATTGCGACCTCAAACGGCCGCGGTGGGGCTCGCTATTTGCCCATGGCCTTCACCGAACACGGAGCGCTGATGGCGGCAAATGTGTTGAGCAGCGACGAGGCGGTGAAAATGAGCGTGGTGGTTGTCCGGGCATTTGTGCGAATGCGTGAAGCATTGAGCGCAACGGCGGAACTGAGACGAAAGTTGACCGAACTCGAAGACCGATTAACAGAACGCTTGGATAAGCATGAGCAGGCCATTGTGCGTATCCTGCGTGAAATTGACGCGCTGATGTCGCCTGCCTCCTCGCCGAAACGCATCGGGTTTCATGTGCGTGAAAAGCGCGGCTTATACAGAGCTCGATCACGCAAAGAATGAGCGGTCGTCCCGTCACGCGTTATGCCGGATGTGCATGACGTCGCCGTCCTGCACTTCGTAGGTTTTGCCTTCGAGGCGGAGGGTGGCGTTTTTCTGGCATTCGGACCATGACTGGGTCTTGAGCAATTCTTCGTTTCGCACGACTTCGGCACGGATGAACCCGCGTTCGAGGTCGGTATGAATCTTGCCCGCCGCGTGCAATGCCTGTGTGCCGCGCCGGATCGTCCACGCGCGCACTTCGTCTTCGCCGACGGTGAAGAAGCTGATCAGGTCGAGCAGGCGGTACGCCGCCTGTATGAATCGTACGCGCGCGGGCTCGTTGAGCCCGTAATCCTTCAGGAACGCGACCTGCGCTTCATCGTCAAGCTGCGCCATTTCGGCTTCCAGTGTCGCGCAGAAGATCAACGGCTCCAATCCGAGCTTCGCACACGACGTGCGCAACGCGTCGAGTCCGCTGCCGTCGAGCCGGTCCTCGGAAACATTCGCGACAACCATGACGGGCTTGGCAGATAGCAGCTGCAGGCTGCGCGTGGCCTTCTCCTCCTCAGGCGAGAGCGCGGTCAGCGTTCGTAGCGGAAGCTCTTTCTCCATGTGCGCCCGGCATTTCTCGAGGGCGGAGGCTTCCATCTCGTTGACCTTGAGGCCGCGTCCTTTTTCGTGCGCGATCTTTTCCAATCGCTTCTCCGTGCGTTCGAGGTCGGTCACGACGAGTTCGAGCAGGACCGATTCGAGTTGCTCCGCGGGATCAACAGGCTTCCCGCGATAGTCCATTTCGCCGAAGGCCTGTGCAACAATCACGAACGCGTCCGCGTCGCCGAGGAACGTGGTGAGCTGGCTGAGCGCACCCTTGCCGTCGGGGGTGGGAGGCATCGCGACGTCCACGAAGGTGACTTCCGCGGGCGTGTACTTTTTCGGTTTGTACATGTCACGCAGTGCGGCGAGTCGCTCGTCCGGAACCTTCACGGTTCCGAGATGGTGTTGCCCTTTCGTGAAAGAGCTCTGTCCTTCCGGCGTGGTCGTCAATGCGTTGAATACCGTGGATTTTCCGGCGCGCGGCGCCCCGATCAGAAATAGTTGTAAAGCTGGCATGCGGAGTGTTCTAGCCGCAAACAACGCGAAAGACACGAAAAAATTGAAGACTTCTGTTTTCGCGTATTTCGTGTATTTCGTAGTTTCAATGTCTGGACTCTACATTCATGTGCCGTTTTGTGAGCGCAAATGCCGGTATTGCGATTTCTTTTCCGTGCCGCGCCGCCAGGATTTGCAAAACGTCTTTCTGGATGCCCTGGAGATCGAGCTTTCGCGACTCCCGGAGGGATTCAAACCGGATACCGTCTTTGTGGGAGGCGGCACGCCGACCGTTCTTGCTGCTGCTCAGTTGGAACGATTGCTGGGGCTGATAAGCAACGTCGCGGCTCCTGAGGAATGGACCGTCGAGGCGAATCCGGGGACGCTGGACCGGGAAAAAGCGGCCATGCTGAAGCGCGCAGGCGTGAACCGCGTGTCGCTGGGCATTCAATCCTTCGAGTCCGCAAATCTTTCATTCCTCGGACGCATTCATACTGCTGACGAAGCGAGTACCGCCTTCGCGCTGCTGCGCGAGACGGGGTTCGACAACATCAGCGTGGACCTGATGTATGCCATTCCGGGATCGGCGCGCACCACGCTGGAGGCCGATTTGCGCCGTGTGATCGAACTCAAGCCCGAGCACGTGGCCTGTTATGCGCTGATCTTCGAGGAGGGCACGGAGCTGACGCGCATGCGCGACGCGGGCGAGATTCGGGAGGTGGATGATGACGAGCAGTTGGAGCAGTACCAGTTGATTCGGCGCACGCTCGGAGATGCAGGTTTGCGGCATTACGAGATCTCTAATTTTGCGCGACCGGGCTTCGAGTGCAGACACAACGTGCTCTATTGGAGCGGCGGCGAATACATCGGTTGCGGGCCGGCGGCGCATTCCCATTGGGAAAAAGTGCGATGGTCCAATGTTCGGGATGTGCAGTCGTATTGCGATGCGATGAAGGTGGGGAAATCAGCGCGCGATTTCGAAGAAAAACTTGAGCCTGAGGCGAAAGCCCGCGAAACGCTGGTGATGAGCCTGCGCTTGCTCGATGGCGTGTCGCGGGAGGACTTCCGCGCAGCGACAGGATTCGACTATCGCGCGTTGCGTGGCGCGGAGATTGAGCGGTTGGTCGGGCTCGGGATGTTGGAGGACGACGGGGTGCGGTTAAGGCTGACGGAGCAGGGGTTGTTTGTGAGTGACTCCGTATTTGTGGAGTTGGTGTGAGTGCTCCCACCGGCTGATTGATCACTCTATACTACTATTCGTCTACTTCTTGTTTTCTTGAGAAGATTTTGAACTACGAAAAACGCGAAATGCGCGAAACCGGAAAGATCTCCCCTTCTTATCTTTTTCGTGAATTTCGCGTGTTTCGTAGTTTTCTTCTTTGGTTGCGGCTTGCCCGCCGAAGCTTGAAGGAGGAGGGCTCGCCATGAACGGCCGACAGGCTGCGCTGGGCAATAAGCGGGTTAACGATCCGTCTCTCCGTGCGCCCAAACCTTCCAATCCGGCTCGCGGCCGTCGCTGAGTCCGAAGAGGCGGTGGAGGCCGAGAATATCCAGCGCGCTTTCATCTTCCGGGGTCAGGCGGGTGATGAGCAGGAATTTTTCGTTTGCTTCGATCCGCTTCTTGATCTCGTCGGTTGAAATCTCCGGCACCACGCCGCGATAATAAATCAAAAATTCATGCCCCGGTGCCGCTTCATGGTAGGGATGCTGGAATCGGCTGATGTAATAGACCGGCGTTTCGCGAACGAACAGCGCGAATGTTTCAGCTTCCATACGCTGTGCGAACTGCTGGCGAGGCGCCAGGGCGTAACCGTAGTAGCCGAATGCGGAGGCGACGGTCATCCACAACGCGGTGACGAGTGCAGCGCGGCCCATGCGCGCGCGGCGGTCCGCGCGAAATCCGATGTGCCAGAGCCCGACGAGCAGAAAGAGAACAACTACGCAGGCTGCGCGGGACAGGCCGACGATGTCCGGTCGCCGGATCAGGCCGACTCGCAGCAGCAGTGGCTGCGTGGCGACAAAAACGGGGAGCAGGAACGAACCGAGCCCCAGCACGCCCCAGTGTATGGCCCGCAACGCGGCGATCCAGCGGTTGTCGCGTCCCTCGCGGATCGCTTTCTCGACGGCCTGCCAGGCGTACGCAATCAGCAATCCGGCGGGCGGAAGCGCGGGCACGATGTATCGCTTGTTCTTCACCGGCGAAAGGGAGAGGACGATGAGCAGGATGACCAGCCACCCCCATGTGAAGAGCATGCCGCGATCCTCGCGGGTCTTTTTGTCGGTAAAAGGAAGTGCCGCGCCATGGACAAACCAGGGGATCCACGGGAAAACGACACCGAAGATGATCAGATAGAAAAAGGGGTTGCGGGAAAGCTCGAAAATGTAGCGATACTCCGCATCGAGCAGCCTGGTTGCATCGGGGACGAGGCGGTGGATGAGGACAAACCATGGGACCAGCGCGAGAATTGAAAGCCCGGTGACGGCCGCGAGTTCCCATGCATTGCGGCGCCTGGAATCGGTGAAAGCCCAGACGACGACGGCAAGCGGCGGTATGACGAGCGCGAAACCAAGCGGCCCTTTCGTGTAGTTTGTTGCCGCGAGGGCGAGCAGGCAGATCAGCCATCCGGCGATGCGGCGGATTTTTTGATGATCCAACGCCCGCATGGCCCAGAGGCCGGCCGCGACGGCGAGCGTGGCCCAGCCCATGATATGCGTGTCGTACGATGCATAGCGGGCCTGCCGGATGAAAAACATGCCGGAGCCCGTGGCGAGAGCAGCGATGCAGCCCAGCCTGATTCCCCCGAGTGTTACGCCGGCCCAGTAAATTGCAATGACGGCCAGCAACGCGACGCAAACGGCCAGCACGCGCGAGCGCAACACCAGGTCTTCAACGGTTGCGGTGCGCGCGTCGAGACCGCGCCATGCCAGCATGTTCAACCAGACAAGCAACGGCGGTTTTTGAATACGCGGCAGTCCGTTCCACGAAGGCATCTTCCATGCATTCGGATCTTCGTTTCGCATGCGCAGCCATGTCTCCTGGCTGGTCAGGAAGCTCAGCGTTTCCATGATGCGCGTGGGGGCAGGGCGTCCGACATTGATGAAAAGCGGGGGCGCCAGGATAATCAGGATCAACGCGAGCGTAATGAAGCTGCGGGTGCGGGATGCGGGGGTGTCATTCGACGCTTGCGTCATGGTTCGGTCATCTTTCAAGACTCAGGTTTTTCGCCCCGATTGTTCGCTTAAGAAAGTTTCGGCCGCGCCGAAGACCTGGTCCGGCGTGATGGAGGCGAGGCTCTTGATGGCTTCGGGCGAATCCCGGTCCACGTCGCGCCGGCGCACCGTGCTGTTCTGCACGACGCGGCAATTCGGGCCGAGCGGACCCGTCTGGGCGGGGTTGGTAATTCCGAAGATGGCTACGACGGGTGTGCCGACGGCCGCGGCGAGGTGCATGCCGCCGCTGTCGTTGGAGATTACAAGATCGCAAACCTTCAACAGGGCGATCCATTCCGCCAGCGTGGTTTGGCCGGCGAGGTTCAGCGCACCCGGACCGATGCCGTCCACGATTTTCTGGCAGAGGCTTGCTTCGCGGCTGATACCAAGCGTTACGATGCAGGCGTTCTTTTCTTTTACCAACCGCTTGCCCAGCTCGATGAAGTGTCCGGCGGGCCAGCGTTTGGAGGGCCCCCGCGCGGCGCCGGGCAGCAGGCCGATTCGCGGCTGCGGCAGCTTGTCCAGTCTTGTCCGGGCCGCAGCAACGATATCTTCGGGCAGGTTGAGTTCAGGCCGTTCGAGTTCCCGGGCCTCGTGATTCGGCACGAGCAGGTCCATGTACTCCCAGGCCTGGTGTTCGCGGCCCGGTTGTCCTTCGCGGGGATGCACGATGCGGGTCATCATGGCGCCGCGCCAGTGGCCCGGCATTCCGATGCGCTCCTCCACGCCGCCGAGAAAAGGGACGAGCGCGGAGCGGAACGAGTGGGGGAGAACAAAAGCCTTTTTGAACCGGCGTGTCCGGATAAGCCGCGCCGTGCGAAGCGTGCCGGCGAAACCGGAGTGCAGCGGCAGGACCTCGTTCGGAACCGGGTTCAATTTCCACAATTGCATGAGTTGCGGCTTGATCAACAGGGTGATGTAGGCGGTGGGATGCTTGCGGCGGAACGCCTGCAGTGCGGGCATGGTCATGATGCAGTCGCCGACCCAGTTCACGCCACACACAAGGATCGCCTCGTGCGCGTGAGCGGCCTCGGAGCTGCGGCTACTTGAAGCAGATGCGGGCGATGCAGTCATGGAAATCCTCCGCGCCGCTTAACATCTCGATCTCCACCCGAAGAAAATAGAGCGGGATGTCGCGTCTTTCGATCATGGGGAATCGGACGGCGTCCTTTTCCGTTGTCACAATGGCCCTGGCGCCACGGTCCAGGCTTATATTGATGAGATTCAGAATCTCCTGCTGGTTGTAACGGTGGTGGTCGGCATAGCGCTTGTGGTAGAGCACGCGCGCGCCCAGCCGCACCAGTTCATCCTCGAAACCTTTCGGCACGGCGATTCCCGAAACGGCGGCAATGGAACGGTCCTTGAGGAAGTTCAGCTCTTTGCGCTCACCGCTGTAAACATCTTGGAGGTACTTCGGATTATGACGGCATTCGGATATTTCCGCATGTGGATTCAGTTCACGGAGCTGCTTCTTGAGCTCTTCGGAGCCGTCGCCGTTGGCCTTCGTGATGAATATGAACGACGCGCGCTTGATGTTGCGTATGGGCTCGCGCAGAATGCCGCGCGGCAGCAGGTTGCGATTGCCGAACGGGTTCGTGCGATCCACGAGCACAATGTCCAGCCGGTGTTTCATGTGCAGGTATTGGAATCCGTCGTCCAGGATCAACGTGTCGCAACCCAGTCGCGAGATCGCATATTGGCCGGCGCGCACGCGGTTCTTGTCCACCACGACGCTGACCTCGGGCAGATTGGAAGCCAACATGTACGGCTCGTCGCCGCTGACGTCGGAGTTGAGCAGGAGGTGTTTTCCGTCGGATACAACCAGCGGTTCCTGGCTTCGCTGCCGCAGGGTTACGCGGTCGAGCAGGCGCTGAAAGAGCGGGGGCTGGTCGCGCTTGTAGCCGCGGCTGAGAATGGCCACTTTCCGGCCCTGCTTTTGCAGCGAGCGGGCAAAGACTTCCACCACCGGCGTTTTGCCGGTGCCGCCGACCGTGAGGTTTCCGACGCTGACCACCTGGCAGCCGAGTGTGTGGTGCCTGAAAATGCCGTGCTGGTAAAGCCAGAGCCGGACCTGGACGATGGCCGCATAAAGCCGGGAGAGCTGTTTCAGAATCCATCGAAGCAATGCGGCGAAATGTCCAGGCCGGCGGTCTTCGATGACCGTCAGCATGTACGTTTCGAGCTGTTCCAATCTTTTCTGGAGCACTTTCATGGATTACGCAGAGGCTCTTTCTGGCTTTGATGCAAACACGCATGTTGCCATCACCCGCCTTGGCGCGTCAAGCAATGGGCTGAAATCGCGTAAAAACGTGTATCCAACGCGAGAAAACTGCTATTTGTGAAGCGGCATGAAGGCGCGTAGAGACACTGCAACTCCAGAAACAAGCTTCAGGATCAGGCCGGAAGACTGGCTGAATCCCTTGCCGTTGCACGATCTTTTCGAGCAACCGGATCGTCCGCTGGAACTCGACGTGGGATGTGGAAAAGGCCGGTTCCTGCTCGCGCATGCGCAGGGGAATCCCGGGGTGAATTTTCTGGGGATAGACCGGATGTTGCGCCGGATTCGCGCGCTGGACCGGAAGGTCCGACGGCGCGAAATCCGGAATGTCCGGCTGTTGCGCATGGAGGCGTATTACGCCACCACCTATCTCGTTCCGCCGGATTCGGTCACGACGTATTACATATTCTTCCCCGATCCGTGGCCGAAGAAACGGCATCGTGATCATCGTTTGTTCAATCCGAAATTCATGGATGCCCTTCACCGGACGATGCGCGCGGGCGGGCGGATGCATTTCGCGACGGATCATCTTCCTTATTATGAAGCGGTCTGTGAGCTGTTCCGGGCGGACGGGCGATTTAAAGAAGTGGCGCCTTACGTGCCCGCGGAGGAAGAGCGCACTGATTTCGAACTGTGGTATATCCGGGAGGGGAGCATCGGACGCTTGTCGGTTGAGAAGCAGGACTAATCCGCGTCCTCTTCTTCCTGCGGAGGTTCATCGGGCGGAGTCTCGGGTTCCTCCGGCGGTTTGTGGAACGGCGAAGGGATTTCGTTCTGCTTGTTCAGCAGGATTTTCGGACGCGCTTCGACATCCTGTAATTCCTGCCGGTAATAAACTTGAACGATGTATCCGAGGTAAAGCATCCGTTCTCCGTGCTGCTCGATTTCCTGATCGCGGAACCCTCGCGGAATGATATAGGCCGCGGTCAATGTTTTCTGCTGGTTGGGCCGCCAGTCTCCATCCACGCGAAGCGGATCCCTGGGAACCACCGCGCGCGTCGGGCGGATTTCCTTTGTCTCGGTATCCTCATCGAAGAAGGTGACGGCGACCTGTATGTGGTACGCGTCCACGTTGCGCTCGGACGAATGCGGCTTCAGCGAGACGCGCAACAGGCGCATTTCCTCGAACTGATCGTTCTTTGGAAACCGCTCCTGCTGTATATCCGCGATTCGAATGCGACGCGGGAGGCGGGTCGAAGGTTTCGCTCCGCGACTGTCCTCCGCGGGTGGAGCAGGGCGGGTCATCTCGGCGCGCGCGATGCGCATGCGCTCGGCAGCCGCCTGTTCATAGAGCGGAGTGCCCATGCTGCGGTTGAGCACCTCGGTCCATTGCTCTCCCGCCTGCTTCAACTGGCCCCGTCTTTCGTGAAGCCGGGCGCGTTCGATATAGGCCGGGATGAAATCGGGCGCCATCAGTTGGATGCGGGCCAGTTGTTCGTCGGCCCTGACAAAATTCATCTTCACGATATCCGTCAGCGCCTCGTTCAGCATGGCTTGCGCGCGTTCGATGAGGGGATCGGCCACGGCGGCCGGTTGATCCGACACTTCAGGGGCCGGCTCCGGTTCGGCCGGGCTCTCCACTTGCTGCCGTAAATCTTCCACTTCCGCGCGGAGGCGGCGGAGATCCTGCATGATCTCCGAGTCCGGCTCCGGTTCGGCCGGTTCAGCGCCAAGCATCTCTTCCCGTTGCGCGAGCAGCGCCTCCGCCTGCGCGAAGGTTTCTTCCTCGTCCGACATTTCGGGGCCGATCACTTCCGTCACGAGCACGGGCGCAGGATCCGCGCCGGAATCTTCAGGGATATTGACCGCATCCTTGTGCCGAACGATGAGGAATAAAAGAAAGGCAATCTGCGAGAGAATAATTATTGCGACGGCCGCGGCGGTGAGCGACTGCGCATGCCCGGTGGTGCGGCTCTTTTCCTCGTCGGACCGGGTTATCACTTGATATTGAACCAGCGTACTTCCCAACTCGATCCGGTCTCCGTGGGTCAACCTTGCCTCGCGGACCGGTTTGTCGTTCACCAGGATCTGGTTGGTCGCGCCCAGGTCCTTGACATAGACCCCGTCCTCGCGCTCCTCGAAAAGGGCGTGCTGCCTCGACGCATCGCCGTCGGGAAGTTGAATGGCACAATCCGGGCTTCGGCCGGCCTTAACGGATTTCTCCTTGATGGCCAACCGCTTGCCCTTGAACTTTCCTGTAAGGAATACCAAGCGATACATGATTTGGACCGAGTTTCCTTGAGCAGCCGGGGGTGCGGCAAGCAGAAAGATAAGATCTTGTTCCAATGCCTGCCGGCGCTTGCTCTTGGGCGAAACGCATTCTAGAATGCCCGCTTACTCATGGAAACAATGCAGTACATCAGTACACGCGGCACGACCCGTCCGATGGGATTTCAAGATGCGGTACTCACGGGGCTGGCGCCGGACGGCGGATTGCTCATCCCGGCGGAGATCCCGAACGTGTCGGCCCTGCTGGACGATTGGGCAAAACTTTCATACCAGGATATCACGTTCGAGATCCTCCGGCTGTTCACCGATCTGCCGAACGACGATCTGCGGGAGCTGATAGACAGCAGCTATGCGAATTTCCGGCACCCGGAAATCGCCCCGGCCTGGCCGGTAGGCCCCGTGCACATCCTCGAGCTGTTTCACGGACCAACCCTTGCGTTCAAGGATATCGCCCTGCAGTTTCTGAGCAATTTTTTCGAGTACATCCTGAAGCGCACGGGACGCCGCCTCAACATTCTCGGCGCGACCAGCGGCGACACGGGCAGCGCCGCCATTCACGGAGTGCGCGGCCGCGAGCGCATCAACATCTTCATCATGCATCCGCACGGACGCGTGGCCCCGTTGCAGGAAAAGCAAATGACGTCCGTGCTCGATCCGAACGTGTTCAATATCGCCATCGAAGGGACTTTCGACGATTGCCAGCAGATCATGAAATCCATTTTCAATGACCTGGATTTCAAAGAAAAATATTCGCTTGGCGCGGTGAACTCGGTCAACTGGGCGCGCGTGATGGTCCAGATCGTGTACTATTTTTCCGCGGGCTTGTATGTCATGACCGAAACCGAATCATCGCACGTGCAGTTCGCGGTACCCACGGGGAATTTCGGCGACGTGCTGGCCGGATACTACGCCGCGCGCATGGGCTTGCCGATCAGTCACCTGATCCTGGCCACCAACGAAAACGATATCCTCGCGCGATTCTTCAATACCGGCGAGTACAGCCTCGGCCGCGTCGTGCCTACGCTGAGTCCATCCATGGATATCCAGGTGGCCAGTAATTTCGAGCGCTACCTCTATTACCGGTTGAACGCAGACAGCGAAAAACTCAAGGCGGTGATGAAGGAGTTTGCCACAACCGGGAAGCTTCACGTGCCGCTTGTCTCCGGAGGCTGCGTGGACGACCTGTTCATCGCGGGGGTGGGCACTACGGCGGATACCCTGGCGACCATTCGCAAGTACCATGAACAATATGGATACCTGCTCGATCCTCATACCGCGGTGGGCGTGCATGTCGCGGAACAGCACCTGAGCCGCAACGACGCGACGGTTTGCCTCGCCACCGCGCATCCGGCCAAGTTCAGCAAAGCCATTCAGGATGCCGTGGGCTCGGATCTTGCGTATCATCCGGTACTCGATGCGCTGCGCGATGCGAAGACGCGCATGACCGTGTTGCCGGCCGACGAGGCGGCCGTCAGGACGTTCATCGAGGATCATGTGCAGGATTAAGCCGGTCCTGCGGGCCCTCACGCTTCCGTTTCAGATGCGTTCCGGATATGGGAGCGGGGCGGGGCAAGCAATTCCACCTGGCTGCCCACCTGCGCCAGTACGCGGCGCAAGTTGGTCATGCCCTTGTTCACGCAGGCCAGCAAAAGGTCGCGCGCGCGGGGCTCGTAAATGGCGCAGAAAGGATTCGGCAAGCCGTCCCCGGCGTTCACATAGGCCGTGATCGCCTGTTCCGGATTGCGATTCACGATAAGGTGTCCCACCCGGATCAGATCGAGATCCGGCTCGTTGCGTGCGACCACCAGCCACGCTGCTTCGGGGCATGTCCGCAAAGCGGAAAGAATTCCGCCCATGGCGCCCAGGTCTTCAAAGCCGTCTACGATCTGCGGAAACTCAACGTGACCGGCAAGGTCGAGCTGATCCTTCCGGCTCGAAAGGAAAGCAAGTTCGCAATGCTCATCCAGGATGTCAAAAGCCTGTCTGTCCGGGGCCGCTTCGGACGGATGTTCACCGCCGGCAAGAACCAGGCCGTAGAGTGGGGGGGGTAAAGCCTCTTCCGGTCCGTGCTGCCGTTCTTCGGGGGTAATCACTGACGATCCTTTTCTTCACGCCCTTGAGTCGTGTTCATATATCCTGCGACCGGAAAATAATAAAGGGACGAGGCTTTGCGGACAAGCGCGCTCAATCGAAATATGTGAAAACGTCGTAACGGCGGTAGTTGTTGAGATCAATGGAAACATCCATGATCGTTCTCCGTCCGACGAGGACGTCCACATCGCCGGAGAATGAACGGTCGCTGTTATCCGCCGCAAGCGCTACGCGGTAAACGCCGGGGTTCAGATCGTAATAGCGATTATCTCCGCTTCCGACGCCCGCGACGCGCTCACCGTTGATGAAGACATCCATTCCGTCGCCGGTGTTGTTATCCACGTACAGCGTACCCTTGCCTTCGGGCGGATCGTGATCGAACTCCTTGTCGTCGCATCCCGTTGCGAGAAGTGCCAGCGCCGCAATGAGCGGCACGGCGAATATCCATTTACCCAGCGTCTTCACAGCGTCTTCTCCTTCCCGTTTCCAGCCCGGGGGGCGACGTTTGCACTTACCGCGTTTCCACCGGTTCGACTGCTCCTACCGGGCCTGCACAGGTTGCGATGTTCTTGATCAGTCGGAATCGGTTCGCGTTCCCGGGAAGCTGGTCATATATCGTTTCATCCATGCATTGCCGGATCAGGTACAGCCCCACGCCGCGCGTTTGACCTTCCATCCAGTGATCCGGAAAGCGCGGCGGCACGTAGGCCTTGAAATCGAAAGGCTTCCCATAATCTATCACATCCACGATGAATTGCCCTTCGGATATGTGAATTTCCAGATCAATGGCAGGTTTCGGCGATACGTTGCGGTAGGCGTGGTCGAGTACGTTAGTGCACGCCTCGTCTACCGCGATTTCCACCTTGTCCACTTCGTCCCCAGGCAGGTGGGCGGCCCGCGCCAGCGAGGTGACAACAGTCCGGACAAGGAAGAGAAATCGGCTTTCCCCCGGAATGCGAAAACGAACAGAATCTCTCTCTTTCATGGTTGTCATGAGGTCGTTCCCGCTTCGTTTTTGAAAATGGCCACCGCATCCTCGCGCGTTTCGCACAGAACCAGCAGGGTTTCCAGCCCGAGTACCGTGATCACGTTCCTGATTTTCGGGCGCACACCGTACATCACCAGCTTTCCCCTGTTGGTTCGGCACATCCGGCTCAAGGTGAAAAGCGCTCCGAGCCCGGTGCTGTTGACGTAGCTGAGCGCCGTGCAATCCAGGATTACCTGGGGCCCTTCGCATTCGCACAGCGGTTCCACCGTGGATTGAAAATCGCGAATACTGGAGGCATCAATGTCTCCCGACAGAAAAACGATGGAGGCGGCGCCAACCTTTTTCACGTCTAGACTGAGCGAAGGGCCCGGCATATTAAGTGTTCCGATACGAAGGCCTCAGCCCTCTCGGCCGGACCTTCTTTAGTCTCTATATATGTAGCGTGCGCGGGCCTTCCTGTCGAGTGCGGCCCGGCAGATCTCGGATACCGCTTGCGTGGCTGCCGATCCTCGGCTATTGGTTTAAATAAGGAAAAGCAGATGAAGAAAGCAAAAGTCGCCATTTTTCGCACAAGCCCGGCCACCGTTTTAACCGATTACCACCGGATCATGAATCTGGCGGGCTACCAGGATGTATTGGCAAAAGACGCCGAAACCGCCCTCAAAATCAATATCAGCTGGCACTTTTTCTATCCCGCAAGCTCAACCACCCCATGGCAGCTTGATGCGGTTATCCGGGCCATGAAGAAGGACGGGTATGATCCGGCAAAGATCCACGGTTGTCACAACCGGACCGTTGTAATTGATGCACACCTCGGCGAGCGCGAAAACAAGCAGGTCAACGTCACTGACCATCACGGGCTTAAGAATATCCATCTCTACGAAGGCGAAGAATGGATCAACGTGCGCGAGGCGGTGGGGGATCTGGCCAACAAGTTCCTTTGCCTGAACGAGGTTTATCCGGATGGGTTCATGATCCCGAAGCGCTTCATCGGAGAAAACATCATCCATTTGCCCACGGTGAAAACGCATGTGTTCACCACGACCACCGGCGCGATGAAGAATGCATTCGGCGGTCTGCTGAACGAGCGGCGCCACTGGACGCACCCCGTCATTCACGAGACGCTCGTGGACCTGTTGATGATCCAGAAGAAGATTCATCGCGGCGTCTTTGCCGTGATGGATGGAACGTTTGCCGGCGATGGCCCCGGCCCGCGCTGCATGGTTCCGCACGTCAAGAATGTTATCCTCGCGTCGGCCGACCAGGTGGCCATTGATGCCGTCGCGGCGAAATTGATGGGGTTCGATCCCTTGAAGGACCTGAAATATGTGCGGCTTGCGCACGAGGCCGGGCTGGGTTGCGGTGACCCGCGCGATATCGAACTGGTGGGCGACCAGTCCGCCGCGAACGAGAACTGGCACTTCACCGGCCCGTTCAAGAAAATGACGTTTGCGAGCAGAATGCAGCACAAGATTTACTGGGGTCCGCTCAAGAAGCCGATCGAATGGTCCCTCAAAACCGTTCTCGCGCCGTGGGCCTATATCGCGAGCGTGTTGTATCACGACTCGTTCTGGTATCCCACGCATCAGAAAATCATCAAGGATATCCTGGGAAGCGATTGGGGCCGCCTGTTCCAGAATTGGGAAGCGCTGCAGCTTCCACCGGATGATATCGAGACCCGCGGCTGGACGAACGTCGGTTCGACGCCCGCGGAACTCAAGCGCGACAGCATGAAGTATTTCAAGCAGTCGCTCAAAATCCTCGGCACCTGCGTAAAAGAGGCTCCTGAATTTGCCGCGCGGAAGAGGCGGAAGAAGCAGGTTCAGGCAAAGGGGAGTTGAGTAACGCCATTGAGATTCCCTTGGGGAATCGGAGGTGGTTATGAAAGAACAGAAGCCGGTCGAGATAGTTTGTTCCGCCTGCGGAAAGGATACGCTGCTGATCCGAAAGCCGAAGTATGACGGCTTCACCAAGGTCGGCGAGGAACTGACCTGCTCATCCTGTGGGCACGAATATGAGGATGAGGCATCCGTGCCTTTTAAAGGTCGGAAGAAAATCGAAGTGTTCTCCGAAAACGATCGCTCCCGGCAGGTGAAAGTCTTTCGCGAAGGGGAGGCCGCCCGCCTTTGCCGTCATTGCGTCAGCTATGTCATTAATCCTTTTATGCAATGGTGCAGC
>CAZTYH010000006.1:62088-64974 GCA_964617565.1 uncultured Verrucomicrobiota bacterium
GGCGGATGATCGGGCCCAAGGAGCGCGAAAGCGGTTTGCCGGACCGTTCCGTTGTCCGAATCCGATGGCAGTCGGTCGAGTAATCCCTGGTTAAAGGGAGCCGGGCTTTTCTGCGTGGCGAGGAAAGGAATCAAAACGTTTAACACGATTTCATCAGCTCTCGATTTGCCGATCAATGCAACCGGCGCCTGTTGCGGCTTGCTTGAAAAACTGAAGCGGCGTGCCCAATAGCCGGCGTCCAGATTCTGCAGATCATCCGAGGCCAGCTCTTCGCAACGATCCGGATACGCCTGGGCGAGGTGCGCCCAGTGTGCATCGAGCGACTCCCGCCGGGTGAAAAGACTCGCCGCAGCCATGAGCCTTCGCAGCGGATGGTTCGCCGGCCGGATTCCTGCGGTTCGCCATGCCGTGGCCGGGAGCCTATGCGGTTCCCATCGCTCGCGCAGCTTCCACCAGCAGTCCCACAATCTCCTGACAAACGCACGGGTTTCGGCATCCCAGCGGTTCTGCACGTGGTTGGGCAGAAGCCCGGCGACCCCTGCGAGGAGCGCGTAGGCGGCGAATGTATTGCATGCCGTTTCTTCGCGCAGCACGAGCAGGGGAACCGCGTCGGCCAGGTGGCGGAACGGGGCCTTGTTGTGTTTGTATCCCAGCGCGCAGAAAACCTCCTCATACAAGGTCTGTTCCGCGCCCGCCGCCTCGATCCGGACCTGTAACCGCGCGGCCTTTCGTCGCAGACGCTCTTCGCCCGCGGCGTCCAGCAGGGCGCCGATGGCATCAGGATCCCGGGAAGCAAGCCGCCTTGCGCAAGGCGTTGTCGCGCTGCGCGCGGCAAATGGATATGCGCTCACGTCAATCGCCCCGAAATCAAAACCCGGCGTCGCCGCGAGCGCGTCGCGCAGCGAAAGCTGGATACAGCCGGCCGGCAATCCGTGGCCGGATGCGTCGCCCGGGAAATAAGAAATATGGAAACGGACGCGATTATAACGCGGATCGTTTGCGTGCCCGTGCGATGCCCATCCCGATGGATCAACATGAATTTCCACGTCGCCGGCCATGCGCCGTCCACCGGGCTCGATGCGCGCAACGGCGCCGAGAAAATCCGGACCCGCTTCAAGGTTCCATACGCCAGGATTTTCGATTTGGACCTGTTCTCCTTTGGCGGTTTGCAGCCGCGGCGGTCTCAGGGCGGGATCAAACCAGACGCATTGCAGGTGCCGCTCGCTCCACGGATGGAACGACGAACAATTTCTGCTTTCCCGCACGCGCAAGGATTCCTGTGCTGCGGTGGGAGAATAGAGGGCTGCCCTCGGGAAAAAAGCATGCCCCTCTGCATTGTCACGTCCATACACTGAGATCATGAAGCGCGGTCCTCCCTCGATCACTATGAAACATCCGGCCGGTACTTGCTGCCACGGGTGCTTTGCGGATGCAGGCAAGCCCCCGAAAAGAATAAGCCATGAGGCGGAGGTTCTTGAATGAACCGTCTTTACTTCGAGAGCAGGCCGGCCCGCTCGACTCGATCGCGATAATAATCACGGTTTATCAGCAGCACGTTTGTCCAACTGACGATCTTTCTCTGGAAGTGGGGCTGGTAGAAGGTCACCACGGCGAAATTGTGGTCCGTCAAGTATCGCAATACTTCATGAAACGGGGGTAGCCCCTTGTACATCTCCGAAAAGATGAGCTCGAAATAGATCAACCCGATCCTGTTCTCTCTCATCAGGCGTCCGCCACCCTTGAACACCTCGAAATCAAATCCCTGCGTGTCGGACTTCAGAAGGTGAACAAACTCGATTTTCTCCCGCTCGGCGAAAGAGTCCAGCGCGATGACCGGCACGTCGGTCGTTTTGATAATCTTTCCCCAGCATAACTCGCCCGGGGGAAGAAAAGAGCTCATGTCCGATTCGTCGTTCTCTTGAAACGGAAGGGTCGTATCGCTTGAGCCTACTCCATAGTTCCAGGTCTTCACGTTCGGGAATGGACCGCAGTGGGCCTCGAGTTTTCTGTATGTTGAAGGACTCGGCTCGAAAGAATGGATCTGCGACGAGGGAAAGGCCTTCCTGAATGCGTCAACGGATTGTCCCACGTTGGCGCCGACATCGAGAATCAAAGGATCCCTTGTCCCCTCGAGAAACCGCTGTATATCCATTAATGGATCAACACCGATCCGCGTTTTTGAAGTGCGGACGAATTCGTAGCCGAAGCCCTGTATGAATCGCCGGATCGCCCGCTTGATGGACTTGGCGGTCTTGTTTTGCGGCCGCACGGCGCACGACGTGCCGGATTGTTGCTCGATCATGACGGGTCTCTTTCCGATTTCGCGGTCATCGTAATGGCAGAACCGGAAACTTCGGAGCTCATACCCCCAGCAGGGTCCTGACCTGCATAAGAAATTTGTTTTCCTTCGGATCCATGCCGTCGGTCAGAGCCAGGGATTCGATAATTCTGAAAGCATTCCTTTTTTGTTCCGAATCAATGAACGCGCCGCATTGCCTTTCCAGGAACTGCCGCGTCGCCTCTTCCGCGGAAAGCGCTTTCCTGACGGCGGCCGTTGCTTGCTGGACAAAAATATCTCTCGATGTGCCAGATTCCCATGCAAGAGTATCCACATGCTTCTGAAAAGCATCAGATTCGGAGAGGGATATCTTTTTGTCTGAAAAACGAGCGGCCAGCATTAAATTGATCAGGGCTTCGTTCTGCGCCTGGTTCATTGTTCTCAATCTCCTTTTTATATAAGCCGTTTCCGGTGTCGAAAATGAAGTTGCTCAACGATCCTGCGTAATCTGGCATAATATCGGAGGGCTTTCCAGATTCAAAACGCATGCATAACTTCAAACATGATGCGGCGCCGGTTACGCGTCGTTTCGATGGTGAAGAGCCCGT
>CAZTYH010000006.1:65074-66362 GCA_964617565.1 uncultured Verrucomicrobiota bacterium
TCGCGATAGAAGCGGGTTGACCGTTCAAGGTCTGTCACTCCAAGCGTGATCAAGCCGATTTTAGGTTTCATTTTCTCTCTCCTTCACGTCAGCCGTGAGGCTGAAGGATGCCGCGCAGCGGATTTCCGATAGACTGAAAGGGGTTGTTCGGTGTCACTTTCTCTTCAATGCTGTCAATATCCTTGTGCCGATCTTGATTCCGATCACGATCGCTATGGCGGAAATGTAAGGTTTCGGGTCGAATTTGTTCCCGTCTCCGATCCTGGCCATGTCCTGAAAGAACCGAAGCAGGGCGAAGACAACTGCAAGTTGGCAGGTCGTCCAGGTAATCGGGCGTGAGGATGTCCATTTGCGATCGAGAGCCTGCTGTTCGTCGCTGTTCATCTTTTCCTTCATCGAACGGTGCGGCTGAGCCGCTGTGAAGCCGCGAAGCGGATTCACGGAAGCCTCCGGCCGCTGCTTCGCCGTTTCTTCTCCGGTACGCGATGTTTCACTTTGATGGTGAGGTTTGGCTTGATGCCGGCCAGCGCGGGAAGGACATGATTCAAAACCTGCTCGGCCGTCATTCGGAATGTGCGTCTACGTGAGCTGACCTTCAGCCATCCCTTCTTGTCACGGCGGTAGCGCTCAGTGAAGTTCTTGGTGCCGATCAGGATGACGTAGCTGTCATTGGTCAATTTCATTGAATCATCTTGAGAGACGCTGGTCCGCATTTTGTTATTTCAGGGTTCTTTTGACAAGACTATGTCGTCGATCCAGACCGTTCCTTTCCCGTTGATAACAAGATTGAGGGTGACCTTATCTGGTTTTTGGCCTTTCTGAAACATGAAGGGGGTTTGAATGCTCATCCATTCGGATTTGTCTTTCACAGGGTTGTTCATCCCGCGGGAAAAATATTGTCCTCCAGCGACGTCAACCCACATTTCAAGAAATGCATCTCCCTCAAGCTCCGTCTTTACCTTGGCCTTATAAACAAGCTGGGCATCTTCAACATTCAATCCGGTGATTTCGCCAAGGCATACGGTTGTTGGCCACGCGGTTGTAATCTTCACTGAACCATTGCCTTCGGTTCTGATTTGGCTATCCGTTTGGATTTTGAGGCCCAGCAATGCGGCATCATCCATATTCAGTCTCTTCAGATCTTCCGAGATGGCGGGATTTATTGCCACAAGGAAGACGGCGATTGAAATCATCAAGATGTTCGCTGTGCATTTCATTTGTTATCTCCTTTTGCCGAATGTCAGCGTTCAGGCTGAGGCAACCCCGGGTCGCCGATAGGCTGAAACGC
>CAZTYH010000007.1:0-6235 GCA_964617565.1 uncultured Verrucomicrobiota bacterium
CCTCTCCCGCAACTTCGGCGAACACAACGCCGTCATGGCAGGACTGAACCATTGCGCAGGCGACGCCGCCGTCATTATTGACGACGACTTCCAGAATCCGCCGTCCCAAATCGCCTTGCTTGTGGAAAAGCTTACGGACGGATTCGACGTTGTTTATTCGCGCTACGATGAAAAGAAACATTCCCCGTTTCGAAACTTCGGAAGCTGGTTCAACAACCTTGTAGCCACCGTCATATTGGGAAAGCCCTATTCACTCTATCTCTCCTCGTTCAAGGCACTTAATCGCTTCCTGATTGATGAAATCACACGGTATGACGGCCCGTTCCCGTACGTGGACGGCCTGATTCTGCGCGTCACCCGGCGCTACACGGTGGTCACGGTTGAGCACCAGGAACGGGCCGGTGGGCGTTCCGGCTACACGCTTCGCAAGCTGCTTTCGCTCTGGGCCAACATGTTCACGAGCTTCTCCATCCTGCCCCTGCGCGGCGCAATGATGTTCGGCTTCTTTTTTTCGATCGCGTCTTTCCTGCTGGCTTTGGCTTTTGCGATTGAGAAGTTGATTCATCCCGATCTTCCCCTCGGATGGGCTTCAGTCGTGGTGCTGTTGTCTCTCGTCGCAGGCGTTCAACTCTTCTCCATAGGAATGATCGGCGAATACCTGGGCCGACTCTTCGTCTCGCACAACCGGCGGCCGCAATTCGTCGTGCGAAGCGCCATAAACACGAAGGCATCTCCTCCGCGAAAGGAGGAACAGCGCGATGGATAGCTCCCGGGACAAGCAATCCGGCCATCTCGCATGGGAGCGCGTGTTCTCCGGCAAGCGCGTCATCATCACCGGTGGCTGTGGATTCATCGGCTCGCATCTTGCCGAAAAACTCGTGACCTGCGGTGCCGATGTAACGCTGGTGGACAGCCTGATCCCCGAATACGGCGGCAACCTGTTCAACATCGGCCGTATCCGGGATCGCGTACACCTCAACATCTCCGACGTGCGCGATGAGCACAGCATGAAGCACCTCATCCAGGGCATGGATTATCTCTTTAACCTCGCGGGCCAGACCAGCCACATGGATTCGATGGGCGACCCGCAAACCGATCTCGCAATCAACAGCGCCGCGCAGCTTTTCATCCTCGAAGCGTGCAGGAGATTCAATCCCGGCATCCAACTCGTGTTCGCCAGCACGCGCCAGATCTACGGCAAGCCGGACTATCTCCCCGTGGACGAAAAACACCCCCTGCGGCCGGTGGACGTCAACGGCATCAACAAGCTCGCCGGCGAGCAATACCATCTTCTGTACGGCAGGATTCACGGCATCCACACCTGCGTTTTGCGGCTGACCAACACCTATGGCCCGCACATGCGGATCAAGGATGCGCGGCAGACCTTTGTCGGTGTCTGGATCCGCAACATCATCGAAGGCAAGACTTTCGATGTCTGGGGCGGCGGGCAAAAACGCGACTTCACCTACGTGAGCGATGCAGTTGATGCTTTCCTGCGGGCCGCAGCGCTTCCGGAAGCGGACGGCGAAACGTTCAATCTCGGAGGATTGGAAGTCGTCACATTACGCGAACTCGCGGACACCCTGGTTGCCGCCGCCGGCGAAGGCCGTTACGAGGTGCACGAGTTCCCGGCCGAACGGCGTCAGATTGATATCGGCGATTATTATGCCGACGACAAACTCATCCGCGAACGCCTGGCATGGCAGCCGCGCGTTTCGCTCAAGGACGGATTGCGGAAAACCGTGGAGTTTTACCGTCAATGGGGCTCGAACTACCTGTGAACATTCCCGTCGCTGCGCCGCTCGATGACTATACCGCGTTGAAAGCGGAAATTGATGCCGCCATCCAGCGCTCGCTGAAAAGCGGGTTTTATATTCTCGGCCCCGAGGTTCAGTCGTTTGAAGCCGAATTCGCGAAGTTCATCGGCGCGGATCACGCCGTGGGTGTAGCCAACGGCACCGACGCCGTGTTGCTCGCGCTCCAGGGATGCGGCCTCGAACCAGGCGACGAAGTGATTACCGTTTCGCACACAGCCGTCGCGACTGTGTGCGCCGTTGAGCTGGCCGGCGGAGTCCCGGTATTGGCCGACACCAGGCGCGACACTTTTGTCATGGATGTTACGCAGGCCGCATCGCTTATCACACCCCGTACCAAAGTGATTGTTCCGGTGCATCTTTACGGGCATCCCGTTCCAATGGACGAAGTCATGGCGCTTGCCGAGCGCCACGGGCTTTGGGTTGTCGAAGACTGCGCACAGGCACACGGCGCGCGATGGAAGGGGCGCAGGATCGGTTCATGGGGCCATGCGGCGGCTTTCAGCTTCTACCCCACCAAGAACCTCGGAGCGATCGGGGACGGCGGCGCCGTGGTCACAAACGATCTCAAGATCGCCGAGCGCGTCCACCTGCTGCGGCAATACGGATGGAAAACCCGGTATATCAGCACACTGCAGGGACGCAATTCCCGCCTGGACGAAATTCAAGCCGCCATACTGAGAGTGAAACTTAAGAACCTCGATGACGACAACGCGCGGCGCCGCGAAATCGCGGCGCGCTACACGGAGGCGCTGGCCGGCACCGCCATCGCGCCGCCCTTAGTGGCGCCACAGGCAGAACACGTTTTCCATCAATACACGGTCCGTACTCCACAGCGCGACGCGCTCGGCAGGTTCCTCAAGGAGCGAGGGATCGGATCCGCCATCCTGTATCCCCTTCCCATTCACAAGCAACCCGCATACGATAATCGTGTTCGCTGTGGAACGATGACGGAAACCGAACGCGCGGCCGCCGAGATTCTCTGCCTCCCCGTTCACCCGCGCCTTACGGACGCGCAGGTCGAGGAAGTCTGCCGCGCACTCAGCGATTTCTCCAAATCCGCAGCAGGGTAATCGGCACATGCTTGACCGACCCGAAGAATATCAGCGCATGCGCGACGCGGAGGACCGCCTCTGGTGGTACCGATGCCTGCATCAGCTCGTCCTGAAAGCCTTGAAAGAAGTCCCGAAGCAGGCGGAAATCCTTGATGCCGGCTGCGGCACCGGCGGATTGCTGGCCGCGCTAAAGAACGCCGGATATGAGCGCTGCCGCGGTTTCGACCGCTCACCGCACGCGACGCGCTTCTGCAGCGAACGCGGGCTCGCAGTTGAAGAAGGTTCCTTGCAGGAACTCGCTCGTTTCGCCAACCCCGGATCACTCGACGCGTTGATCAGTTGCGACAACCTCTACTTCCTCTCGCCGGATGAACAAACCGATTTCATGTCTGCCGCAGCATCCGTCTTGCGCCCGGGCGGAGTCTTGATCGTTAACGTTCCTGCCCTGGACGCTTTTTGCGGTATGCACGACATCAGCGTCGGCATACGGCAACGGTTCTCCCGCGACATGCTGCGCCGGACCCTCAAGCACCCGTTGCTCGAGATTCAGCACATCCGTTTCTGGCCTTTTCTCGTTTCGCCTCTGATTTACGCGGCACGCACACGCCAGCGCCGGATGCTCAAGGCACATCCCGAAACGCCCGCGCAATCCGACGTCTCTGTGCCTCATCCAATGCTTAACCGTGTCCTGGAAGCAATTGTCCGCGTCGAATTTCGGATGCTGCCTTGGACCCCGT
Organism: uncultured Verrucomicrobiota bacterium; assembly: GCA_964617565.1. Classification (GTDB taxonomy): domain Bacteria; phylum Verrucomicrobiota; class Kiritimatiellia; order CAIQIC01; family JAGNIJ01; genus JAKJGV01. Next base: position 3,607 of record CAZTYH010000007.1, read on the forward strand.
TCGGAAGCTCTCTTTTTGCCGTTGCACGGCGGGTTGCCAATCCGTCCGGCCTCACCTAGAATGCGCCGCATCGTGGAAGCGAATCGCAAACAACTCTGGTTGACAGCGCTTTGGTGGCTCGCCGTCGCTGCTATCTTCGTCCTGCAATTGTGGATGGCATGGCGCCGTCACTTCACATTCAACTTCGTGGTGGAACAGCCGCATCAGTTGTTCAGCGAAGACCTCATGGGTTTCCTGATGCACGCCCGCCAGTTCGTCGAATTCGGCCGCACCTCGACGTTCTTCTGGCCGGGCTACATGTACCACGGACCGGTGCAGGCCGTGGCATTGATGTGGCCGGGCCTTCTGCTCGGATTCCACGAGTGGATTCCGGTCGTCATGATGGCGGTTTACGGAACGCTGATCCCTATTCTCTGTTCTGTCATCGCCAAGAAAGCCGTATCGCCCTCCGCGGCACTGCCCGCTCTTTTGATCACGGGCGCAAGCGATGTGTACATGGCTTCCTTTATTTTCATGATGGCTTGGCCGTTTCCCATCTCGATTTCAATCAGCCTGATTCTTGCACTGATGATGATGGGTTGGGTCCGGCGCTTCCAGGAAGACCGGATGCAACCGGGTTTTGTTTTCTGCCTGACCGCCGGACTGCTGGCCGGGTATCTTTTTTATGCGCATCCTATCAATGTCTTAACCTTGGCAGCCTGCGCCCTGTTTCTCCTTCTTGCTCTCGGGCTCCGCCTGTTCACGTGGCGGATTCTTGCGGTCGTCGGAGGAGGCTTTGCAGGCAGCTACCCGTTCTGGATTTACTGGTGGCGCTACATCACCCCCGCCACGCTGGAACACTTGTGGGCGGTCAAACCCTATCGCTTGTCGCTCCGTGAATATTTCTTCTCCTCGCGGGGTTTCTTCTGGTTCATGTTTTCGCCGTCCAATCACACCGCTTTGCGATGGATTGTCTTGTTGGGCGTAGTTCTTGCATTCACGGGCATCTTCTGGACACTCACGATATGGCTGGTGCGTGCAGCAAGGCGCCGCGAATGGCGCGCGCATTTTCGTGATGGGTTTCCAATTCCGTCCTGGTCTTACGGCGTGTGTTTTGTGCTGGTCGCGCTGCCAATCATGCGTCGCCTGTCCGGCATCGCATCGTTCGCCGGCCCCAGCCATATTTACGCTTGCGAAGTATGGTTCTGGTTCATGCTCGCCGTGGTGGCCGTGCTGAATCGCGTCATGCGGCGCAACATCTATGCCGGAGCGCTGCTGGTGCTGTTCACTTCAGCGGTCGGGTATCATGCGCTCATCTCCCGCTATCCCGCTCCGTCACCCGGCGTACTCAAGCTCTTCAACGCTTTCAAGGCCGACGCCCGCGACATGGCGGAGAACCATTGGGATCCGATGCTGGTCACCTACGGCGTGAACGGCGCCATGTATTATGCCTATGCCCCGCGCCACCTCATGATCGCGGAGGGCTTCCGGCCTTTCGGGCTGCAGGATGTTCCCCTGCATGTCGAACGGGCAACGAATGTCTCCGTGGCCACCCCCGGGCTTGATGCGAACACGCTGGGGCGCAACGCATGGGAAACAAAGAAACTTCGCACCATCGAAGTGCATTACAACATGCAGATGCCCCCCAGCGGAAAACTCATCCCTTCGTCCGGTTGGAGCATGGATTTCGGCGATTCACATGATCCCGGCCTTGCCTTACTGCGCGACGACAACCTCTCCACCTCGTGGCTTTCTCCAGCGCCTCCACCGCCGGAAGGATTTACATGGACGATCAAATTCGATGAACCGCGCACCATTTGCCGGATGGTATTGCTCTCGCTTCGCGACACCGTTACATGGAAACCCTTCACCTACTGGCGGATCAAAGCGTACTACATGCACGCGCACCTTTTCCAGGCCCCGGAAACCCTGCCGCGTCGAGTCACCATCGAGGGACGATCGGCGGACAGCGGCGAATGGATCACGATGACAAAGAACGCCGATGATTGTGGGTATATCTGGGACGGCGGCCGGCTGTTCTACGGATTTCATGAGCGCCACCGTTTCGATGTCCGGTTACCCCCTACAACCGTGACCGAGCTCCGCATTCGAGATTCGCACAAAGCTGAACAACCCCGCCTTATTTCCGAAATGTATTTCTTTGAACTGGCGGACGATTCGCCGAAGCCATCAGAACCCTTGGACCAGCTGGCATCCCTGTTGCGAAAACATGATGTCCAGCGCCTGTACGCAGGACGTTTCATCTCGGCGCAGATGGGCGCGCGCATTCCTTCGCTTCATGTCTGGCGGCCCTCGGCACTGGGCGAGCCCAATCACACCGTGGAACATCAGAACCGTTGGCCCTGGTTTTACGGCTTTGAAGCGCTGGACATAAACGATGCGGCGCTCGTTTCCGAAGAGGCGTGGGGCGATCACGTGGCGGAAACTCTGCATGCGTCAGGCATTTCATACGAAGCCGTGCCCCTCGGCGCGTGGCGGCTGTTCCTGTTTACAGGAAACGATGTTCCCGTCGAATCTTCCGACCTCATCTGGAACGGCCTGGTACCGATCCGCTTCCCAGGCAAAAAGTATGCGTACGACATGTTCGTGAAAGCGCGCGACATGAACGCCGCCGGTGAGACAGAACAAG
>CAZTYH010000007.1:6335-23655 GCA_964617565.1 uncultured Verrucomicrobiota bacterium
TACGACATGTTCGTGAAAGCGCGCGACATGAACGCCGCCGGTGAGACAGAACAAGCGATGGACCATCTTCGGGAGGCGTTGCGCGTTTATCCACATTATTATGAAGCCGGGCGCCTGCTGGAGAAACTTGGGGAACCTGTTGCGCCGGAAGCTCATGCAACATGGTATCGCAAGCGGCCGCCCGCGCGGCCGCTTGATCCGCCCATCCGCTTCGGAAAAGGCGTCCTCCTGGTGGGCATCGAACCGGAGCGCGAGAGCGTGCGGCCAGGTGAAATGGTAAAGATCAGATATTGCTGGAAAATTCCCACACCCGGCGTGTCGCCATGGCCGCGCCCGGTGCAATTCACGCATCTTGTCGGACCGAACTACACCATAAACGATGACCACATCTGGCTGCCCTACTACCGGGAGCATCAACTAATCCATTCGCTGGACGACGAACTCTTTGTTGAGGAACGGGAATTGACCATCCCGCCAGATAGTCCTCCGGGCGACTATATCTTTGAGATAGGATTGCTCAACATGGAGGGTCGCGAGCGCCTGAAAGCGCGTACGGCCAATCCGTCCGTTCGCATCAAACGAAATGCCGCCTTTGTGCCCGGCCTTCGCGTGGTGAAGTAAGACCGTTCAGCGCGGCTCGCGGCAAACGGCAGTGATGTATTCGAAATAACGCCCGGTTTCGATCGGCCGCACTTCATGCCATTGCTCCCGGTCCACGAGCAACAGGGGCAACTTCAGGATTTGCCTTACGCGCACCGCCGTGTGCCAGGGCGTCATTTTTCCGACGAGCGAGAGGATGCGATTACCCCATCGCGATGCCTCGCTCTGCCCGTAAAACTCGCAGACCCCGAAATGCTCGGCCAACATGACCTGGAACTCTTCCGCGCTGTACTCGCGCACGTGATACGGATTGCACGGCTTGTCTCCCAATGATCGTCCGGGATTGGTCACCGTACGATTCGGCGTGGACATGACAAGCAATCCATCCCTGCGCAGAACGCGCCCGATTTCCGAAAGGAATCCGGCGTCGTCAGCCAGGTGCTCAATTGTTTCGAGCGAAATCACCACGTCCACCGATGCATCTTCAAGAGGAAGGGCGGTCGCGTCGGCCTGGTGGAGCGCGACATTAAAACCGTCGAGCCGCTTGCGCGCCGAGCGCACGGCGGATTCCGAGCAATCAACCCCGATCACCTTTCCCGCGCCCGCGCGGGCATAGGAAAGCGTACCGAGGCCGCTTCCACAGGCGCAATCCAGCACCGTTTTACCCTTCACAAACTGAGCGGCAAACCGGTAGCGACAGCTATGCTCAAAACGAACCCACGGGGGAAACCATCCCTCTTCGTCCAACCGCTCTTCTTCACTTAACATCGCAATTAACCCCTGATTAGCAGGCCTTGCCCGGAAGCGGCGAGTATGCTTAACGGGCATCGCAAAAGCAATACCCGGCCCCTCCGGTTGTCCTTGATTCGTGTCTGGATAAAAACTAAAAATACCCTCATGAAAACTCATCTTGCTGTGATTGTGGCGATGGTGTGCTTGAGCATGGCATGCAATGGACGGGCAGAAGAGGAAGCCGCCGTACCCGATTCACCGCCGGAGGAATCCGTCGCATCCACGAATGTTCAGGAAGAGGCCCTGGAAGAAACCCCCGACAAGGCTCCTGAAACGACACCCGAGGAGTCCTCGGAGACCATCCCTGAGCCAGCCGTATTTTCCACGCGTGTTCGAGAGTTTTTTGATTCCGATTTCTTCGAGCAACGCATTCAAGGCTCGCTGGAGGTCGGCGCGCGCATTCTTTACATCAAATTGCTCGAAGACAAAAAGGGCGAGCCGTTTGATGGTTCCTTCATCGGCAGCGTAAATCAGCTCGAAGCAAAACAGAACTACTTTCCCATGCCGTATGTCCAGTATGTGCCCTCTTGGTGGGGTCTCGGTTTGAGCTGGCATCAATTCGAATTCGAAGCGCGTGACCCGGGAGGATCAGACGGCACAGCGAAGTTGAACGGTCCCTTGCTTTACGCCATGGCACGCTTCACGAACGAAACGCGTTTTACACCGTTCGCCGAAATGGGATTTGCGCTGTATTCCGCCACGTTTGATGCGGAACCGAACTGGGCGCAGAGAAACCGCTTCGATCTCGAGGACAGCAACGGCATCTACGTAGCCGCGGGATGCAGGGCCCAACTCACGGAAAACTGGAGCGTGGAAGCCTACTTGCGCAGGATGAATGTGGATGTGGACGGCACGTATCGCAACCTGCTGGATGGACGCCAACAGTCTTTCACATTTACCGCCACGCACATCGCCGCCGGCTTCGGCGCTTGCTATACGTTTTAAGTGGCTGTTGAAAAACACGCCCGCGCGCGTCCTGTCCCGCAAATCAATGCGCGACCAGCCGAATATCAGCAAGGGTCCATGCGAAGCGGGTTGACGGCACCGTGATCTCGAATTGGATTCCTGTGACCGCATCGCTGCCCGGCAACAGAATCCGGCGAACACTCAGGCCATAGACCGGATGCCCGTTGCGCCATGCAAACGGACTCGGCTGGCCCGACACTCCGTCAATCCATTCCTGCCATTCATTGTCACGCCGGACGCTGACTTTCATTTCCTGCGCGTAATCATGGCGCGAAGGGCCATAGTCGAGTTCAACTTCAGCCATCCGGCGCGGTTCGCTCCATTCAAGCCGAATCCACATGCCGGTCATCTGAAGAAATCCGTCGCACCGCCAGAACGAAGGCGTCCCGTCACCGATGTTCGAAGCGGCATCCGGATTGTGACTGGCGAAAACACGCAGGTCGTCCGGTCGCCAGACCTCGACATCCGCCGACTGATCTTCCTGTGCGCCGCGCAGGATAAAGCGATCATAAACGCGATATCCGCCGATTTTCGCGACGCGGCAATCCACCTGCATCTGTTTCAAATCCGCTTCAAACGCTCGCGGCGGAAAACGGCGATGCGCATCGCTCAGCGCGAACGCGACATTCGTGGAAGCGTCCACCTCATCCTTGTAAGGAAGCGGCCAACCGGGAAAACGTTCATTCACCGGTTGCGCGCATAGCAATGCGCCATCCGCAAAATAAGTGAAGCGATAGGCCGCGTCATACGGGGCAACGGCATGGCGCACACCTTCAGCCGAAAGATAGTCAATAACCGGCCGCACATCGGGGAGCCCCGCAAGCTCCGCGACGCGACCCGGCTCTTTCCATGCCTTCATCAGCTGCGCGCTGCGCACGGTTTGCAGAATCGCAACGGCACACAATGCCACGACACAGGCCCGCCAACCGAACCGCCCTCGCGCCTGCAGCAGCAACCAGCCCAGCGTGAAGGGAAGGGATAAGGCCACGGGGACGAGATATCGGAATGAACCCGCGTCGCCGCGTTTTGAAAAGAGAAACTGCACAAGGGAAATCGCGGCGATCCCGGCGAAGAATAGAACCCATGGGAAAGAGGAGCGCCGATTTTGAAGCATTCCACGAAACCAAATCACCGCCGCCCAAACCATCACAACAATCAAATGCGAGGCCCACAACGCCATCAACACGCGCGCCAGGCCCGCCGGAAAAGACAGCGTGATGTTGTCCGGAAACAGGGTCGGCCTCACGCCCAAAGCTCCGGGCAACGCGCCTTCCATGGCGACGGGCCAGAAGCGGCGCAGCGCTTCGACTGCGCCGTAGCGACCCGCCACGGCCGCGTAGGCGCCGGGGACCGTCCACTTTGCAATGAGAAAAGGGAGCATCCCGGCGCCGATCCCGAGCAGGACCGCAATCAACCGGCCGAACCGCCGCGTGCGAACCCATTCCGCGCAGGCCGCAATGCCAAGCATCAACATCAATGGCACGGACAGCATATGAACGCTGAACGCCAGCCCTGCCCCGAGTCCTGCCATAAGCCAGCGAATTCCAGCAAACGGCCGCTCATCCTCGCACTCCGCGGGCAATACAAGCCACGCACAGAAGAGCATCATGAAGAGCATGGGACTGTATCCCGGCAGCGCAAACGCGCCGGTAAGCGTGAGAAGATAAGCGGACGGGAATGCGGCGAGCAATAGGGCCGGCCAGATCCGCTCAACCGGCCCGGCGCGCAGCAGAAAAGCAATGGATATCACGAAGCCTGAAACGCCGAGAAGAAAAGCGATGTAGCGCGCGCTGAAGGCAGTGCGTGGAATCCGCACAGCAAGCGGCGCATGCATGTAGGACTCCAGGGGAAACATGTAAGGCTACGCGGGAAAGAACAGGGGGCGGGCGCCTTCACGGATTTCCAAAGCCTGCAAAACCGTCAAACACTCGTCTGCCGAAACCGGCACATGCTTCAATGCAGCCGCGAGAAAAACGGCACGCCACAGAAGTCCGGCGACGAGAATCAAGGCCACCCACCATCCCGCCTTCAGCCGCAGGGTCATGCCCCACCCCGCTTGCCGCGCAGCAGAACCAGGAAGGACCGAATCGTGTCTTTAAGCATGGCGCGCTCGTCCGCGACAAGAATGCGAAACCAGAAAACAGCGGCACAAACAACAAACAGCGCAGCGCCGACAATGATGCGCGCCAAGAGGGCTTGAGGCAAAACCGAGATTACCGTGACCAGAAGAGCAACGGCACAGAGGAGAACGAACTGGCGGGCGAAAGAGCGATTGATCTGTGCCTGCTTTCGCGCCAAGGCCAGCATGATCACGAGGTCCAGCGCCGCCCGGACCACCCACGCCATCGCCGCACCGGTGATGCCGATGCGCTTCGTCAACAGAACCGACAACGCGAGGAAGACTGGAAACTCCACCATGTGAACTTTGGCCGCCCAATCGGGCTTGCCGATGCCCTGAAGGAAAGAAAACGGTATCCACGAAAGGCAGAGGAGAAATATCCCGCAGATCAGCCATCGAAGCACGGGCGCGCTTTGCACCGCAAAGTCGGGGCCCAGCCACAGGTTCAAGCCCTCCGGCGCGAGAATGGCAATGCCCAGAACGATCGGCCAGAGAAAAGCCATCAACCAGTACAGGCTTTGCCGGAAAAGAGCAGAAGTTTCTTCCTTCCTACGGTGGAAGTGCGCCGCAAAGGATGGGAACAAGACCGAGACCCATGCGCGCGGGAAAATCAACAGCTTCACAACGATTTCGGCGGGCGTTGCGTAGTATGCCACATCGCGGACCGACAACAGCGAGCCGATGATGAAACGATCGAGGCTCAACATGAGCGGGATCAACAGGTTTGAAACCGTGATCCATCCGCCGGTGGTGATCAACGGGCGCACCTCGGCCAGCGAGCAGCGGATGCGCCGCCGCAGGGCGGGCACAACCTTTAAACAGGATACAAAATAGATTGCAAACTCCGCGACGCGACCCGCCAGCAGCACCAGGACGACATGGGAAAGTCTCGTTGAAAAAGGCAGAACCAGGAGCGGCCCCACAAAAGTGAATGAGCCGATTGGAATACGAACCATGTTGATCAGGGCGAAACGCTGATGCGATTCCAACATGCCGATCATGCCCGCCGTCATCACCACCAACGGCAGGCAGAATGCCACCATCCGGAAAGAGAGGAATGCTTCATGACGGAACTCTGGAGGAATACGAAGCCCCGTATAGGCAAGCCACTGAGCACCGGAGAAAAGGACCACCAAACCCAGCAACCCCAGCGCAAACATGGCGACACAAGCTGTCCAGAACAGGGTCGGAACCTCTTCCTGGAGGCCCTTTCCGATTCGCTCGGAAACCAGCCGGGTCAACGCCAGGCCCATGCCCATATCGAGAAGCGTGAAGTAGCCGACAAGCATCCAGACCAGGGACAGCAAGCCGAATTGCGATTCGCCAAGGCCGCGTATCAGAAACGGAATCGCAATGAGCGCGATCAGGATCGGTGTGCACATTCCGACCAGGTTCCACAGGGTATTGCGCGCCATGCCCCGTCCGCCGGTTGGAATAAGTTCGGGAGCATCTGTCATGACAGATCTCTCCCTTCGGCGATCACGCTTTCGAGGAGCGCCACATAGGTCCGCGCCACTTCTTTGATGCTGAATCGTTGTTCGGCCGTTTTTCTCCCGGCCTCAGCCCATGCACGTGTCCGCGCCGGATTTGCCATCAGGTCGCAAAGCTCTTTGTGCCAGGCTTCGTCGTTTTTACAGTCATCAACGAGCCAGCCGTTTTCGCCATGTTGCACGATGTCGGGTATACCGCCCGTGCGGGATGCGATCACAGGAACGCCGCACGCCATCGCTTCGACGATCGCCAATCCGAAAGCTTCATTCTCGGAAGGGAACACAAAGCCGTCTGCGCACGGCAACCAGTCATAAACGCGCTCCTGATAGCCCGTGAAGGTCACTCGCTTTTCGAGTCCGCGCGCCCGAACAAAATCACGAAGCTCCGTCTCGCACGACAGGTACTGGCCGCCACCGCCGCCGACCAGGACAAGATGCTCGCCCGTACGCTCAGCGGCAATTCGTGCCCACACGCGCAGCAGTCTTTCCAGTCCCTTGCCCTTGTTCAGCTTGCCCGCATACATCCACAGCGATCCGTCGGGCAGCCCGAGTTCGCGACGCCGGCGTTGCTTCTGATCGTCCGGCAAAGGCTGGAAGAGTTCGGTATCAATGCCATTGGGGATATAGTGCACGCGTGCGGGCGGCACACCGCATTCCTTGAATTCCTGTTCGATTTCGCGGCTGATGGCCGCGAAGGCGGGGGCGCGAAGGAGAATCCGGTTGCGCCATGCGAGATAGGCACGCACACACGCGCGCGCCGGGGTGGCGCGAATGGATGCGTCGGGGCTGTCCCAGATGAAACCACCGGAAAGCTCTCCGCGGCTCTCAGCCCGGAATACGCACGGTTTATGCGTGCGGCGCGACGCCAGCACAGCGGGAACACCCGCCACGCGAAAGCAGCAAACCAACACCACATCGTAATCACTCGCGTTGCGCGTCAAATAGCGCCAGGCCGGCACCGTGAGCAGATACTTTCCGAAACGGCCGCCGCGCGAAGGCGGCAGGCGGACAATCTCCAAGCCTTCGTCAATCGTCTCCCGCGCGGCCCAATTGCTTTCGAGGCGCCGGGTCAGCACGCGCACGGAATGTCCCATGCGAATGAGTTCGCGACTCAAAAGCCGGGCGTGATTTTCACCACCGCCCTGCATCGGATAAAACGTATCAGTCAGCAGGCAGATGCGCATAGCCATCCGTTCTCTTCAGCGTCACGCTTTTCAAGGTCAGGTCCGCGTTGCGAAGGAAAAGTAATTGAAGCGTCCAGGGCAGGCTGATGGAGTGCCGGTAGGGAATGCGACACACGCCCCCCGTGAACAAAAGGCCTTCGCCATTGCCGGGACCACCCAGAAATCGCACCGATACTTCCGCCAGCGGCAGCCCGTTGGATGCGGGGCTGTCATACTCGATCACCATTTCGTATTCGCCCAGCGCAAGCGGCAGGTTCGGGCCATAAAATACATGCTGCGCGGCAACGCGATCCTTCAGCAGCGTGACCGCCCCGCTTTCGGGATCCGAAAACCCGGCCCTGAAGAAAGCGTCGGCCGGCATCTTCAATTCCTCGCCCGGCTCGAGCATCCGCCAGAAACCCGCGCCAAGAATGGCGACATCCACATCCACAATACCTTCCTTGCACAGAAGCGCCGCCTGCACAGCGTTCGTGCCGGAGAACACGGGCGCCGGCAGTTCAACCCATATCCATTCCTCCGGAATCGCCACCGGGTCTTCCCATGCCACGGATTGATCCAACACGGTGACGCCACCCTCCAGCACGCCCGGACCGCGGACTCGCACGAAATAGCGCAAGCCGCTCACATACTCAACGACATAGGGCGACGTTTGCAGCGGCTCCAGCCCCGGCGCAAGCCGAACGAAGCGATCGCGGCTTACCCCCTTGTCGGTTTCAAGCACTTCCGCGCCCTCGGGCGCAGTCCATTCGGCTTCCCACGTCCGCGCAGGAAAGAGGAATGCGTTATCCGCCACAGCCGGATCCTTTGACCGCGAACCCCGTTCGATCCGGAACGCCCAGACCTCCCGGTCGCGGGCGACAAACTCAACGCGGGGATGTTCACGCAGTGCGCGCAGCGTGTGGGACACAGGAAAAGGACTCACCTTGTCGGGAAATGCATCTTCGTGAACGAAGATATATTCAATCCCGCGGCCCAGAAGGTTGTCGAGCCGGTCGTCGGTGATATACCCGATGTTCATCCACTCGAAATACTCAAAGATCTCGTGAAAATACTGGCGGCTCACGCTGGGGGTGTAACCGTTGAGGAATTTTGTCCGGTAGAGCATGGAGTAATACTCGGTGAGCGAATTCCAATGCGAGTCACCGGGCCACACCGGAATGCAGACGGCGCGATTTTCCACGCCGCGCGCCACGGCATCTTCAGCCACGGCGGCATAAGCGCCCTGCTCGCGATCGAGCAGACAGATCGCCGGACACGTGTGCCGTCCCTGGTCAAGCAGCACGACCACTACGCACACGAAGATCAGCAGCCTTCCGTCCGCGCGATGGCGAAACAGGCTTGAAAGCCGTTCGAACGTGAACGCTGCGGCCACGGCGAGGAACGGGCCCAGAATGGCAAACACCTTCGCGGGCTGGCGAATCAGCCGGTAGGGTGGAATCAGTTTTCGAAGGGCGCGCAACACGTAGTGATGCGGGTCGTAAGGCACGTTCGGGCCCAATGCGAGCGTAACGATACCCCACGCGCCGAGCAACAGAAGCGCATACGCCCCGAGCCGCTTCAAACCTGCGTCCTCGCGGCGAAGCGCGCTCCATGCATGCATCACGAAGCCCATCCCCAGCAGGCTGAACACGGCCCATCCGATATAGATCAGGCCATAGCGGTTGTCCGGATTGCGATCCCAGAGACCGCTGATGCGGGGAGAGAACAATGCCACCTCGCGCAGTGATCGCCCCTGGTCCTGCAGCGTGTCCTCCAGCCCGCGACTGACCATGCGCGTCGCGCCGAAAGCAATGATCATGCAGACAAGGACGGGCAGCAAAGGCCACACGAGCCTGCGCCAGAGTTCCCGTGGCGAACGAAACAAGCGCCAAGCCGACGTGCCTTCCGCAATCCACAACGACAGGATCACCCAGAACGGAACCGCGATGAACGCGAAAAAGAAAACGTGCAGATCTCCCCACTTGGAAATCACGAGAGCCAATCCTGCCATCCACCCCCCCCACGCACGGCCGTCCCGCACGGCGATATCCAGGCCGAGGAAAATGATCGGCACCCACATCATCGCAAACCCGGTGGGACTTCCGCCGAGCAACATGACCCACAGATAGGGCAACAGGATCGCGGGCAACCCGCCGGCCAGCGCAATCAGCGGATCGCGTACCATGCGGCGAATCAGCAGAACCATGGCCAGGTAACCAATCCACACCGTCAGGAAACCGGTCAGGTTCCACGCCAACGCGTGACCGCCCGCGAGATCGAGCGCCGCGAAGAGCTGTCCGAAAGGAAAGTAATAAGACCCGGGGCCGTAACGATCTTCGTCAGCACCTTGATTGAATTCGTAAAGATTGTAGAAGAGCGGCGTCTCGCCCCGAACAACATCGGCAAACAGCCAGAAATGATAGAGCAGTTGCAGGTGGTCGCCGGGAATCATGTAGCGCGGCCCACCGCCTTCCGGCCGATGAGCAGCGGGAATCCCGGATCGCAGATGCCGCGCGAGCGGCCACGTAACACCGGCCGAGACGACGAGCGAGACCAGCAACGTCCAGAAAATCAACTTGCGCATAGACATCGGTTCAAGCCCTTCCGCGATGCACCAGTTCCGTGTAGGCGGATTCCATCACCCGGACACATTCGGCCATATCGTACTTTTTGATTTCTTTCAGCACGTTCTGTTCAAGGCGGTTGCGCAATTCCCCGTCGCGGATAACGCGCAGGAGCTGCTCCGCCATGCGTTGGTCGTCGCCGGGCGTAAAAAGCAGGCCGGTCTCGCCCTCCCGCAGGATTTCGCCCTGACCGTCCGCCGTCGAAGCCACAACCGCATTCCCCACCGCCATGGCCTCGAACAACGTGCTCGGCGTACCCTCCTGGTGACTGGGAAACACCTGAACATCGAAACACTGAATGATATCCAGCACATTCGAACGATAACCGAGAAACCGGATCGTCTGTTCCATCCGGTTATCCCGGACCCAGGCGTGCAGCACATCCTCATACCGCCCGTCACCCACGACCCAAAGAACCGCGCGCGGGATTTCCTTGATGACGCGCTGCATGGCGCGGAATGCATCGAGATGTCCCTTGTGGCTTTCAAGGCGTCCGACCACACCAAGCACAATATCTCCGTCGCGCACGCCTTGTTCCGCGCGAAAGGCGGAGACAAATCCGGGCGGCGCCGGCTTCACCTGGTCGAGGGGAATGCCGCTGTAAAGCAGTTGGATCACGGATTCGGGAATGTACCGCTTTTCAAAGGTGAAGCGGCGCACCGACTCCGAAACGGCAAACGCGCAGCGGGTGGACGGACCCAGAACCCGTTCAATGGGCCGCTGGAACCACGGCACCGTTCCATAGTTGCAGTGTTCGTGTACAATGACGGGAATGCCGAGCAGGCGCCCCGCCACGCGCGCCCACAGGCAGGCTCCATAGCCATGCGCATGCAGAATATCCACTTTCTCCCGGCGGATTATCCGTATCAGCTTGAAAAGATTGCGCGGATCCGTTTTTCCATAGCCGAGATACAAAGGTGAAATACCGGAAGCCTTCAAACGGTCTTCGGCAGCGGCGACGGGTCCCTGCCGACTGCACAACAGGACGCGAAAGCGTTTTTTGTCGTAGGCGGGCAGCCAGAGCTCAAAAAGCCGTGCCACTCCGTGAAACGACACATGGTCGTTTCCGAAGTGTTCGCAGATATGCAACACCGTAATAAAGTCTTCTGGGTCAGCCGTCATTGTCAGCAAGATGTCGAACCACCGCTTGAAAGGCAAGACTGAACGGGTTTAGACCCGCCACAAGGAGGGCATAACAAAGGGCAGAGGAAAAACCTGGTCGAGCCAGCGCGCTTCGGGCGGCAACTCCAAAACGACGGACGGTTTTTGCGGGCCGAAAAGGAACGACACCATTTGCAGGCGGGAAAGGCTTACGATAAAAGCGCCGCGCGGCGCTCGGGCTTGCAGCCTTCCATCTACGACTCCCGCGCTCATCAGCGTTTTTTCTCCGTCTTTCATCAGCAGGGCCAAGGTCTTCTCACGCGGCCAAGTGCCGGCAAGATATGCCTTGTAAGCTTTTAACACTCCAAGCAGGTCGAAAACGGCGAGGTTTTCGAGAGGGCCGCCGTACTGCTGAGCCACGGAAAGCCACAGCGATGAATATTTATCACGCAAAGCCGGCACACGCACGCTCAACGGTCCGCATTGACGAACGGCGTGGCTCAGCAGCGCGCGGACACCCTCGACATCCCCGCCCCACTCGCACACCCATTGAACCTTCTGGTTAACAACCAGGTACGAAAATGCTTTTCCGAGCGACGCCTGCCAGGTCCGGCTGTGCTTGCGCCTCAACTTCAAACGAAATGTTTCGTCATCGCAGAGACCCTTCACTTCCAGTTCGTCACGGGCGGCCAGGACAGGCTCCAGCAAATCGTGAAGCGGATCCATTTCGCTGATCTTCCACGGCAGGAGGCCTTCATCCGGCCTCCGCTTTTGAACCTGTACAACCGTCTCAGACCCCGCCTTCTCCCACCCGAACCGCGCATACCGGTCCCGCTCACCCGTCAACCACGCAAGAGGATATCCCGCCGCGCGAATTTCGTCGCAGACCTTGTTCATCAAAGCGGTCATACCGCCTTTGCCGCGATGACGAGGATCGGTGCAGACACCGCCGACACCGGCCACGGACAGGCGTACATTGCCCATTTTAATCATGACGGGAAAAAGGCCTGCCATGGAGGCGATTTTGCCTTCCGACCGGATTACATAATTGCAGCCCATCGAATCCGATGTGGGCTGGTAAAGATCGGGGAAAAGTTCTTCGAACCGATCATGATCCGGAGCAACGGTGCGGAATGCGCGGAGCATCAAGTCCATGATTTCCGCGAAATCGTGTTTGCGTGCGCGTTCAATTTTCATGATTTACCGCAGCGTCACATCCCGAAATACATAGGGCAACTCGCGGATCAAGTCGCCTGCCGTCAATCCTGCCTGGGATCGTCGCAAGGCCACCATATCGCCCGCGCGTCCGTGCAGGTAAACCGCCGCGCGCGCGGCGTCATACGGCGCAAGCCCCTGCCCCAGCAACGCCACGAGCACGCCCGCCAGCACGTCGCCGCTACCGCCGGTCGCCATGCCGGGATTCCCTGTAAGATTGATTGCCGCCGGTTTGCCCGCCTGCGCGACCACGGTTCCCGCGCCCTTTAAAATCACCGTGCATCCCGTTTTAACCGCCGCGTCACAAGCCGCCCTGGAACGATCTTTCTGAACCTCATCCACCGGCCGCGCAAAAAGCGCGGCAAATTCCCCGGGATGCGGCGTAATCAAAACGGGCGCTTTGACTTCCTTCAACTGTTCCGCGCGCCCGGCCAGCACACTGATGGCATCGGCATCCAGAACCAGAGGCCTTGTGCAAGCCTGAAGCACGTTTTGAACGAGCGTCAGGCTGGACTCCTCGCGCGTCAATCCGGGGCCGATCAACACGGCGTCGAAATCCTCCAGGCGCGCCTTCCATTCCGGCCATAGCTCCGGGGCAAGCGAGCCACTCCGGGTCTCCTTGCCGCCCATCACCATGCTTTCCAGTGAAGCGCCGGCGACAATCGGGACAATGCTTTCCGGCGTCAACACGGTAACCAGTCCGGCGCCCGAACTCACCGCCGCCTGCGACGCCATTGCCACGGCCCCTGCATAACCGCGCGCGCCGCCGATAATCAGAACGCGACCGTAATCACCCTTGTGAGAGTTCCTGCGGCGACGGGGAAAACAAGGCCGTAGATCGGTCGCATAAATCAATTCCTGAGAGCCGGGTTCGATCGTGGAAACCAGTTCGTCCGGAATGCCGAGGTCCACCACCTCGACCGTGCCGACGTATTCCCGCGCGGCAGGTTGCACCAATCCTTTTTTCGGCAAAGCCATCGTTGCTGTAAGGTCCGCGCGCACAACTTCGCCGCGCGCCTCGCCGGTATCGGCATCGAGGCCGGACGGCAGATCAATCGCCACCACCAACGCATTCTGGGAACGCGCGTTTATATACTGGATCGCGCCTACCGCCGGACCCCGGGCCGGCCCGGAACTGCCGGTACCCAAAACGCCATCCACGAGAATGTCGCAATGCGGAGGAAACGCCTGCGCATCCTCCCAATCGTTCTTGGTCGGCAATTCGCGGAATGTCACGCCCGCCTGTTTCATGCGGCTGAGATGCTTGAGCGCATCGCCCTTGACCTCATTGGCCGCCGCTGCCAGCCAGACTTCAACAAGATATCCATCCTCCTTGAGAAATCGCGCGGCCGCAAACGCGTCGCCGCCATTGTTGCCGCGGCCGGCAATGAGATGAACGACTGGATGGTACAAACCGGTAGCATCAATCAATCGTTGCACTGCATCTGAAACGCCGAAGCCCGCACGGTCCATGAGGATCTCGCCCGATATCTCGAATTCCTCGATTGTGCGGCGGTCCAGCTCTCTCATCTGCTCTGCGGAAACAAGTTTCATGCGCTCCTCACCCGTTCTTTTCACCCGAACCCACCAGGAGGGCATGGGCAACAGCGTAATGCCGCGTGTGCGAAAGACTCGCCAGTACGCGGTGAACCCCGCGCGCCGCCGCGAGCCTGCGTCCCTTTTCCCCGAGCCGGACTTCCGGCGCGCCGGTTTCAGGATCGCGCAAAACCTCGATGTCCAGCCAGCCGATATGCTCGCCCACACCTGTCCCGAAGGCCTTGCTGACCGCCTCTTTCACCGCGAACCGTCCGGCATAGTGCCGCCACGGTTCGGCCTTCGACTCGCAATACCGCTGCTCGTCTTCGAGAAAAACGCGATCCTTGAATCGCGCGCCCCACGCGAAAAGTGTTTCTTTCATGCGATCGTTTTCGACAAGATCAATTCCGGTCCCGAGCACACCTTCCGTCACGGCTCCCCTCCCGCGTAAGCGTCCATGGCCCGCACCATTTCGCGCACGGCCTCTTTCATCCCCACCAACACGGCGCGCGCCACGATGCTGTGTCCGATGTTCAGCGTATCGAGATGCGGCATGCGAAGAACGCCTGAGATGTTGTCGAGATTGATGCCGTGCCCCGCGTTGACCTTCAAACCGAGCCGATGCGCGGCGCGCGCGCCTTCGATCAGGCGCTCCAATTCGCGTTCCGCCACAACGCCTGTCGCGTCGCAGTAGGCCCCGGTATGCAGTTCCACGTACGGAACCCCGAGGTCCGCAGCCGCCTGAAGCTGGCGGGGATCGGCTTCAATGAAGAGACTCACGGCGATGCCTTTCGCCTTCATGGCGTTGACCGCCGGGCGCAAAACGCGAATCTGGCCGGCGACATCAAGACCGCCCTCGGTCGTCAACTCCTGCCGTCGCTCGGGCACCATGCATACTTCCTGCGGACACACCTCCAGCGCGATGTTCACGATGGACTCGGCGCAAGCCATCTCAAGGTTCAGGGGAACAGGCAGCGCGCGGCGCATGGCATGGACATCCGCATCCTGAATGTGTCGCCTGTCCTCGCGAAGATGAATCGTGATGCCGGCCGCGCCTGCTTCGACACACAGGAGCGCCGCCTTGAGCGGGCTCGGGTACGAGGTGCCCCTGGCCTGCCGCAACGTCGCCACGTGATCCACATTGACGCCCAATCTCAACACTTGAAACCCTCCCGAATAATCCGCCGATTTAAGACAAGCCGGAATTATTGCGTGGTTTGCGCGCGGACAAAAGCGAAATCAGAACGCATCGGCGGGCCGGACAGGCGGAGTGTGATCCCGCATGGATGCATCATAAACCAGGCACATGTTCCGGCCCCGATCCTTTGCGGCCATCAAAGCCGCATCCGCGCAGTCAAGCAGATGCCGGGGATGCCCGCCATGATCCGGATAGCCCGCAATACCACCGCTCAGCGTAATGCGCAGCGTCCCCGCTCCGGCCACAAGAGATGTCCTTTTAACCAGACTGACCACGCGCTGACCTGCAATAAGGGCCGCGGCCGGTGCACACCCCATTACCACCAGGAACTCTTCGCCTCCAAGACGCGCCACAAGGTCTTCCTCTCGAAAAGCTTCCTGCAACAACTTGCCCAACCCGCGTAAAAGCGCATCGCCCGCTTCGCGTCCGTAGTGCTCATTGTAACGTTGCAGGTGATCCACATCGAAAAGCAAAAGGGAGACAGGCTTATGCTGCCGCCGGAACCGCGACATGTACTTCTGCACCGCGGGCCCCACTTTTTCCGGGCGCAACAGGCCGGTTAATGGATCTATCAATCCTGACACAGCAGATGGAGCCACCTCGGTCTTTTCCGGCGGCGCGTCCGGCACAGGAGCCAGAACGATGGAGCCCGGGCCCTTTGCGACGGCCTGTTCCAGCAAGAGGGTTGCTCCATCGAACAACTCCTTCACCCTCTCGCCATGTTCGGGATGCGCAACGCCGCCGATACAGGCCGCCAGGGGAACGACCGGTCCGGAAGCACAACGGAACGGCGCTTCTGAAACCCGCTCAACGAGCCGCTGGCAAACAGCGCCCGCATGCACATACGGCGCATTCAGCATGATGCCGAGACGCTCATCGGAAAGCAGCATGACGGTATCCGTTGAGCGCAGTGAAGACCGGATCCTGGCCTCGAACGCCTTCAACAAATCGCCGCGCGTTCCAGGTCCGTACCGCTGCTCGACACCGGAAAGATCGTGAACCACCGCGAAGAGAACGCAAAACGGCTCCGGGGCCATGTGCACAGTGCCCAGCGCATGAGCAATGGCAACCTGGAACGCATCGTGCGGATCCATGCCTGCATCGGCCGCGGTCGCCTTGTGTGCCAGATTTTGGAAACGGATATGGCTCGCGATGAGGCACATCACGCTGAACGAGATCGCCACGACAACCAGGAATTGCCAGGAAACTGAGAGGATTTGCGAAAAGTCCATGTTTTCAAGCCGCCACAGCAGCTCGGCCAAGGGCAATAACGGACGCGATCAGCCCTGTCGAAGCCGCATCCCCGAACCTAAACAATGGTCTCGCCCGTCTGTTGATCAAAGAAGTGTGTCTTCTTCATATCGAGAACCATGGTCAGTTCCTGGTTCACATCGGCATTGTCATGCGCATCCAGGCGGGCAATAAAAGTGTGCTTGCCGGTGTTCAAATACAGGTACACTTCCGCGCCCATCGGCTCCACAACCTCGACGCGGGCCTTGGCCTGATGCTCCGGATTCGGATTCGTCACATACAACACATCCTGCACATCTTCCGGGCGCACCCCGAACTTGATGCCCTGGCCGACGCGGCTCGCGAGTTTCGGCGCCTGGGTATCGTCCACCCTCACGGTGAACGTTCCTTCATTGAAGTACAGGCTGCCGCCCTTTTGCTCGATGGTTCCACCGAAGAAATTCATCGGAGGGCTGCCGATAAAGCCGGCGACAAAAATATTGGCGGGACGGTTGTACAGTTCCAGCGGCGTCGCAACCTGTTGGATGAATCCATCCTTCATCACCACGATCCGGTCGCCCATGGTCATGGCCTCGACCTGGTCGTGCGTTACATAGATCATCGTCGAAGAAAGGCGCGTGTGAAGCTTGCTGATTTCCGTGCGCATCTGGACGCGCATCTTTGCATCGAGATTGGAAAGCGGCTCGTCGAACAGAAACGCTTTCGGCTTGCGCACGATGGCGCGCCCGACGGCCACGCGCTGGCGCTGACCGCCCGAGAGCGCTTTCGGCTTGCGTTCGAGCAACGGCTGGATGCCGAGAATGTCCGCCGCTTCGCGTACGCGGGCATCAATTTCCGCTTTCGGATAGCGGCGCAGCTTGAGACCGAACGCCATGTTTTTGTAAACCGTCATGTGCGGATACAACGCGTAATTCTGGAAGACCATCGCGATGTCGCGGTTCTTGGGCGGAACATCGTTGACCTTGCGGCCATCAATATAAATGTTGCCCTTGCTGATTTCCTCAAGCCCGGCCACCATGCGAAGCGTGGTGGATTTTCCACACCCCGAAGGACCAACCAACACGACAAATTCGCGGTCTTCTATCTCGAGGTTGGCGTCATTCACCGCAACGACATCACCGGGATAAATTTTGTAAACGTTTTCAAGAACTACTTTGGCCATGTGCGTGCTCCTTGCGCAGACCCGAATTTTCTCTGCACGATCCGATATTTGACCCTTTGAAATAACACTCCATCTCCATACCTGTCAAAGAGAATCACCCCGG
>CAZTYH010000007.1:23755-29133 GCA_964617565.1 uncultured Verrucomicrobiota bacterium
GCAGCGAGTTCCCCGCCGTCCATCCAGACGCCCCGGCAATCGGGACAGCGGTCCAGAAGCACATTGGAGTCATAACAGTAATTATAGTTTGTCATTACAGCCGAACATCGCGGACATCGCCGCTGCGGATTGATGTGCCCGGGAATCGGCTTTGTTTGAATAATGCGGGCATCCAGGTCCGGCACATTGCCGGCTTCCGCCAGGAGAGGAACCAATTGACTCATCTCCCCGTCATCGAACCAGAATCCGCTGCAGGAGCCGCATTGGTCAAGCGCTACGCCGATGACCATCTTGTGCTGCAACGATATGCGACATACCGGACATTGCATAAGGATGAAATCCTCGTTATTCGACTCCCAATATTCGCTTTAACTCCCGGGCCGGACCCAGGGCAACCGGGCCGCGCCATATTCCACCGCCGCCTTCCCAATCGCTCACGCGAATGGCCAACGTGTTTCGCTCCGCCAAGATAGCGGAATCAATCACATAGACGCGTGGCCGATCCCATGCGGTAACTTTTTCCGGCGGAAAGAGCCCTGACTGCCCGATCAGCTCGCCGTTCAGAAACGTTTCGTCCGCATCGTCAATCGCTCCGAACGCGATCGCCAGCGGCTGATCACCCCAGCGGGCCCGATCCCGATCGGAAACGACAAAACTCAAGCGATACCATGCCGTCCCATCATAACCGGGAAGCGCATCCGCCTCCCAACCGCCCGGCACCATGGTCACGGCCCAGTCGCTGTCGTCAAACGCGACAGCGGCCCAATAAGTCTCGTCACCGGCCCTGATTTTCCAGGGACCGGCCAGCGAGGCAAAGCTCGGGAACAGGATGTCATGCGACCATGAATGCAGAAGGCTCTCGCCGCTATACAGCATCGTATTCAACGTCCATGTTTCACCGTGCTCCGCCCCGCGCGTCGGGATCTCGACGGACAGGATCGCTGCATCGCCGCTGGAGCCGGTGGACCGGAACAGCTCCTGCCCTTCAGCCACGAAACGCCGCTTGGAATCCAACAACCTCCAGTTCACGCGATACGCGTCCTCCGACTTCTGCGCAAAATAGCGTGGGAACAACGCGAGCCGAAAGGCCTGCTCCGGCACCGCATCGCGCCCGTCGGCACTTTTCCAATAATAGCGTTGCTCGAACGGCTGGTCGTTGAACCGTAAAAGCTGAAAGGTTCCATCAGGCTCCTGCTGCAGGTGAATGAGCGCCGCATTGCCGGGCGCAAAACGGCCTGACGGTTTGACGCCGAGCAACGTTTCCATGATCCGGGATCCCGTGCAGGAATGGGAAACGACAAGGACGGACTGTCCGGATTGACCGAAGCGCTTGAGAATCTGATCGCGCGCGCGAAACATCTGCGCAACGCCCTCCTCTTCACTTCTGGGGGCAAAGCGCATCGGGGCATCCTCGCGAACCCGGAAATATAGCGTCTCGTCATCTTCGATCACAACAGGCTCACCCAGGGGGATGTCCGGCGCGGGCAGCGAATTTCCGCGCACATCGCAACAACACTCCTCGATCTCGGGCCAGATTTCGGCCGTCAGTCCATGCTCACGCAAATAAGGAAGGATGGTTTGACGGGTGCGATAGGTCGGGCTCACAACAATGTGATCGAAATGACAATCTTTCAGCTTCTCCACAATGCCTGCGACTTGCTCCAGTCCTTTGGGTGAAAATGTCTTCTGGTTCTCTTCCGAGTAGTTTCCCGTCACGTTGCCCATGGTTTCCGCATGACGCAGAATATATACATCAAGACCGGGAGGAGCGTTGTCTGCCACCGAGAATGCGCCCATCGGAAGCGCGAGCGTGATACCGACACAGAGACAGGCCAAAACCCGGGAGGCGAACAGTTTTTTCATGCCGGGCATGATGCCGTCTTGGGCATGGGGTGTAAAGCATCCGGTGCCGGCAGGATCACCTCTTCCCAAATGTCGCTGATGCGATCCGGATAGGTCAGGCTGACCCTGACGTGATGACAACCGGTGTGGCGCAGCTTTTCCTCGGCCGCGCGCAAAGCCAGGTCATGCCGGTTGCATTCTTCGCTGATATGCGCCAGGAAAACGTGCCGTAATTCAGGTCCTGCCAATCCGGCGAGCACCTCCGCCGCCCGATTGTTGGACAAGTGCCCCTGGCGGCCTTTGATTCGCTGCTTCAGATACCAGGGGCGCTTGGAACTTTCCAGCAGGCGTTCATCATGGTTGGATTCCACCACGACCACATTGCACCGGCTCAATCGCTCGCGCAGAAGGGTCGTCGGCATACCGACATCGGTTACGACCCCTACGCGCAGGCCGCCGCTGCCTACCACAAACCCTACAGGATCCATTGCGTCGTGAGGAACAGAGAAAGGCTCGATGCTCAGGTCGCCGATCGAGAAAGCGGATCCGGTTGAAAACACCTGCCAGTTCACGCCTGCAATCCGGTCATCACGCTGCAACGCATGGACCGTGCCCGAGTTGGCATACACCGGGATGCCATGGCGGCGATGAAGCACACGAATGCCCGCCGTGTGGTCATTGTGTTCATGACTGAGGCACACAGCGTGGATTTCCTCAATACGCACCCCGATCTGGTCCAACCGGCGTGAAAGCTCCCGGGCGCTGAGGCCTGCATCCAGCAACACGGAGGTCTTGCCGTTCCCGATATAGGTGCAGTTTCCCGAACTGCCGCTTGCCAACACACAAACCCGCATGGCCATGAAACGATACGCTCCTTTTTACAGACTACTACTGCGCCCTCGCCCCTTCATTGTCCGCCACGACCAGCCATCGGTCAATCATGTTGTTTTTTAAGAAAGACCCGGGTCAGGCCTTTTGAATGGTATGATTTTTGCTTTCCCCCTTGAGACCGTGCCTGTGCGGGGGTATCGTTGGTTTTGGACAGTGGAGTTTATTGTGCCGGGCCAATATCTTACACAGACACAGCAGCAACGGCTCCAAATGGTGCTGGCGCCCCAACTTCGCCAATCGCTGGAGCTGCTGCAGGTCCCCGCCCTGGAATTGCGGACGCTTGTGCAGCAGGAACTGCAACAGAACCCGACGATCGAAGAAACCCCTCCGGCCACCGAGCAGGTGGAGATCGAACCCGGCAGTGGAGGCGAAACCGAGGCAAACCCCGAGCTTGATTTCAAGGAACAGTTTGAAGTCCTCTCCCGGCTCGATGATGAATGGCGCGAATATTTCAGGCAAAGCCAGACGTTTCACCCTCATACATCCGATGAGGCCGCGAAGCGCCAGTTCTTCTTCGATTCGCTCACCCAGCCCGAATCGCTGCAGGAGCACCTGCTGGACCAGCTGAAACTGGCCGGTCTCAGCGCCGAAGATCGCGTGGTTGCCGAACTGTTGATCGGCAGCATTAACGACGAGGGATTCCTGACGACCTCGATGGAAGAGCTTTCCCACTCGACCGGCGCAGGCTTACCGCACCTCGAGCGGCTTCTCAAGTTGATCCAGGAATTCGATCCCATCGGCGTTGGCGCCCGCAATCTGAAGGAATGCCTGTTGCTTCAACTGCACCGTCTCGGTAAAGAGGATTCACTTGCGGCGATTATCGTACGCGATCACCTGGAAACACTGGGCGCCAGGAAATATCCCGCCATCGCAAAAGCACTGAGAATCAGCGTGGATGAAGTCCAGCAGGCGGCGCTTTTCATCGCAACACTTGAACCAAAGCCCGGCCGGATGTTCACACCGGAACAGCCGACCTATGTTCTGCCCGAAGTCCAGGTTCAGAAGGTCGGCGATGCGTACACGGTGATGATGAACCGGGATCACATTCCCCATGTCTTCATCAGCAAGCATTACCGGGCGTTGATGGAAGATCCGAACACGGGCGCTGACGTTAAAACGTATGTCCGCGACAAAATACGGGCCGGCATGCTGTTGATAAAAAGTATTCAGCAAAGACAGCAGACGATTCGCCGGATCGCGGAAGAGATTGTTCGCGTACAACGCGGTTTTTTCGATCACGGGATAACGCATCTCAAGCCGCTTACCATGGTAGAAATCGCGTCCATTCTCGGCATCCACGAAACCACGGTCAGTCGTGCGATTGCGAGCAAGTACATGCAGACCCCGCGCGGCATGTTCGAGATGAAGTACTTCTTCACGCCCGGCCTCAAAACGTCCGACGGGTCCGAAGTGTCCAACAAAACAATTAAAGACGCTATTGCGCAGCTCGTCGCGGAAGAAGATCCTGCAATTCCGCTTTCGGATCAGGCCATGGTCGAGAAACTCAAGGAGCGCAACATCACGGTAGCGCGTCGCACCATCGCCAAGTATCGCGACGCCCTGCACATCCTCCCCTCTCACCTGCGCAAAACGTACTGAAAAACCCCGCGCATTCGTCTTTTTTAGGGGTTCTTTTCTGTCATAACGGATCGCGGCCGCGATCCCTTGTGACAGTTAATTAAAGAGAGGATGATGCGTCCGGGGCCTGGCAGCGAGCCTCCCTGTCCCGTTGACGCCTCTCCCTCCTGGCGGTAGGTTGTTTCCAGATGAACGACCCCTTGGGCGCGTTCCTATTGTCCGAAAAAGACAGGCAACACCTGGTGGAGAAATTCCGCGCGGGGGTGCCGTGCCATGTCCAATCGCTGCCCCTATCCGCCCAGGCATGGCTGATTCTCTGTATTCGCAAGCTACTGGCGGCTCCCGTCGTCTGGGTCACCGATAGCCCGCGAACACTCGGCATGCTTCACCAGGACCTGATGGCGCTCGCGCCGCAACAGGAAACGCAGATATCCTTCTTCCCTGCCCGCGAAGCGTCGGCCGCGCGTGGCGGCACGCCGCATCCCGACTTGATCGGCGATCGCCTTTTGACACTGCAACAATGCATGCGCCCGGAAGGTCCGGCCATCATTGTCACCTGCATTCAAGCCCTCTTCCAAAACACACCTGCACCGCATTCGCTGGCGAGCAGGATCGAACCCATCCGCGTAGCCCAGGAAATCGAATTGGACGAATTCCTTGAGCGACTCGTTTCCGACGGATACACGCTGGAAGCAGAAGTGAACGAAAAGAAACAGGCTTCTCATCGCGGTGGTATACTCGACATCTGGCCCCCGACGGAGCCATGGCCCATCCGCATGGAGTTTTTTGGACCCGTCGTCGAATCCATTCGCACTTTCGACCCCATCGAGCAACGGTCCTTGTCCCGCATGACCAGCGCCGTCATTTCGCCGGCCGTCGAACTGCGCGGCGAGCCCCCGGCGGCAAACGGATCCCTGCTCGATTTTCTTCCGCCCGAAACACGGTGGGGGTGGTCTGAGCCCGAAAGCATTCATCATCACGCGGAAATGTATCGAAGCATGCTGGCGGCTGACGATCCGTCCAGGGAGTCTGCACGCCTCGACCCTCTGCATCTTCGCATTGATAAA
>CAZTYH010000007.1:29233-61472 GCA_964617565.1 uncultured Verrucomicrobiota bacterium
GGATTCCGAAAAATACAACCGGGCCGTTACGAATTGCACGGCAAGCGTCCCGGCCCCGACCGCACAGCCGGCGCGCGCCTTGTGGACTGGACCGATATCCAGCCGGGTGAACTGGTCGTACACGTGGACCATGGAATCGGAAAGTATCTCGGCCTTTACCAGATCGAATTCGACGGCCAAATACAGGAAGTGCTGGCAATCGAATATGCGGATAAAGCGAAACTTTACGTGCCGGTTTCACAAACGCACCTGTTAAGCAGGTATGTGGGCGTCGGGCATCACCGGCCCCCACTGCATACACTCGGCGGGCGCCGGTGGAACAAGGAAAAGGTTGCGGCCGAGCGCGCCGTGCAGGATCTCGCCGCGAGCCTGCTGGAGACCCAGGCGCGACGCGATGCTCTCGACGGACTTGCTTTTCCGGCCGACACCCCCTGGCAGCACGAGTTCGAAGCGGCATTCCCATACCAGGAAACGGCGGATCAGAGCCGCGCCATAACAGAGGTTAAATCAGATATGGAGAGCCGCCGCCCGATGGACCGCCTCGTATGCGGCGATGTCGGTTACGGAAAAACAGAGGTTGCCATGCGCGCGGCCTTCAAGGCCGTGATGTCCGGCAAACAGGTCGGGGTTCTCGTGCCAACAACCATCCTCGCGCAGCAGCATTACGACACGTTCTCCGAGCGCATGGCGGCCTATCCCGTCGCCATCGAAATGCTCAGCCGCTTCCGCACACGCGCCCAGCAGGCCGACGTGGTTCGACGGCTCGCCGCCGGCGAGGTGGACATCGTGATCGGAACACATCGCATGCTGCAATCCGACGTCAAGTTTCATGACCTCGGCCTGGTCGTTATTGACGAAGAGCAGCGCTTCGGCGTCGCGCACAAGGAGCATTTGAAACACATGCGCGAACTGGTGGATGTACTTACGCTGACCGCAACGCCGATCCCGCGCACGCTGTACATGAGCCTGACCGGCGCAAAGGACATGAGCACCATCCAGACCCCGCCGCAGGACCGCCTCCCGGTCGAGACCATCGTCGTGCAATACTCCGAGGAAGTGGTCCGCCAGGCCATCCTGCACGAACTCAACCGGGGCGGACAGGTCTTCTATCTGTACAACCGCGTGATGAGCATTCACGGCATCCGCCAGCGGCTCTGCGAACTGGTGCCGGAAGCACGGGTCGCCGTCGCGCACGGCCAGATGAACGAAAAAGAACTGGCCGAAATCATGCACGCCTTCGTCCGCGCCGAATTTGATGTGCTGCTTTGCACAACCATCATCGAGAGCGGCGTGGACATACCGAACGTGAACACCATTCTCATTGATCGCGCGGATCGCTTCGGCATGGCTGACCTGTATCAGCTCCGCGGGCGCGTCGGCCGTTACAAGAACAAGGCGTATGCCTACCTGCTCCTGCCGCGTCACGGCCATCTTTTCGACGATGCGCGCAAGCGAATCGGCGCGATCAAACGTTACTCCAGCCTGGGCGCCGGGTTTAAGCTCGCGCTGCGGGATCTTGAGATCCGCGGTGCGGGCAACATGCTCGGCGCCGAACAGAGCGGCCACATCGCCGCTGTCGGATTCGATCTCTACTGCCAGCTGCTCAAGCGCACCGTCGCCCGCCTGAAAGATGAGCCGCTGCCGCCGATCGTGGACGTCAAGCTGCGGCTCGACTTCATTGATCTGTCGCCCGCGCCGGAATCGGCGGACCGCGCAGCGGCCATCCCATCCAGCTATATCGAGGACGAAAATCTTCGCGTCAGCGCGTATCGCAAAATAGCCGCGGCATCGCTCGCGAGCGAAGTGGATTCGCTCTATGGCGAAATGAAAGATCGTTTTGGCTCCATTCCCTCGCCCCTCGATCGCCTGCTCAAGATCGCCCGGCTTCGCATCATCGCCGCCGCAAAAACACTCCAGTCAGTGGAGGTCCGCGAGGACAAGGTCATGATGATGCGGAACAACGACTACCTGATGATCAATGGCCGCTTCCCGCGCCTGCGGGAAAAGGAAACCACGCGGCGCCTGGAAGAACTTCTCGGCATCATCGCCGACTGGAAGAACTGGGGGCAGTGACCACACTTTGCAAAGTGTGGTTATCGTAAAAGTTCCGTGCTATATTCCCGGTCAGGGTCATGACAATGACACAGGGGATACAGGATAAAGGAAAAAAGCGCGTGCTCATCCTTTCCGCCAGCGCGGGAACGGGACACCTGCGCGCCGCCGAGGCGCTCGCAAAAACCTTTCAGAAATCTCCAGAAGTCGCGGAAGTGCTCAACGACGATGCGCTCGAATATTCCGCCACCGGCATGTTTCGCGAACTCTATTCCACGCTGTATAACCGTCTCGTCCGCTCCGCCCCCTCTTTCGTCGGATGGTGGTACGACCGCAGTGACAAGCCTTTTAACACGGCACAACTTCGCTTGATTCTCGACCGCCTGAACACCGGCCCCCTGGTGTCTTTTATCCGCGACTTTCAACCGCACATCATTGTTTGCACTCATTTCATGCCTGCCAACGTGATCGCACACCTGATCGCGCGTCGCAGGCTTTCAGCACATCTCTCCACCGTCGTCACGGACTACGACATTCATGCGATGTGGCTTTCGAAGGCCTTCCACCGCTACTTCGTCGCGCTGGATGAGACAAAGATACACTTGATGGCGCTGGGACTTCCCGAAAAACGAATTACGGTCTCGGGAATTCCCGTAGACCCTGTTTTTTCCGCGCCCGTGGATGCCGATGCGGTGCGCAAGGATTACAAGCTTGCGCCCGACCGCGCCACGCTCCTCGTTTCCGCCGGTGCGCTCGGAGTTAGCCCGACGGAATCGGTGGTGCGACGCCTGTTGAATATTCAGCATCGCATACAGGCCGTTGTCATTTGCGGCAAGAACGAAGAGCTGCGCGGACGCGTCGAGAAACTCGCCGGAGGGGACACGGATGCCTTTCGAATCCTCGGGTACACCACCGAGATGCACAAATTGATGCGCATTGCGGATCTTTTCATCGGCAAGCCCGGCGGGCTGACCACTTCGGAATGTATGGTCTGCGGCCTCCCCATGGTGATCATCGCTCCCATCCCCGGACAGGAAGATCGCAACAGCGATCACCTCCTCGAAAAAGGCTGCGCGATCAAGTGCAACGAAATCACGGTGCTGCCCTACAAGGTTGATCGCCTGCTGGACAAGCCGGAACGCATGCAGGCTATGCGCGAAAGCTGCCTCCGTCTCGCTCGGCCCGATGCCGCACAATGTATTGTGGACAGCCTGCTCAACGAGGCGGGACTGCCTCCGATGAAAGTGACCCGCCAGCTTCGCAAGAAAATGGTCCGCGAGGCGAAGGATTCATGAACGCGCAGGCCGCGTCCACCCCAACACCTTTCACACCGCCCGGGCAATTTCTCTGGGGCGTGGCCACTTCTGCCTATCAATCCGAGGGCGGATACAACGGAAAAAACCAGCCCCAGACCAACTGGGCGGCCTGGGAAGTGCTTGGATATGCCATGCGTTCCGGACGTGCCGCAGATTTCTGGTCGCGCTTTGAGGAAGACTTCGAAACATGCCACCGGATGGGCCTCAACGCTTTCCGCATGAGCGTTGAATGGAGCCGGATTCAGCCGACGCACGTCAATTACAAGAGCGCCCCGCCCGCCTTCGACCATCAGGCGCTCGATCACTACGCCGCCATGCTGGCGGCTTGCCGTCGCGCCGGACTTGAACCCCTCCTCACGCTTCATCATTTCGTCCATCCCGCATGGCTCGGAACCAACGCCTGGTTGAAGGAACACATCCCCGGGCTCTTCGCATCCTACGTACGCGAAACCGTTTTGCGCCTCAATCAAACGCTCACGGACAAATACGGGCTCGCGCCAGTCACTTTTTATGTGACCATCAACGAACCGAATACGCTGTTGATCAATACCTATCTCTCGCGCCTGTTTCCGTCGCGGCCTTTCGGCGGTGTCCGCCGCATGCTGCGCGCCGCAGGCCACATGATGGCGGCACATGTGCTCGCCTATAACGCGATCCACGACCTGCACGAATCGCAAGGGTGGCCCACGCCGGCCGTCACGCTGAACAACTACTGCACGGACCTTTACTGGTCTGATTTCGTCTTTCTCGATCTGCTGGCCTTTCGCGAGCGCGAAATCGCTGCGCGCGACCTCCAGGACTACCTGCATAGCAAGGCGATCGCTTTTGAAAAGAGGCTGAACCAGGATCCGCGCCGCCTCGCCCCGGGCTTGATGCCGCAGTTGGGCGAGCTGTTGCGCCGCTTCATGATGAAGCGTGGCTTCCTGCAGTTCGACCCGCAACCGCTGGAGCCGTTCCTTCGAGAGGGCGAACGCTCGCCGCGTGCCCGATTCCTCGATTACCTCGCGCTGGATTATTACGATCCATTCACCGCGCACCTGCTCCGCACGCCCTCTTTCGGAGATATTGAAATCGCGAACCACTCCCTCGGCGCGCGGCTGATGAGCAGCGTCACCAGCAAGTGGTGGGATTGGCATGTGCTGCCCGAAGGCTTGGGTTTGTTCTGCCGCCATTACTCGGAAGCGTTCGGCGGCCGCCCTGTCCTCATCGCCGAAAACGGGATGGCCCTTCGCAGGAAGAAAAACAACCAGACATCTCGTCGGCGCGACCGCGTCACGCGCAGCGAGTATCTGCGCGCCCACATTGAGCAAGTGGTGCGGCTCACGGAATCCGGCGTGCCCGTTTTCGGATATATGCACTGGTCGTTGTTCGACAACTACGAATGGGGCACCTACACCCCGCGCTTCGGGCTGTTCTCGCTCGATTACACAAAAGGGACCAACCGCCTGGCGGAAGACCACCTCGGGGACCGGCCTTCGGAGACTTACGCAGAATTAATTGCCGACGCGCGCCGCCGGATGGACCGATAGAGAGCTCAGGGCATCTGTACATCCGGAACGGACCGCTCCACCGCGCTTTGAATTTCGAAAAACTCTTCTTTGCCGAAATGAAACATGCCGGCAATCAGGTTGGAGGGAAAGATTTCGATGCGTGTATTGAGATCACGGACGTTCGCGTTGTAGAAACGACGCGCCGCCTGAATTCGGTCCTCCGTGTTGGCCAACTCGCGCTGCAGTTCGAGAAAGTGCCGGCTCGCCTTCAATTCCGGATAATTCTCCACCACGAGCAGCAGGCGTTTCAACGATTCCACCAACATGTTCTCATCCTGCGCCTGGCTGCCCGGCGAGCCCATGGACGCCAGCGCGCGCGTCCTCGCCTCCGTCACCCGCTCAAACACAGACGCTTCATGCCGCGCATAGCCCTTCACCGTTTCCACCAGGTTCGGAACCAGGTCATATCGGCGCTTCAACTCGGTCTCAATACCCGACCACGCCTCATGGCAATGATTCCGCAACCGCACGAGCGAGTTGTAGGCCGCAATGCCCCAGACCAGCAACACCACAGGAATGATAATCAGAATCTCCACCTCAAGTACTCCTTCCCGGATAGACGGCAGGACGCGGTTCGGACGATCCGATCAGCGCGCCCCGCTCCTTGAGCAAATATTCCGGCAAACCATCCAGCAATCCCTCCACCAGCGCGGTGGCCGCCTCAAAATCGGCCATCGTGAAGCGCTTGCTCCGGCTTGCGATCACGGCCTGCGGCCCGAACTCGACCACGAACATCGGCGTGTCCAGCATGTGCTGGATGGCTCGCGCATGCAAAACGTCGAAGGCCCATTTTCTGTCCGACGACCAGACGTGAAACCGGCGGCTGAATTCGGCGGACTCGAAATTAATATCCTCCAGCCCGAAAAAACCGGCCACCTTGTCGAAGAATCCTTCGGGACGAATCACCATCGGCTTCAGCGGCACGAGACTGGAAAGGATCACCGCGGAGAAATAATGGTGATGCGTTTGCCGTCCATGTTTTCCGTATGAGTACGTTTCGTAATGAAAATCAAATCCGAGAAAATCCCGTTCGCCCCACTTCCCGATCATGGTATTGAATGCGTAACGATTGCTTCCCTGTTGCAGCGCGCGGAAGGATCCGGCGCGATCCGCAAGATAAGAATCGCGCTCGGACACAAATCGCATGCCGCGGCCTGCCGCCCATTCCGACATCTCCCGCCGGCGCTTTTGCTTCGCCTGCCAGTCCAGGATGAAGACGACACCCGCGACCAGGACGAACAGCAGTATCATGACAATCGGATCCACGCGGCAACCCTTCCTTGCTCCGGCGCCAAACCGGCCTCACCATTCGCGTTTCAACTGTATACTGGTTGAAGACTCCCGCTCGTTAAGCGACTCATGCACGATCCAGAGCGCGCGGCCTCCAAGCCCCAATTCAATCCGGCGCAATAGATAGCCCTGCTCCTCGCTCGGATCAAATCGCAAAACA
The DNA here is from genome assembly GCA_964617565.1 of uncultured Verrucomicrobiota bacterium. Lineage (GTDB taxonomy): Bacteria > Verrucomicrobiota > Kiritimatiellia > CAIQIC01 > JAGNIJ01 > JAKJGV01. The sequence goes on from CAZTYH010000007.1 coordinate 35,602, forward strand.
ACATCCGTGCCGGACAGGGGCCGGCTGCGATCCTGCCGTCCGACCGTCCGATCATACAGATCGAGCGCCTGTCGTATTCGAACCGTGCTCAACGTCACCGGCCGCGCCTGGCCGTTTTCGGCCTGCATCGGGAGCCTCGGCCGGCTTTCATCCTCAACAAGCACCAGCGGCACGCCTGTGCGCAAGACGGTTTCCATGACACTGCGATCCGCCCGGCGAAGCTGCGATTCTTCCACGCTCCCGTAAAGAGCAATCGCGTCATCGCGATCCAGAAGCGACAACCTCAACGCGAGCGTGTTCGTATCAATGCGCTCGCCATCCCAGTAGATGCCCCCTTCGGCGTCAACGTACAGCGACACCACGGCTCCCTCATCCGCAACACGCAGCTCTTCCACCGGCGCCTCGGCAGACCAGGCCCTATCCGGGCACGCCGCGGCAAGCATGAGCGCGCAAATCAACAGGCGTATCTTTCGTCCTCTCATCGCACGTATATCTCTTTCATACCAGTAACCCGCGCCCATCGCCGCCTGTCAAGCAAGCAACACCTGCGTTCCGTCGCAGTTTTTTCCAAAGGTTGGAAAAAAGCCCGAAAAAAGTTCCAATGTCTGGAAAACGACATAAAGTGTCGTTGTTATGATGCAGGTATTCATACTGCTCGGCCTCGTTCTCGCGCCCGTGCTGGCGATTTCATGGGCTCGCACACGCCGCGAATCACGCCGCCGCACCCTGCGCACGCGCCCTTTCCCCGACCCGTGGCGCGCGATGCTGGACCGGAATGTCGCGCTATACCCGCGGCTGCCGGAGGCGCTTAAAACAGAGCTCCATGGGCTCATCCATATTTTCCTCGATGAAAAACATTTCGAGGGCGCGGGCGGGCTGGTTCTCACGGAGGAAATTCGCCTCACGATCGCCGCGCAAGCCTGCATCCTGCTGCTCAACCGCAAAACGGATGTTTATCCGCGCCTTCAGTCCATCGTCATTTATCCGCACGAGTTCGATGTGCCGACGGCGCGCGCCTTCTCTTCGGGGCATTACGTCAATGACACGGAAACGCGGCTCGGTGAATCATGGCGTACCGGCGCGGTCGTGCTCGCATGGGATCATGTGCTTCAATCCTCGCGAGACCTTCACGACGGGCACAACCTGGTCTTTCACGAATTCGCCCATCAGCTCGACCAGGAGAGCGGAGAAGCCGACGGCGCCCCCGCGCTCGATCGCGCCTCCCACTACCTGGCGTGGGCCCGCGTGCTGAGCCGCGATTACGAAGACCTGCGCCGACGCGTGGCACAGGAGCTGCCTTCTTTCATGGATCAATACGGAGCAACAAACGAAGCGGAATTCTTTGCCGTCGCCACGGAATTCTTCTTCGAACAGCCGGATTTATTGCGCAGGCAGTATCCGGAACTCTATAATGAACTCAAATCGTTCTACAAACAAAACCCTGGAGAATACCGGGAACCGGAATGAAATCCTTTTTTCAACGTTCCTGCCTGCTCATGTTGCTGCTGCTTGTATCCGCAGCGGTCCCCGGCTGCCGGCTACAGCGACTGCATGAAGACGACCCGGCGGCTCAGGACGCCTTCGCCTATGCGCGCAGGCTCGGGCGCGGCATGAATCTCGGGAACGCGCTGGAGGCTCCGACGGAAGGCGCATGGGGCATAACCATTCAGCCTGAATACTTCGAACGGATTCGCAAGGCGGGCTTCGACTCGGTCCGCATACCGATCCGCTGGAGCGCGCACGCCGGCGCCGAACCGCCTTATGCCGTTTCAGATGCATTCTTCCGCCGTATTGACGAGATCCTCGATTCAGCACTGGCCCAAGAACTGGCCGTCGTGATCAATATCCATCATTACGAAGAACTCATGAAAGATCCTGCCGCGCACCTGCCGCGATTTCTAGCGCTCTGGCGGCAAATCAGCGAACGCTACCGAAACCATCCTGCCGCACTTTCTTTTGAACTGCTCAATGAACCAGCGGACACTCTCAACCCCGCGTTGTGGAACGAGTATCTGCGCCACGGCCTTGCAGCCGTCCGCGAATCCAATCCAACCCGGGTCCTGATTATCGGAACAGCCGAATGGGGCGGGCTCCGCGCCCTTGACCAACTGGAGCTGCCCGAAAGCGACCGGAACCTTATCGTCACTTTCCATTATTACGAGCCCTTTCCCTTCACGCATCAGGGCGCGGAATGGGTCGGCAACAGCGACCGCTGGATGGGCACGACATGGGAGGGCACTCCACCCGAAAAGCAGGCGGTCGTAGACGATCTCGACCGCGCGATGCAGTGGGCCGCCTTTCACGAGCGACCTCTATACATGGGCGAGTTTGGGGCATATAGAAAAGCGGAGATGGATGCCCGTGTCCGCTGGACGGCTTTTGTGGCGCGGGAAGCGGAGGCTCGAGGAATCCCGTGGGCATACTGGGAATTCTGCTCGGGATTTGGCGTTTTTGATGCGGAAGCGAAGGCGTGGAGAAAGCCGTTGCTCGACGCACTGACACCTTGATGAGGCTTCTAATTTACAACATCCGGTACGGCACAGGCACGGGAAGCAAATTCCATCTTCCCCTGCCCTTCCTGGGCTACCTGCGCAACACCTCCGCCAACCTGCAGCGCATCACCGACTTTATCAAGGGATATGAACCCGACATCGTCGGCCTGATCGAAGTTGACAGCGGCTCATTCCGCACGGACCGGAGCAACCAGGCCGAACAAATTGCAAACGCCCTTGACCACTTCCACGTTTACCAGGGCAAGTACGGATCCAAATCGCTGCTCGGCCGCCTTCCGGTTTTCAACAAGCAGGTCAACGCGTTTCTCACCAGCAACGAGATCCGTACGCCCCGCTTCCATTATTTTCGCGAAGGGGTCAAACGCCTGGTCATCGAACTGGAGTTGAACGACCTCACGGTCTTTCTCGTTCACCTCTCCATCACGTTCCGCCATCGGCACCACCAGCTTCGCGACCTCTACGCCCTCGTCAAAGGCGCCAATCGCCCTGTCATTGTCGCCGGCGATTTCAATCCGCTCTGGGGCGACACGGAAATGGAACTTTTCCTGGCCGCCACCGGCCTGCGCAACGCCAACGCCCGCAGCCTTCCCTCGTTCCCGAGCTGGATGCCGCACCGTCAACTCGACTTCATTCTGCACAGCCCCAACATTCGAATCAACCGTTTCGAAATCCCGCACATCAGGCTTTCCGACCATCTCCCGCTGGTGTGCGACTTCGAGGTGGAGCCGCCATCGTGATCGAAACGCTGAAGCAAATCTGGCCCATATTGACGGCACTCGCCGTCATCCTGCTCGCGCTGGTCACCGCGGGTCACGCCGTCATCTACAAAAGAAATCCCCGCTCGGCGGTCGCGTGGCTCGGGGTCATCCTGATGTTTCCGCTGGTCGGCGCGCTGCTCTACATCCTGCTCGGCATCAACCGCATTCAACGGCGGGCCTCTGACCTGCGCAGCCGCGAGCGCGCGACCCAAAGCCCCCTGACGACGCAGGCCTGCAGCTTGAAGGAACTCGCCAACCGGTTGCCGAACGATGTCGAATACCTTGCCACGCTGGCCCACCTCGTGAACCGCGTCACCGGAACTCCGCTGCTGAAAGGTAACCATATCCGGCCGATGCTGAACGGCGACGAAGCCTATCCCTTCATGATCGAAGCCCTGGAAGCCGCACAGCACTCGATTACGCTCTGCACCTATATTTTCGCGCACGACAGGGCGGGTAAAATGTTCACGAAAGCGCTTGGCGATGCCGTTCGCCGCGGCGTGGAGGTGCGCGTGCTGATAGACTACGCCGGCTCGCGCTATTCCTTTCCACCCGTGGAGATCCCTTTGCGGCGCGCCGGGGTGCGCACCGCTTTGTTTATGCCCACCCTCAACCCGCTGCGCACCGCCTACACCAACCTGCGCAGCCACCGGAAGATCCTCGTCGTGGATGGCCGCATCGGATTCACCGGGGGGATCAACATCCGCAACGACAACCTGCTGAAGGAGAAGCCGCGCTTTCCTGTTCAGGACATCCACTTCCGGATGGAAGGCCCCGTTGTGAACCAACTGCAGCAGGCGTTCGCAGAAGACTGGGCTTTTACCACGCGCGAAAAGCTCACCGGCGAGCCCTGGTTCGTTCCGATAGAAACCGCCGGCAGCGTGATCGCCCGCGGGATCACCGACGGCCCCGACGAAGACTACGACAAGCTGCGCCAGACGATTCTCGGCGCGCTCGCCTGCGCGCGCCGCAAAATCCGCGTCATGACCCCCTATTTTCTTCCCGACTCCGACCTGATCGCCGTGCTCAACACCGCGGCGCTGCGCGGAGTGGACGTGGAAATCTTTGTGCCGCAAAAAAACAATTTGCGCCTCGTCGGATGGGCCATTCGCGCCCATCTCTGGCAGGTCCTGGAACGCGGCTGCAAAGTGTACCTCACCGCGCCGCCGTTCGAGCACACGAAGATCATGACCGTGGACGACACGTGGAGCCTGGTCGGTTCAGCGAACTGGGATCCGCGAAGCCTGCGCCTGAACTTCGAGTTCAATGTCGAAGCCTACTCGGTCGAGCTGGCGGGCGCGTTGAATGGAATTATTGACCGCAAATGCGATACGGCACGCCAGGTCACGCTTGCCGAAATGGATGCCCGGCGATTACCTGTCCGGCTGCGCGACGGAATCGCTCGATTATTTTTCCCTTACCTGTGAGGATGACCTCCATAAATGAAAATTGATTTGCATGTCCACGCCAGCGAACGCTCCGGGTGCAGCATCTCAAGCGAAGAAGAAATCATAGCCATGGCGAAAACGCGTGGACTCAACGCCATTGCCTTTACCGATCACGAACGGCTCGTGCCCACGGCACGCCTGGCCGAACTGAACCGGCTGCACAGCCCCTTTCGCATTTTTTCGGGCATCGAAATTCATACGGCCGAAGAAGAGGATATTCTCGTTTTCGGCATCCAGGACCAGAAGCTGGAAAGCATGACGTGGCCCTACGCCGATCTGCACCGCTTTGTCAGGGCGCGAAACGGGTTCATGGTGCTGGCCCACCCGTACCGTTATCGCGAAACGATCAACGTGGACATTGCGCGGTATCGCCCCGATGCGGTCGAAGCCCGCTCCTCCAACATTCGGCCGCAGATCACACCGCGCATCCTGCAAGCCGCAGAAACGCTGTCCTGCGCAATCCTGTTTGCTTCCGATACGCATAACGCGCGCGACATCGGGACGTTCCATATCGAACTCGAAACGGAGGCCGAAAGCGATCAGGCGCTCGTCTCCCTTCTGCGCGCCCGCAGATTTTCCTGCCGCACCCTGCAAGCAACATCCTAACCCGCTTGCACGCGAGCCGTTCCTCCCCTATGATCGGACCTTCTCACTTTCAGCAATAACGGAGGCGGCATGGGCGGTTTTTTTGGCGTAGCATCACGGCAGGATTGTGTCACGGACTTGTTCTACGGCACGGACTATCACTCTCACCTCGGCACGAAGCGCGGCGGGCTGGCGGTTTGCAACTCGAGCAGCATCACCCGTTTCATACACGACATCTCCAACTCGCAGTTCCGTTCCAAATTCGAGCACGACATCGGGCGCCTTCACGGCAATACCGGCATCGGGGTGATCAGCGACTACGAAGACCAGCCGTTGATCATCGGCTCCCATCTCGGCAATTACGCGATCGTCACGGTCGGCGTGATTCACAACCTTGAGGACCTGACCCGCAAGGCTTTCAGCAAGCGCACAACCCACTTCTCCGAGATGAGCGGCACCGAGATCAATCCGACCGAGTTGATCGCGACGCTCATCAACCAGGAAGCCAGCTTCGAGGAAGGCATCCAGCGCGCGCAGGAAGCGATTGAAGGGTCCTGCTCCATTTTGCTGCTGACGGCCAAAGGCATCTATGCCGCGCGTGACCGGTTCGGCAGAACCCCCATCGTCATCGGGCAAAAGAACGGCGCGGTGGCCGCCACGTTTGAAACGTGCGCGTTCCCCAACCTCGGCTATGAAGTGAAGCGCTATCTTGGCCCCGGTGAAATCGTCTTTTTCAACGCCGATGGATTCGAGGTAAGAAAAGGCGCGAACGCCCGCATGCAGATTTGCGCATTTTTATGGGTTTATTACGGGTTTCCGGCCTCCTCCTACGAGAACATCAACGTGGAAGATGTGCGTAATCGCTGCGGCGCAATCCTCGCGCGGAAGGAAAAGGCATCCGTGGACGCTGTCGCCGGCATTCCAGACTCCGGCGTCGGCCACGCGCTCGGCTTCGCCAGCGAAGCGGGAATTCCTTACCGACGGCCATTCGCAAAATACACGCCGACCTGGCCGCGCAGCTTCATGCCGCAGGATCAAAGCATTCGCGATCTCGTGGCGCGAATGAAACTTATCCCCATCCGGGAAATCATAGAGGGCAAGCGCCTGCTCTTCTGCGAAGACTCTATCGTACGCGGCACGCAGTTGAAGGATACGATCAAGCGCCTCTTCGACTGCGGCGCGCGCGAGGTGCACATGCGGCCGGCATGTCCGCCCCTCCTCTTCAGTTGCAAGTTCCTGAACTTCTCCCGCTCCCGCTCGGAACTGGATCTCGCGGGCCGCAAGGCCATTCACGAACTCGAGGGCGAAGACCCCAAGGACATCCACGCTTATGCGGAGTCCGGCAGCGAGCGACAATGCGCCATGATCGAAGTCATCCGGAAACAACTCGGGCTCACCTCGCTGAAATATCAGTGCATCGAAGACTTGATCGAGGCGATCGGCCTCCCGGCTGATAAAGTATGCACGTTCTGCTGGACCGGGAAGGAATGATCACCGCGCAAAGCGCGGTCAGTCTTCCACCCGCCCGAAATTCAACCCCTGCGGCATGCGGTCGGGACGCTCGCAGCGGCTGCTAATGTCCACGTGACGCCCCTCCCGCGCGGCGTCGTAGATGGACTGCATCACATCCAGCACGTGAAACGCCAACTCCGCCGAAGCGCGGTGCCGCCGCCCGGACTGGATCGCGCTCGCCATATCCGCAACCCCCACGCCGCGACTGTTCTCTTCATATCCGTGTGTCGAATTGAGCTTCCGCCACGACTTCCCCGAGCCCAGGCGCATGCGCACCGAGCCGCCGAAATTGTTGGGGTCCGGCAAAGAAAGCGATCCGTCGGCGCCATAGATTTCGATCGGTGGAAGCTGGTGGCTCCACACGTCGAAACTCATGATGAGGCTGCAGGTCGCGTCATTCTCGAATTCCAGCACCGCGGCCATATGCGTGGGCGTTTGAACGGCTATCTTCTCGCCCCTCCGTGCTTCAGCCGTGACCACGCGCTCGGGGAACGTGGTCTGCGACATCGCCGCCACGCGCCGGACCGGTCCGATCAAGCCGATCAGCGCACTGAGATAGTAAGGCCCCATGTCAAACACCGGTCCACCGCCGGGCTGATAGAAGAAATCCGGATTGGGATGCCAGCTTTCGTGCCCATGGCACAGCATGAAAGCCACGGCCGACACGGGGCGCCCCAACTCTCCCGCATCAATAATCCTGCGCGCAGTCTGAAGAGCGCCGCCCATAAACGTGTCCGGCGCACAGCCCAGGCGAACATTCCGCGCAGCCGCGGCTTCAACCAGCCGGCGGCCCTCGTCGCGATTAAGCGCCAGCGGCTTCTCGCTGTACACATGCTTGCCCGCTTCGATGGCGCGAAGACTGATTTCGGCGTGGGCTTGCGGCGGGGTCAGGTTGAGGATCAGCTCGATCTCCGGATCGGCAAGCATTTCGTCCACGGAACAGCTCCGGGGGAGATCATAAACCTCCGCCTTGCTTTTCGCCCGCTCTGCGTCAATGTCCGCGCAAGCCGCGAGACTCAGCACGTCGAAGCGCTTGCAGTTCTTGATGTAGATGTCACTGATGTTTCCGCAGCCGACAATCCCGATTCTCATTCATCCTCCAGGCGTTAATTGAAAACAGTTTCTAAAAGCCGGTCGGCACTTGTGTCAAGCCCGGCCGCGCGGTAGGCTGAAAGACATGAAGGCGCTTGTGTTCGATGGCTCGCTGCGTTTTGACCCCTCTTATCCGCCGCCCGATGCCCCTGCGGACTGGGCGGTCATCCGCATTCACTGCGCCGGCATCTGTGGAACCGACATTGAAATCACGCGCGGCTACATGGGTTTCCGCGGCGTGCCCGGACACGAATTCACCGGTATCGTAACCGAGTGTGATGATTCTTCGTGGCTCGACCAGAGAGTGGTGGGCGAAATCAACGCGGCCTGCGGAAAATGCGAGTGGTGCCGCAAAGGTCTTGGACGTCATTGTCCCAACCGCACCGTCCTCGGCATCCTCCGCCACGACGGCTGCATGGCCGAATATTGCACCTTGCCGGTTCGCAACCTGCACCGTGTACCGGATGAAATGCCGGACGATCATGCGGTGTTTATCGAGCTCCTCGCCGCCGCATACGAAATTCTTGAACAAGTGCCGGTCTCGCAAGAAACACGGTGCATCGTGCTTGGCGACGGCAAGCTCGGAATCCTCTGTGCATGGGTTCTTTCAACCGTGTGCGGCGGGGTCACGCTGGTGGGGCATCACGAATCGAAATTGAAGTTAGCGGCATGGAACGGCATTGGGATCACAACCGACACTTCTTCGTTAGCGCCCGCAGACCTCGTCGTCGAGGCCACGGGGCGCGCGGAAGGATTGGAGCAGGCCGCCGTCTTGTGCCTCCCGCGCGGAACGATCGCTCTCAAATCCACCATCGCCGAAAAAAGCCGTGTGGGGCTCGCACCACTGGTGATCAACGAAATCACCGTCGTGGGCTCCCGTTGCGGCCTGTTCGACCCGGCCCTCAGGGGGTATGCAGTACATCGCTTCCCCCTGGACCGCCTCATTGCCGCGCGTTATCCGCTTGAACAGGGGCTCCAGGCGTTTGAAGCCGCCCGGGCGGGAGGACTTAAAGTCCTGCTGGATGTGGCATGAACCAAATCCCATTGCGCACGGAATCGAGGTTTGGCATAGTCAGCAGAACTTTATGGCAATTTGTTCAACGGAAATGCGTTCTCCCAGGATCATAGCCGCCACGTTGCTGGCGGTCGGATTGGCGGTTCACACGGCGCCCGCGCGCGGAATCCCTGTGGACGGCTATGCAGCGATTGTCAACAACCGCGTCATCACGGTCGGGGAAGTTCTGGCGCTCGTTCAGCCCGTACGCGCGCAAATCGAGACCGCGTTCCAGGGCCGCGAGCTGGAGCAAAAGCTGGAGGAAGCCTATAACGCCGCCTTGCGATCGCTTGTCGAGCGCGCCCTGATCATCGAGGCCTTCGGTCAACTCGGAGGCACCATTCCCGACCGGCTCGTGGAAGACCAGGTCAGTTCCTTCATCAGCGAACGCTTTAACAACAATCGAGCGGCATTCCTCGAAGCGCTGACGGAAGAGCGCATGACGCTGGAAGACTGGCGCGAGGAAACGCGAAACCGCCTGATCGTGACCATCATGCGCCGCCGGGAAGTTTCGGACCGTGTTCTTATTTCTCCGAGCGAAGTGCGCGCAGCTTACGAAAAGAATATCGAGAGCTATCGCACGCCGGAACAGGTCAAGCTGCGCATGATCGTACTCCAGCGCGGGCAGGGACAAGAGGAGCAGGCGGTCAAGCGATCTGAAGCTCAGAGTATTCGCGAGCGCCTTCTTTCGGGTGAAGATTTTGCCGAGGTGGCGCGCAACGAATCCGAAGGAGCGCGCGCGGCGCAGGGCGGCGATTTTGGATGGATCGAGCCGGATTCTCTCCGTCCGGAATTGGTCAAGATGGCCGAAGAGCTGGAAACGGGGCGCATCGGCGAGATCATCGAGACCGACAGCGAAATCTATATCCTCAAGGTCGAAGCTCGCAAGAAAGCGTCCGTCAAGGCGTTCGACGAGGTGCGCGGAGAGATCGAGACCGAACTACGCCGCCAGGAAGAAGAGCGGCTCTACGCCGCATGGATGGAGCGGCTAAACCGTCGTTTTTACGTCCGAATCCTCGAAGAAGGCGGGCCGTCCACGTTGTGACCCGCCGCTTGCGATCGGAACCGGGGTTGTCATGAAGCAACCGCTGAGAATTGGAATCACCCTTGGCGACATCAACGGGGTCGGGCCGGAAGTGGCCCTCAAGGCCGCGCGGCACTGCGCGCGCAATCTGGAATCCGTACAACTCATCCTGATCGGGTCCGGATCGGTCGTCCGCGAACAGGCAAAAGCGTTCAAACAGCGTGCGATCCGTGAATGGCAACCGTCTGAAGGACGCGATCCCGGCTCGACGGTCTCAATCTGGGATCCGAATCCCCATCTGCATTTGAGCTGGCGCCCGGGAGAGATTCATGCCGACGCCTCACGCGCCGCCGCGTCGTGGATCCGCACTGCCGTGCAGGCTTGCCGGAACGGTGTGCTTGACGCCATGGTGACCGCACCGATCTGCAAGGAGGGTTTTCACAACGCGGGCATTCACTTCCCGGGGCACACGGAAATGCTTGCGGAACTCACAGGGACCCGACGTTTCGCGATGATGCTTTTCGGGGGAACACTCCGCGTAGTGCTTGTCACCCGTCACATTCCGCTGGCGCGGGTCGCAAAGGAATTAACAAAAAACAAAATTCTTGAAACGATCCGGTTGACGTGCGAAGCGCTTCCGTGGATGGGGGAGCGGCGCGCGCGCGTTGCCGTTTGCGGCTTGAACCCGCACGCCGGTGATGGCGGGAAAATAGGTCGGGAAGAAATCGGCATCATCGCGCCCGCGATTCGTCGCGCGCGAAGCGAAGGGTTCGATGTCACAGGCCCCGTACCCTCGGACACGGTCTTTCACCAGGCACTGAAAAGAAAGTATGACGCGGTCATCGCCATGTATCACGACCAGGGGCTTGGTCCGCTGAAAATGCTGGCTTTTGATTTCGGTGTAAACGTCACGCTCGGGCTGCCCATCGTGCGCACCTCGCCCGACCACGGTACGGCGTTCGATATCGCGGGCCGGAACAAGGCCGAATCGCAAAGCATGATCGAGGCCATTGAATGGGCGGCGGACCTCGCCCGTCGCAAAAACCCCTGGAAGTGATATGGCTTATCCCCTCATCTCCCTGCTTCCCCATGTCCCTCACCCATCCATCTGAAGTCAAGGCGCTGCTCAACGAGCTGGGAATTCATCCGAACCGGAAGATGGGGCAGAACTTTCTTATAGATTCGAACATCCTTCGCATCCTTCTTCGGACGGCCGATCTGCAAGCGCGGGATTCCGTCCTTGAGGTCGGCCCCGGCCTGGGGGTTCTCACCGAGTGGTTGGCTCGATGGGCTGGACGCGTTGTCGCCGTTGAAAAGGACCGCCGGCTTGTCGCATTCCTGAGAGAGAAGTTTGCGGAAAAGGACAATGTTGAGATCGTGGAAGGCGATATCCTTGACCAGGATTTAGAGGCCTTACTGAAAGGTGGAGTGAACAAGGTTATCGCCAACCTACCCTACGCGATCAGCAGCCGGCTGCTCTTCTCGCTCGCCGACGCCCCTCGCTCGCCAGCGCAGATCACGGTCACCGTTCAGAAGGAAGTCGCCGAGCGAATCGTATCGCCTCCATGCTCATCCGACTACGGACTGCTGAGCGTTATTATTCAACTCAAGTATTGTGCGGCGATCAGCAAGGAGGTCAGCCCCACCTGCTTTTTGCCGCCGCCCGATGTCAAATCGGCTATTCTCAACATGGAACGCCGGCAAGCACCATGCGAGCCGCGCGACCGCGCCATATTGCACCGCCTTGTGAAAACCGCATTCACTCATCGTCGCAAGCAGCTTCTCGGCACGCTGGCAAAGGTGGACGGTCTGGGCGAATCGCGCGCCGGCGAAATCCTGTCAGCCATCGGCATCCCGCCCCGCGCTCGCCCCGAAACGGTCCCGCCGGATCAATGGGTACAACTTGCGGACGCGGCTCTGCCGACCAATTGATCCGCCAGGCGAACTGGCTCCGGCAACCGGTAACCCGCACCGCATGCGAGCACCATTTTCTCTGCGGTCTTGAGATCCACCAGGTGTCCGATGCTCACATAGACCGGTTTCACGCCATTGCGCGTTCGCAATACGGTCCCGACGCGTTCCCCTCGAACCATCAACGCCGTACGCGACCCACGGCGATGAGCAGGCATTGCATGTTTGCCCACCAACAAACTCTTCGCGCAACCGATGGAGGGCAATCCCGCAAGGAGCCCTGCATGACAGGCGATCCCCATCCTTCTCGGATGAGCAAACCCGTGGCCATCGAAAATCAGCACATCCGGAGCGCATTCTATTTTTCGCAGGGCGGCCAGAAGAGCGGGCGCTTCCCGAAAGGAAAGCAGTCCGGGAATATAAGGGAAGCAAAGAGGTGCGAACGCAACGACCTGTTCAACGACTCTTCTTTCCACCCTATCCCAGACCACAACCGCTGCCATGCACTGTCCACCATCCCCTGGGAAGGCCGCATCAAGCCCCGCCACAAGGCGTGCTTTTCTCCGCGGAAAACGCTGCACGACACGGGATGCCAGTTGCCGTTGAATCTCCACCGCCTCCTGCGGAGTCACATCCCAGGCATGGCATTGCCGTGGAAGTTTCATTGGCCCAGCATACGCTCTCGCTTCAACCCTTTCCACAACACATCTTCACGTCCCAGACCGTCCCCATCATCATGCCCGTCCCCTTGCCCATCACCCCTCCCATCAGATGACATCGCACCGGACCTTATGACCTTATGCGCATATGCGCATAAGGTCATAAGGTCGGCCGATTCGAAACGCGATCTTGATTGGCGGCGGACAAAGAGTAAAAAAAGGCGGTGTCTTTTCCCTTAACCCGGGAGTTTTCTCATGGGAACGCTGATCGAAGCATATACGGAGCATGCGTTGCGAATCGGATTTCGGTTCGGCATTGCGCTGTTGATCTATCTCGCTTTTCACCTGGCGGGCTCGGTGTTGAGCCGGTTAATGTCGGGCATCGCCAAAAAGCTGAACAGCGGGCGCGAATACGTGGTGCGGCTGCTTGGAAAAATCATCAAGGTCACGCTGATCGTTATAGGCGCCGTCACCGCGCTCGGAACGCTGGGCGTCAACGTAAGCGCTATTGTGGCCAGCCTCGGACTGACCGGCTTCGCCCTGGGTTTCGCGCTCAAAGACGCGCTGTCCAACATTCTTGCCGGCATCCTGATCCTCTTCTATCAACCCTTCCGCGCCGGAGACCGAATCGCCATGATGGCTTTCGAGGGCAACGTGATCCGCATAGATCTTCGCTACACGATGCTCGACGGTCCTGACGGAAAACGCATCCTGATTCCGAACTCCAATCTGTTTAACAATGTCGTCGTCATCGTGAGCCGTGGATAAACGATAATGGACAACCGGGACCATTCATCATTCATTTCGCTGCGCAACGCAATCCGATGGGTGCTGCGCGAGATAGGCTCCGGGTTTGCACGCCTCCGAACCCATGAACACCTGTTTCCCCTGCTCGTCGCCATTATCATCGGTTTGTTCTGTGGAGGAGCCGCTGTTGTATTTCGTTTGTTGATCGCGGGATTCAAGGATCTTTTCTGGGGTTCGCCCTGGATCGCTGTAGATCTGCTGAGAGATCAACCCGCATGGCGTATCGTGCTTGTACCCGCTGCGGGTGGCCTTCTGGTCGGTCTTTTCGCGCATATTTTCAGCAGGGAGTCAAGCGGACATGGCGTGCCTGAAGTCATGCTCGCGGTCGCGCGTCTAAACGGAATTATCCGCGCACGCGTGGCGTTGACTAAGACCCTGACCGCAGCCGTAACCCTCGCTTCGGGAGGCTCGGCCGGGCCGGAAGGACCGATTATTCAAATCGGATCAGCCATCGGCTCCTTTACCGGTCAACTGCTTAAAGCTTCTCGACGACGACTGCGAACCTTTATCGGGTGTGGAGCGGCCGGCGGCATCGCCGCAACCTTCAACGCGCCCATCGCCGGCGCTCTCTTTGCGGTCGAAGTCATTCTCGGCGAATTCGGCGTCAGCCAATTCAGTCCCATCGTCATATCCTCCGTCCTCGCCACCCTCGTAGCACGCCATTATTTCGGAGCCGGCCCTGTCTTTGCCGTGCCCGCCTACCGATTGGCCTCTTCCCTGGAACTAATCCCTTACGCGTTGCTCGGTGCGCTTTGCGGGCTGGTATCCTTTGCGTTCATCCGCGCCCTGGGTGCATCGGAGGACTACTTTGATAAACAGTCCAAGGCGCCCGCGTGGCTGCGACCGGCAATGGGAGGATTGCTGGTTGGACTAATCGGGCTTTTCCTTCCCCACATTTTCAGTGACGGGCATCACGTGATTGATCTCGCGCTACTAAACCGGCTTGCCTGGTGGCTCCTGCCGGTACTGCTGGTGATGAAAATCGTCGCCACATCATTGACCCTCGGATCCGGCGGTTCGGGCGGCGTTTTTTCTCCATCGCTGTTCATGGGCGCTATGACTGGCGCACTGGTCGGGCAGCTTTCCGGCGCACTGATGCACCACGCGACAACGCTCGAGCTTGGCGGCTATGCGCTCGCCGGAATGGGCGGCCTCGTGGCGGGAACCACCCATGCGCCCATCACCGCCATCGTGATCATTTTCGAAATTACCGGCAGCTACAACCTCATCCTCCCACTCATGATCGTCTGCATTCTTTCCAGCGTCGTCGCCCGGAAATTGTGCCCGCATACGATCTATACCGTCAAACTGGCTGCACGCGGAATAGATCTGTTCGAAGGACGCTCCCTCGACCTGCTTCAGCATTGCCGCGTGGACCAGTGCATGGGCCATGACTTCGAAACCCTGCCTGCCGACACCCTCGAGTCGGAGGCGCTGAATCACATCCTGCAGAGCAAGTACGCGCATCTTTATCTTGTCGCCGATGGCCAGCTTCGAGGCGTTCTACCTCTCTCCGAAGCGCGACGCCTGTTCCTGAAACGAGACCGCCCCAACCCCTCCGCTCGCGCAGGCGACCTGAACAGAATTGATTCGCCGTTCTGCATACCGAGCGAAAGTTTGAGCGTGGCGTTGCCCCGCTTCATCCGGTCCGGTCTGCCGGAATTGCCCGTAGTCACGGACGCTGACTCAAAAGAACTGATTGGGGTGTTGCGCTACGCCGATGTGATACGTGCCTACCAGGACGAGATTTTGAAGGCTGATACGGTCGGCAGTCTCGCCACGCACGTTGCGGCCACGCAGTCATCGAAGAAGGTCCGCGTCATGGAGGACTTCTTCCTCGCGGAATGGGATCCGCCGGCCTCATTCTGGAATAAAACGCTGAAAACTCTTCGATTGCCCGCCATGTACGGCGTTCATGTGGTTCTCGTCAAAAGCCGGGAGGACAAAGACAGATCCCTTGCGCTGCCGGTTATGCCCGGCCCGGATTATATAATCGCCGAGAACGATGCGCTCATCATCTACGGTCGCGAAGAGGATATTGACCGCGCACTCACATTGTAGTCCGTCACTCTTTACGCCGGGTGCGCGAGGCGATCGCCCGCTCCGCTTCGCGTTCCGCCGTCCGCCTGCGGATCGTCTCCCGCTTATCCCCCGCATGTTTGCCGCGGCACAGCCCAAGCTCAACCTTTACATGGCCACGATGGAAATAGAGCTTCAAGGGAACCAGCGCCATGCCCTTCGTCGCCGTCTCCCCTACCAGCTTGTCTATTTCGCGGCGATGCAACAGCAGGCGCTTGGGACGGACCGGATCATAACCGTCGGCGCGGGCGTGTTCGTAAGGTTGGATATGGAACCCGCATAAAACCGCCTGCCCCTTGTCAATGCGGCTGAACGCTTCGTTGAGGCTGAAACGCCCTTCGCGAATGGATTTCACTTCGGCGCCGCGCAGAACAATTCCCGCCTCGATGCGTTGCACCACAAAGTAGTCGCGAAGCGCCTTGCGGTTGGTGGCAACCGGAGGACGTGAATCCTTGGAGGTCTTCTTTGCAGAGTCCATCCCTAATCCTCGCCCAACCGGCTTTTTGTTCGGATTATAGCGTCGGCAGAATATCTTCCGTCGGAGCGCGGGTCGGCGTAAAGGATATCTCCGCCGACAGCTTGCCTTCGGCGATTTCCTTCAAGGCCAGATCCATGTGCGCCATCTGCGGATTGTCCGGCTTGACCATCGGCCGATGGCCGGAGTTCAACTGTCGAACGCGGCGCGAAACCACGTTGATCAGGAGAGGAATATTCGAGATCTTCTGTTTTGCCAATTCTAGATAATTCGGATTAACCATTCTCGTTTCCTCCCATCGCTTCTTAGAGATACGAGCGGGGCGCACTATAATGCGCCCCGCTCTTCAGTGTCAACCGGCAATTCCGGCTTGTTTTATCAATAATCCATGCCGCCCATACCGCCCATGCCGCCCGGAGGCATCGCCGGAGCCTTTTCCTTCTCAGGAAGCTCCGCCACCATGCACTCGGTGGTCAGCAGAAGCGCCGCAATACTCGCCGCATTCTGCAACGCCGTGCGGGTCACCTTGGTCGGGTCAATAATACCGGCTTTAACCATGTCGCAATACTCGTCTTTCGCGACATCGTAGCCGTTGTTGCCCTTCTGCTTCCGGACTTCCTGGACCACAATCGCGCCTTCGACGCCCGCGTTATCCACGAGCTGACGCAACGGAGCCGAGCACGCCCGGCGAACAATATCCACGCCGATCGCCTCGTCGCCCTCGGCCTTGATGGAGTTCAGCGAGTCCTGGCAACGAAGCAGCGCCACACCGCCGCCGGGGACGATGCCTTCTTCCACTGCCGCACGGGTCGCGTGCAATGCGTCTTCGACGCGAGCCTTCTTCTCTTTCATCTCCGTCTCGGTTGCCGCGCCGACGTTGATAACCGCCACGCCGCCAGCCAGCTTCGCCAGCCGTTCCTGCAGCTTCTCGCGGTCGTAGTCGGAGGTCGTCTCCTCGATCTGGCGGCGGATCTGGGCGATCCGGCCCTGGATGTCCGAGGCCTTGCCCGCGCCTTCGACGATCGTCGTGTTTTCCTTGTCAATCGTCACTCGCTTCGCCTTGCCCAGGTCGGAAACCTGTACGCTCTCCAGCTTGATGCCGAGGTCTTCCGAGATGAACCGGCCGCCGGTCAGCACCGCGATGTCTTCCATCATCGCCTTGCGCCGATCGCCGAAGCCCGGCGACTTGACCGCGCAACACTGAAGCGTTCCGCGCAGCTTGTTCACCACCAGCGTCGCCAGCGCTTCGCCTTCGACGTCCTCGGCAACGATCACGAGCGGACGGCCCGACTTCGCAATGTTCTGCAGCACGGGCAGCAGATCCTGGAGATTCGAAATTTTCTTTTCGAACAACAGGATATACGGATCTTCAAAGGTCGCCTCCATCGTCTCCGCGTTGGTGACGAAATACGGCGAGAGATAGCCCTTGTCGAACTGCATGCCTTCCACGACATCCAGCGTGGTCTCGATGCTCTTCGCCTCTTCGACCGTGATCGTGCCATCCTTGCCGACCTTGTCCATCGCATCGGCAATAATTTCGCCGATCGTGGTGTCGCCGTTGGCCGAAATGGTGCCGACCTGCGCGATTTCCGAGCGATCCTTGACCTTCTTGGTCATCTTCTGCAGTGCTTCCACCAGGGTCTGAGTCGCGCGATCAATGCCCCGCTTCAGATCCATCGGGTTCGCGCCCGCGGTAACGTTCTTCAAGCCTTCGCGATAAATCGCTTCGGCCAGCACGGTCGCCGTCGTCGTTCCATCGCCCGCCACGTCACTCGTCTTGCTGGCGACTTCACGAACCATCTGCGCGCCCATGTTCTCGAACGCGTTCTCCAGCTCGATTTCCTTCGCCACCGTGACGCCATCCTTGGTCACGGTCGGGGATCCGAACTTCTTGTCCAGCACCACGTTCCGGCCGCGCGGGCCCAGCGTGGCCTTGACGGCACGGCTCAGCTTCTCAACACCTGCGAGAATGAGCTGGCGTGCTTCGCTCTCAAATACCAACTGTTTTGCTGCCATCGGTCATTTCTCCTTATTGTTTCTCTGGGTAATGTCCATCAATCCGCGATGATGCCGAGGATATCTTCCTCGCGCAGGATCAAATATTCCTTGCCGTCCATCTTGATTTCGGTGCCGCCGTACTTCGGCATCAACACCTTGTCGCCCTTCTTCACGTTGAAGGGAATAGCCTTGCCGCTGTCGTCCAGCTTGCCGGTTCCGACCGCAATCACCTTGCCCTGCTGCGGCTTCTCTTTCGCCGTGTCAGGAATGATAATTCCACCTTTCTGCTGCTCGCTCTCCTTCACCGGTTCAACCAGGACTCGGTCCGCCAATGGCTGAATCTTCATACGTAGCACTCCTCCTTCTTGCTTGTTTCGGTTGCTGAGTTATGAACCCGCGCATCGCAACGTGGAACACCCACGCAGGGCGCGAGCTCCTGTTTCCCTATTGAGAATCCCTTCAGTCCTTCTTCTTGTTGTCGTCCACCATCTCGAAGTCGGCATCAATCACATCGCCCTCGGCTCCGCCCTTTGCCCCGGCATCCGGCGCTCCGCCGCCTTGCGGACCCTGCTGCTGCGCACCCGCTCCCGGCTGCTTCGCCTGGGCATACAACTCCGCCGACAGCGCCTGCATCTCGGTATTGACGGTTTCCAGCCCGGACTTCATCCGCGCCACGTCGCCCGCCTTGATCGCTTCCTTGAGCTGTCCAACCGCGGTCTCGACCTTCGCTTTCTTGTCCGCGGAAACCTTGTCCCCGTGCTCCTTGATGAACTTCTCGGTTTCGTAAACCGTGGCGTCTGCGCGATTGCGGGTCTCCGCTTCCTCGCGCCGCTGGGCGTCGTCGCTCGCATGCGACTCCGCCTCGTGCCGCATCTTTTCAATCTCTTCCTTGGTCAACCCGCTCGACGCCGTAATCGTAATCTTCTGCTCGCGCCCCGTTCCAAGGTCTTTCGCACCGACGTGCAGGATTCCGTTCGCGTCAATGTCGAACGTCACTTCGATTTGCGGCACACCGCGCGGCGCAGGCGGAATCCCGTCCAGGTGGAAGCGCCCGATCGTCTTGTTGTCGCCGGCCATCTTGCGCTCACCCTGCAGCACATGGATTTCCACGGTGGACTGGCTGTCCGCCGCCGTGCTGAATATTTCGCTCTTGCGCGTGGGGATCGTGGTGTTTCGCTCAATGAGCGGAGTGAAAATGCCGCCCAGCGTCTCGATACCCAGCGTCAGCGGGGTCACGTCGAGCAACAACACGTCCTTGACGTCGCCTTTTAACACACCGCCCTGGATGCCCGCGCCTACCGCAACCACTTCGTCCGGATTCACACCCTTGTGCGGCTCTTTGTTGAACATCTTCTGCGTCAACTGCTGCACCTTCGGCATGCGCGTCATACCGCCGACAAGGACGATTTCGTCCACCTTCGATGCATCCGTTTTCGCATCGCGCAGGCAGTTCTCCACCGGCTTCAGCGTGCGCCCGACCAAGTCATCCACCAGTTGCTCCAGCTTCGACCGGGTCAGCGTCATCGCCAGGTGCTTCGGTCCGCTCGCGTCCGCCGTGATGAACGGCAGGTTGATTTCCGACTGCTGCTGGCTCGACAGCTCGCACTTCGCCTTTTCGGCTGCTTCCTTCAGACGCTGAACAGCCATCGGATCCTTGGACAAGTCAATGCCGTTGTCCTTCTTGAACTCCTGCACCATCCAGTCAATGATGCGCTGGTCGAAATCATCACCGCCGAGATGCGTATCGCCGTTGGTGGCCTTCACCTCGAAAACGCCCTCGCCGATTTCCAGCACGGAAATATCGAACGTTCCGCCGCCCAGATCGTATACCGCAATGCGCTCGTCCTTCTTCTTATCCAAACCGTATGCCAGCGATGCTGCCGTCGGCTCATTGATGATGCGAAGCACCTCGAGACCCGCAATCCTTCCGGCATCCTTGGTCGCCTGCCGCTGGCTGTCGTTGAAGTAAGCCGGAACCGTGATGACCGCCTGCGTGATCTTTGTTCCGAGATAGGCTTCCGCGTCGGCCTTCATCTTCTGAAGAATCATCGCTGAAATTTCCGGCGGGGAATACGTCTTGTCGCCGATCTTCACATGCGCATCGCCGTTCGAGGCTTTAACCACCTCGTAAGGAACAAGGGAAATCTCATGCGCTACTTCTTCATACTTGCGCCCCATGAAACGCTTGATGGAGTAAACCGTATTGCGCGGGTTTGTAACGGCCTGGCGCTTCGCCGGCGTACCAACCAGACGCTCACCGGTTTTTGTGAAAGCCACGACAGACGGCGTCGTCCGTCCGCCTTCTGCATTCGGAATCACCACAGGCTGCCCACCCTCCATAACCGACATGCAGGAGTTCGTTGTTCCTAAATCGATTCCAAGTACTTTTGACATGGTTCTTCGCCTTTCAGAGTTCGAATCATTCGTCTCTTTTCAAAAACATAATAAATCTCGCCCATTAATCAGCAGATGATGTGCCAAGCTGGCCGAAACAGGAGTGCTTTAAAAAACGCAATTGCTTGTATATCAAGATATAATGACTATTTTTGCCAATTTATAGCCATGGCTGAAACCCTTGCCAAATGCGCCATTATGGCGCATCTATATCCCTTGAAGGGCCGCCGTGTCACACACGAGGTGGCATACATCGGACTACACGCTGGTCCGTAAAACCCCATCGCCCCATCAGCTCAACCTCTTCCCCGACCGCCGCCAGGCATACAGCCCGATCCAGATCAATACCAGCACGGCCCAGTAGCTCCACACGAACCAGCGGGCGCGCCACCACGCGATGCCATGAAACCCCCAATGGCTCAGGGGATAGAAGATAAGTGTCTGAAACTTTCCGTCCACGTGTGAGATCGCATCGCAGAGAATGTGCAGCGTCCAGGCAAGCGATGCGATGAACAGCCTTCGCCTCCAAAAATACAGCAGCGCCGAAAACGCCAGAGCGATTACCAGGCTGTGAAACACACGATAAACCGTCAGCCAGCCGCCGTCGAAATAGCGGAAGAAATTGTCTTCCACCCCGGATATCGCATGCAAAATATAGGGAATCCACATGGACACCATGTCCGGCAGCAGGCCGAAGAACAAGGCCCACCACACCGTCGGCTCACGCCACCAGCGTACGCCGCGCGTGCCCGCGCGGCCGCCGGCCAGCCCCAGCCGGCTGCAAACCGTCACGCCGTATAAACCATGCGCAAGCACATCCATAGGACATCAACTTAACCCGGACCGCCGGGAACTCAAGCTCTCACGCCTGCACCATCGTACCCATCGTACTCTTAATCGTAATCCTAATCGTAATCGTCCCAAGTCGAGGGATTACGATTACGAGTAAGATTAGGATGAAGAATCAGGGCACGCTCAGAGCATCTCGCCCTGCTTCGCGCCGGGTTTGATACCGAACTTTTCGTAGCAGCGTTCGGTCGCAACGCGTCCTTGCGGTGTGCGCTTGAGGTAGCCTTCCTGGATGAGATACGGTTCATACACTTCCTCGATGGTGTCCGGTTCCTCACCCACCGACACGGCCAGCGAGTTGATCCCCACCGGACCGCCCGAAAACTTGTGAAGGACGGTTTCGAGAATGCGCTTATCCATTTCGTCCAACCCATGCTCGTCAATGTCGAGCATGGAAAGCGCCTTGTCCGCCACCTCTTCTGTAATCCGATTCCCGGCCTTCACCTGCGCATAGTCGCGCACCCACCGCAGCAGGTTGTTCGCGATGCGCGGCGTTCCGCGCGCGCGGGAAGCGATTTCCTCCGCACCCGACTCCTCGATATCCACATTCAGAATCCGCGCCGACCGCTTGATGATTTCGCGCAGATCGCTCGCGGCATAATAATCCAGCCGCGCGCTCAACCCGAAACGCGACCGCAGCGGTGCCGTCAACAGGCCGCTTCTTGTCGTCGCCCCAACCAGTGTAAAACGCGGCAGGTTCAGCCGTACCGACCGCGCGTACGGACCCTGCTCGAGCATGATATCAATCACGAAGTCTTCCATCGCGGAATAGAGATACTCTTCCACCGATTTCTGCAGCCGGTGTATTTCGTCAATGAACACGATATCGCCGCGCTCGAGGTTGGTGAGAATGCCGGCCAGGTCGCCGGGCTTGTCAATGATCGGCCCCGAAGTTGCCTTGATATTCACACCCATCGCGTCGGCAAGGATATAGGCCAGCGTCGTCTTGCCCAGTCCCGGCGGACCGGAAAGCAGCACGTGATCGAGCACATCTTTCCGGCCGCGCGCGGCTTCGACGAACAACT
The DNA here is from genome assembly GCA_964617565.1 of uncultured Verrucomicrobiota bacterium. Taxonomy (GTDB): domain Bacteria; phylum Verrucomicrobiota; class Kiritimatiellia; order CAIQIC01; family JAGNIJ01; genus JAKJGV01. The sequence goes on from CAZTYH010000007.1 coordinate 57,785, forward strand.
CCAGCCGCTCCCGCACCTTGTGCTGTCCCACAAAATCCTGGAACCTGGATGGACGGAGGCTGATATCGAATTCCGTATCCAACTTGCCCAGCGTATCGGTTATGAATCGTTCGGTCATGGTTTTGGGTTATTGGTTATTAGTTATCAGTTATCAAGATTCTTCAACCGAGAACTGACAACCGATAACAGATAACTGTTAACTGACATCACCGCGCCAGCGCTTTCCGCACCGTCTCTTCCACGGACGCATCCGGCCCCAGCGTCTTCACCACATCTTTAACCATTTTCTGCGCTTCAGCCTGTTTATAGCCGAGCGATATCAAAGCGAGCATCGCGTCACGCATGCGCGTGCTTTCTTCCGGAGACGCGCCGGCCGTCACGGCCTCCATCGCTTCGCCTTCACCGATCTTGTCGCGCAACTCCAGCACGATCCGCTCCGCGGTCTTTTTCCCGATGCCCGATACCGAGCTCAATCGCGCGATATCGCCGCGAACCACCGCGGCCTTTAACTCGCGCACAGACAACCCGCTCAGCGCCGTCAGCGCCAGCCGCGGACCGATGCCGCTGACGTCCATGAGCCGCAGGAACATCTCCCTCTCTTCGGGGGTCAAAAAGCCGTATAATGCGTGCGTATCCTCGCGCACGTGATCATAGGTAAGAACCCGGCACGAATCTCCCGACGAGGGCAGTTTATCATAACTGCTCAGCGGGATGAAAACTTCGTAGCCGACGCCGCCAACATTCAAAACGATGCGCGTCGGGTCCTTCTCAACCAGCGCGCCCTCAAGAAAAGTAATCATGGGAGGGGTTTTAGCATATCCGCGCATCAACGGCAATGATGGGGAAGGCGGAAAGAATGGGGTGATGGGGTATTGGGGTGTTGGTGAGTTGAAGATAACTGAACACTTGATCGCAGGCTTAACCGCCACACTTACCCGGATACGCTTAATCGGCTGTCTTGATCGATTAAGTGTAAACGAGCAAGCATGGAAGTAAGTGTGTGGAGAATTGGGTTTGAACAATCAGTCGGTCTTTCGATTCAGTACCCCAAGACCCCATCACCCCGATCCCCCAATCCGCCTGCGGCCGGAGTATTAATCGCGTACCTTTTTCTCCCGCCGCCCCCGCACCAGCTCCAGCACATCCCCGCGCTTCGCAGCGCCGCTCTCGATCACTCCGTGCGAAGATTCCGGGTTCACGCGCGTGACCTGAACACGGCCGATCACCCGGCCGGGCACGACATCAATCACGTTGCCGGTCACGGGGTCCGTAATCTCTCGCGGATGCTCACGCACATCAAAAACCTGTCCTTCGCGGACCCGGACGTTGCGTCCGCCATTGATCACCACGTGGTCCGTTCCCGCTTCGGCTACGCGCGGCTGCCAATACTGGACAGGAAGATCGCGCAAAACCTGTCGCACCGCCTTGCGGATGGCGCCTTCCGTAGCCTTGCCCAGCGGCGTGCGGAAAAACGCGTCGCCCCCGAAGGCGAGATCCTTGTATCGTGCCTCGGCGCCGAGGCCCCCGGCGGACACCGAGTGGGATGCTTTCACGGACGAAACCACCTCGCCGGTTTCGACATCGGACACGCGGAGCACCACCGCGACCCGCGCGCGATTACCGCCTCCGAATATCTTCAGCCACCGGATACCGAACCAACCTGAAACCGTCATGGATTCGGTGAAGTCGGTGACACTGCCGCGCACAATATACTGCGCATTCTTCAGGCGCCCGCGCTGTACGCGACCCTCCTTGCGAAAAAGGTCGCGACCCTGAAGGACGATTTCATCCACCACGCCCTTGAGGTCCTTGCGCTCCAGAACCACCACCCGCTCGCTTTCCAGCAATTCCGTCACGAGCAGGTCCGCCATACCCTCGCCGAGATTCCATCGCCCTGAAACATTCGCGAGGTTTTCGAAAGCGGTAACGGCCACAACCGGCCGTGCGGTGCCGCCGTGGTAATGATTATTGATGGATCGCACCGTCCGGCAACTGCATGCAATAGCAACAAGGACAATCGCCAGGGGAAGGAGAAGGAGCCGATCAAGGCGCGCGATTTCAGTTGTTCGAAGCTCGGCGTTCACGCCGTAACCTTACTTTTTGCAGTACTCGCGTACCGCGCCAAGAACCTCTTCCGGATAGAGAGGCTTGTGAAAGAGTTTTTTGACGTTCGGAAATTCCTTCATTTCCTCTTCGTCAAAATCAGGAAATCCCGCCATGACAATCACCGGGACCGTGACGCCCTCGGCGGCCATCAACATCAGCAGTTCCGCGCCGTTGATCCCGGGCATTCGGATGTCCAGAAGCATCCCCTTGCACTTCGGATTCTTGAGGTGCCTGTATGCCTCTTCACCGTCATAGGCAACATGCACCTCGTAACCGGCCTCTTCGAGAAGCGTGCGAAGCAACTGGGTCAGAATTTTGTCGTCGTCAACCACAAGGATCATAAACGCTACCCTCTGAACAGGGATATTAAGCGCGTGTCAGAAATCTGTCACGCATGTAATTGCGATTCGCATTGGAAAATGCGCCAGGCGAACGACAGAAAACACCCCTGCTCCCGCGGAGAAAAAGCGGGCGCATACCATTTGAGAAAAAGGCTGATCAAGCCTTGGCTGTTTTCGCGGCTGCGGCACGAGCCCGCAGTTTGAGGCGTTTCTTCCGGCGCAGGCGCGCTTTTCTCTTCACACGAGTTCTGAGTTGTTGTCCCATGGGCGCGGGTGTTTATCAGAGCGGAAAAGAAACGTCAAGGGAATCCGGGCGAAATCGCGGTTCGCACACCCCTTCCATTTCAACACAACCCATGGATGGGTGTTTGCACTCGGCGTCTTCGATTTCGGATTTCGAGTATTGGATTCCGGACTTTCTGCATCGCCTACAGCTTCTCGACGTTCAGTGATTCCTCGGTCAACGCTTCGGTTGCGTCCTCGATCGTTCGCAGAAACCGGCCGCCCAATTCGCCGTCAATGATCCGGTGGTCGAAGGAAAAGCTCAGATACAACTGGTCGCGCACGACCACCTCGCCATCCACCACGACGGGAGCCTTGTGTACCGAGCCCATCCCGAGAATGGCCACTTGCGGCTGGCTGATGATCGGCGTGCCCATGAGGCTCCCGAAAGAACCGAAATTGGAAATCGTGAAGGTTCCTCCCTCGACGTCTTCCCGCTTCAGCGACTTCGTCCGCGCAAGCTCGATCAGACGCACCAGGTCCTGGGCGATCTCCGGAAAGCTTTTCTTGTCCGCGTGCTTCACCACCGGCACCACCAGCGTTTCGTCGGCCAGCGCCACGGCGCAACCGATATTGATGTCCTTGCGCAGCACGATGTTCGTTCCCTGGATGGACGCGTTCACCCTCGGAAAATCCCGCAATACGCGGGAGGTGACGTAGAGCAGCACCCCCGTATAAGTCATGCGCGCGTGGAACTTCTTCTCGAAATCGTCCTTGATGCGTTTGCGCAGGTTCACCACGTGCGTCAGGTCCAGCGCGTGAATCATCGTGACATGCGCGCTGGTGCGGATGGATTGCACCATGTGGTCCGCGATCGTCCGGCGCAGCGACGACATGGGCACCACCTCGCCGAGCGCGCGCAGATCTTCATCGCCCGGCTCCTCGCTGACCGCCAGCGCCTTCACCGTCGGCGAACCGATCGGCCGCCGGGAAAGGTAAGCCAGCACATCGTTGCGCGT
>CAZTYH010000007.1:61572-65636 GCA_964617565.1 uncultured Verrucomicrobiota bacterium
CCCGCCTGCTTGAGGCACGACGCCAGCCGACCGCTCACGGGACTTTCCACCTCGACAGTGGTCTTGTCTGTTTCCACCTCGAGAAGAGCTTCGTCTTCCTTGATTTCGTCGCCGACCTTCTTCAGCCACTTGATGATCGTGCCTTCGGCCACGCTCTGGCCCATCTGCGGCATGACAATCGGAATTTGTTTTTTCATGACAACGTTCTTTCCAGAAAATCGCGGGCTTCGACAATGGAATGATGGAATAATGGAATAATGCATGGGATCGGAGCAATATTATCTCTCCAACATTCCATCATTCCATCACTCCACTGTTCCGCCGCGGCTAATATTCCATCAATTCCAGCAGTGCCGCGGCAATCTTATCGGCGTTGGGCCGGTATGCATTTTCAAGCTCCGGCGCAAATGGAACCGGCACATCCGGCGCGGCCACGCGCCGCACCGGCGCATCCAGCAGGTGGAACGCGCGGTCCGCGACCAGCGCGCTCAGTTCGGCACCGAACCCGTTGGTCCGCCACCCTTCATGCACAATCAGCACGCGGTTCGTCGTGGCGACGGCTGTCAACACCGTGTCCGCGTCGTACGGCTTCAGCGTACGCATATCCACCACCATCACCTCGTACCCGCCGTCAGACGCAAGTTGTTCGGCGGCGCGCAAAGACTCGTGTACCATCGCCCCATAGGTCAACACCACCGCGTCGCGCCCCGGCCTGCAGATACGCGCCGTACCGATCGGGACCGGCTCGAAGGATTGCGGCACAATTTCCTTCACGTGCCGGTAGAGATACTTGTTTTCTAGATAGATAACCGGGTTCGGATCCATCACGGCGGAATAAATCAGCCCGCGCGCGTCCGACGGAAACGCGGGGTAAACCACTTTCAACCCGGGCATGAGGCAGAACAGCGCCTCCAGCTCTTCGGAATGGAAAGGCCCTCCGCCGAAACCACCGCCGCACGGCGCGCGAACCGTCATCGGCACCGGCACGCCGGTCCTGTAGTGCGTCGTCGCCGCGTTGTTGAGCAAGTGATGCACGGCCGTCATGCCGAAATCCACAAACTGCAGCTCGACCACCGGGCGCATGCCCTGTGTAGCCATGCCGATCGCGCTGCCAAGGATGGCCGACTCGCTGATCGGTGTATCGAATACGCGATCCTTGCCGAACTCCTCCTGCAATCCCAGCGTGACTTTGAACGCGCCGCCGAAGGCGCCGACATCCTCGCCATAAATCACGACTTCCGGATGCTCCCGCATCAACCGCTGGAGCCCGAGGCGTATTCCTTCCAGGTAGGTGATTTCACGCATCGGCGTAAACCCCCTCCATGAGCGTCGCCGGATCCGGCGGCGGCTCGCTCAACGCCTGGTGGTAAGATTTGTCCACTTCCTCGCGGCACGCTCGTTCGAGAGCATCCAGCTCCTCGCGCGTAGAGACTCCTTCCTTCATCAGCCGCTCCCACGCAAGCCGGATCGGGTCGCGCTTTCCATACTGCTCTTTGAGCTCCTGCGGCACATAGGACGCGTCGTCGTGCTCGCCGTGTCCGCGCATGCGCAGCGTGTCGCACTCCAGCAGCATCGCGCGCGGCTTCGCGCGCAGGCCGGCGACGAGCTCGCGCGCGAGCAGGTGAAGCTCGACCGCGTCGTTTCCGTCGGCGCAAATGCCCTCGATGCCGTAACCGGCTGCGCGATCCGCAAGCCGCTTGCACCGGAACTGGTCGCTGTTAGGGGTCGAATAGGCATACTTGTTGTTTTCGATGAGGAAAATCACCGGCACGTCATTGACCGCCGCGAAATTCACCGCCTCATGGAAATCGCCCGTGCTGGTCGCGCCGTCGCCGATGTAGGCAATGCCGATCGCATCCATGCCCTGCCGCCGTCGCGCCATGACGCCGCCGACGATCACCGGCAGCATCGCGCCCAGATGGGAAATCATCGCGTACACTCCACGCTCCATGTTGCCGTGATGCACGTTGCCGTCGCGACCACGTGTCGGCCCCGTGACACGGCCAAGGTACTGGCGAAAAACGTTGAGCACACTCTGCCCGCGCCCCAGGTGAACGGTCATGTTGCGGATGCACGGCGTGAAGAGGTCATCGTCGCCGCACGCGGCCGTGGTCGCCGCGCCGATCGCCTCCTGGCCGATGCCGGTATAGACCCCGCCGAAAATCTTGCCCTGGTGATAAAGGCGGACCAATCGTTCCTCGGCAAGCCGCGCGAGCATCATGCTGCGCATGATGTTCATCCACGCGGTCTTTTCGACTGATCCGACCACATTTTCTTTCGTTTTCTTCAACATCCTGAACCGTTCCTCCAGAGAAGAGTGAACTTTACCCGTGATTCCCGGCATATCCAAGCCGATTTGATCGGGAGTTGAGGGGCAGAAGAGAGCGCGGTCCGACCGCTAAAATTCCTCTTTATTCGGGCGATTCCGGCGGCGCTTCGATTTCGGCTACGGGCTCTATTCGCTTGATTCTTTTGCGACTCAGCACGATCCGGAATCGCTTGTAGAGGATACGCTTGGGCAGGGTGTACTTCAGGATCAGATTCAGGTGATAAACACGCTCCCCCTTGATTCTCTGGTATTCATCCTCATCAACGATGTAGAGCTGCTTTTTCGGATTGTCCATCTTGCGGATGAATTCCAGCACGCTGAAGCGCATGATATCGTTAATGCCTTCAACCGCATGCCCCCTGCACGCCTTGAGCACCTGATCGTTAAACAGACAAATGCGTTTCCGGTACAAAACCACTTTCTCCCCAACCCACCCGTTCTCTATTTCGGTGATGTGATCGCGGCTTCGCATCTGGCGTATAACGGCCGGGATCTTTGCTTCGTCCACGAACTCAAAGCTCTCACGGCACAGCCCCGCTTTCCGGCGGGTGTTGGTGATAATGTCCATGTGATGATCGAACAGGCGCGAGGTCATTTTGCGCGAAAGGTATAGGCGCAGTATATCCTTGATGCGATCCTTGAAGACATAGCTGACCACCAGGGCGACAAACACCGGCAGCGTCAACGAACCGTAGACCGACTGCGTAACGAACGCAACGGCGGTTGCAAAAAACATGGCCAGCCCTGCGGCAATGCCGAGGAGAACCTGCTCCAGCATGATCCCTTCCGGCTCTGCGTGAGCATCCAGGAACAAAACGCTGCTCATGTATTTCTTGAGAACGCTTTTGCGAAAAACCAGCTGCTCGTTATCGCTCGTTTCATCGGGGATGGATCGGTATTTTCGCTGACGGCGATATTCGACCTCCTCCTCGATAAAATCAATCATGTGTGCGCGCACATCGGCAAACGCCCGGCGGTCTTCAACCAACACCCTCTCCAAAAAAAGGTATGAATGATCCTCCAGCAGCAGGCTGATGTACTCATCGCCAAACTGGTAAACAGAAAACAGCTTCTCCGGCACCGAGGGAACCTGCACAACGGAACGAAGATTTCGGTAGGCGGATTCGATTGCGCGACCGTGCCTCAGAAAGTCTTCCGCCATGCGGCAGCGGTCGTTCACGTCGGATATCTTCTTAACAAACTCGAAATAATCGTGAAGCGTGCTTTTCAGGATACAACAGAAAATCTTGATCTCACCTTCGTAGCGGGCGATGGTTTCATCCGTGACCTCCATTACCAAGGATTGAAAGGCCGCCTTCAGCTTCTGTAATGGAGATGCATCGCTCTCCAAGGCGATTTGGTCCAGGGGCGCCTCCGGGCTCATCAACCGGATGTAGGCCTGCATGTCGGTATAAAACTGCGCCTTCGAGTAGGTTCCGCGGTTCACGCCGAGACTGTTCGGCATAAAGATATAGGCATCAATACCATAGGACGTGATTTTCGCTTCTTTGTGCAGCCGGTATCCCAGCTTGATCTCAAACTGGTACTGGTCATGAACAGTAATGGATTCGTCAATCATTTCCGCATGGAAGCTCCGGAACTCATGCTATACCCCTTTGCGGGCCAGTCAATAACATAGCCAATACGCGAAGGGAGGGTGGCGGGCCACGCGCAACGGCCTCCCGGAGGGCGAGGCCGACCGCCTTCCAAGCTTGGGCCCCCATCGTCTAGAGGC
>CAZTYH010000008.1:0-7981 GCA_964617565.1 uncultured Verrucomicrobiota bacterium
GCTTGGCCTTCTTCCGGGAGAGAGACAGGCGGGCGGAGAGATACTCGATAAGGGGCGTATCGCGCTCGGCTCCGCTGACGATGAATGATTGTTTCGGCATGGTACTTAGTTTTGATCTGTTGCAAGCTCGGCCAATCGGGCCCGGGCATGTTGCAGATGAGGGTCCAATTGCAGCGCCTTTGTAAAGTATGCGATGCTTTCCTTTTTCCTGCCTTCGCGCATGGCCAGTTCGCCCAGATTGCTAAGGACCGTTGTATTGGAAGGCGCGAGTTGAAAGGCGTCCAATAACACGGCCTGCGCCTCGTCCGTTCTGCCCACCGCGGCAAGTATGGCGGAATAATTGATCCGCGCGTCCACATTGGCTGGATCCAGGGAGATAACCTCCTTGAATTGTGATGCGGCATCATCGAGTTTCCCCATGTTGGCCAGTAAGACGCCCGCATTGACGCGAGCCTGTCCATAGTCGGGCTTCAGATATATGGCCGACATAAACGCATCAAGAGCGATATCCCTCCGCCCGGTGTTCATTAATGCCACACCCAGATTGTAGTGCAGTTGATAATTGGCCGCGTTGATGCTCAAGCCTTGCTCGAACAACTCGATTGCCTTGAAGAAATTGCCGGCTTCCGCTTCCTGCAGACCTTTCTTAAGATACATGACCTCAACTCCGTCGGGGCGGTCTTCACGCACAACCCTGGCCAGAAGATTTTCAACTGGCGCAAAGTTGTCGGTAAGGACTGTGACGCCTTGCCGATGAGTCAAAACCTGTATCTGTTCGGCGCTCAGCATTTGTCCAAGGAACTCGGGATGCCTTTGCTTAACACGCTCAATCATATCGGTCAGTTGCAATCTCTGCTTGGAAGCGATAACCACGTATGTTCCCCGTACGGCCAGATTCCGATGGGCAAAGAATGCATACACATAGGGGAATGTGACTTGAAACGTTTTCAGGATGGAGCCAAGGAACAAGCCGGAATCATACGCATCAATCATGTTGAGCATGTAAATTCCATTATCCGTCATCAGAGAGCTCAATTGTTCGTTGAACTCGCGGGTTACCAGATGGAAGGGGACGGAATAATCATTGAATGTGTCGCCAAAGACGAAGTCGTAACGTGCCGTTGGCGTCCCGGCTGAAAGTTTCCGGATCTGATCCGTCACGAAGTTCCGTGCGTCCATGTGATGGATGTTCACTTCCGGATGAGCTTTGTATCCGCAATATTCAATGGCTGCCCGGGTGACCTCCGGGTCAATCTCCGCAACATCACAAAGCCCGCCAGGGCGTGTAAGGGCAAGGTATTGCGGAAACGTGAGACCACCGCCCCCGATTACAAAGGCCTTTACGGGGGCGCCGTTGGGCTTGAGAGATTCAATGATCGCTTCATAGATCCATGCATAACGATAAAGCAGATGCGTGGGACGCGTGACATCCATTTCGCTGTGCAGCATTTTATCAAGATACAGACCACGGATGTTTGGGTTTGATGGATTTGCGCGCACGGATATGTACTGGTACTGGCTTTCCGCTTCAAACAGGAGCCTGCCGGAGATCGAGCTTCGGAAACTCAACGATGACCCGATGTTGGCAAGAACAGGGTGGGGGAAGAAAGCGGCGGCGCTGATGATTATGTACAGAAGCGCTGCCGGGATTCGCCACTTGATTCCTGCGCCGTATGCGAGGCCCATCAAACCGAGAGCAAGCCCCACGAGGACGATTACGGCGATGGTACCAAGGTTGGCTACCAGGTAGAACCCCGTCAGAAAGGTACCGCAGATGCTGCCGGCGGTGCCCCATGCATACACATTGCCGATTGTGCGACCAACGGGCCCATGACGTTCCAGGGCCATCTTTGCCACAGCGGGGCTGATGGTCCCGAGACAGATTGAGGGGATCAGGAAGGTGACAAACACATGCGAAAAAATTCTCGCAGGCCATGACAGCAGCAGGAGGTGTTTCCAGTCGCCCACCAGGTGATTCAGCCCCGGGATGGCGAGGCAGGTGAAAGAGGAGAGCAGGAACAACGCCACGAGAGTTCGTCGAGCGTTAAAAGAGTCCGCAAGACGGCCTCCGATGTAATTTCCGATGGATAAACCGGCAAGGACGATTCCGATGACGGACGTCCATGTGTACAGGGATTGTCCAAGATGGCGTGAAATCAAACGTCCAGCGGAAAGCTCGAGGGTCATGATGCACATGCCCGTGACAAAGACCGTCAGGTTGGGCCAAAAGAGGTGAGGCCGCGTAGGTGCATTGTTCATAAATCGTCCTTTAATGAGTGAGACAGAAAGTTAAAGCAAGTCGGGCGATAGAACAAGAAGGCAAAAAACAAACGACCCCGACCGAGGGGTCGGGGTCGTTTGAGATAACATTATGTCAGCTTATTTGCGACGGCGGGCAATCCGCAGCGTCATCAGGCCCAACGCCATCAGCGCGATCATTCCGGGTTCCGGAATCGCCTGAAGCGTGGTGTTCAGATCGCCATCACCAGCGATGTCGAAGAGGTCTGCCACAGGGTTTTCCTTCGGGTACTGCCACGTTGAGCTATTCGCATATCTTACAGCACCACCGGAAGGGACAAGGCCGCTTGCATAGTTTGCCGAAGGTGCGCTCCAGACCCGCGCAAAGTAATAGCGATCTTCAACGATATCGCCCCCATCAGGAACAAAAACATTGCTGAAATACCCGTCATCACCCACGTTATATCCAACCCAAATAGTAGATACTACAAGGTCGTCCGACACCCCTGTTCCATCTCCATAGTTGTAAGCATCGTTAATAACGCCATCGAGCCCAACCCATAAGAGCTGAACGAAACAGCCAACCGAAGAATCATTGAGGCTACCTGCAAGCGGGGTGGAACCATCAGCATAGTTCAACCAGTTTGCGTCTGCAAACCAAGAGATCCCTTGCGCCATAACACTAAACGGAACCATTATCGCAACAGCTACTACAATCACCAGTTTTCTAAGCATGACTCCTCACTCCTCTTTTTTGCTTATCATTCAGCCTTATCAATCGAACTGATACGGACGAGTTTCAACCCATTGGAACGGAACCGCAGCCTTGTTCCTGTACCAGAAACCAACGCCACCGCCCACAAGCACACCCTGCGCTAATTGACCGTCAGAAGAAGCATACCATTTGCGATCAGTTTGCTTCAGCCAATAAAACAAATACTTTTGCAATTCAGGATCCCAGAGGATTATCTCATCTGCTCCACCGCCCGTTTTCCCTGCATTTCCATTTGTTAGGGCGCTTTGATTAAGGTCAATAGTTGCGCTGAAGGGATAAGAAACCAAGTTCATACCAGGCATCAATGTGTTTGTAACAACGTTCTGGCCTACAGCATCGCCAGCCACAACAACCGTCTGATCAGCAACCCTTTTACTGCGAATCCACATCCCCAGAAGACTCGTAATCGCTGTGTTTGTTGCCGGCTGACCGTCTTCAGAACTATACCATTTATTGTCGGTTTGCTTGAGCCAGAAAAAAAGATACTTCTGCTGGATTGGATCCCAAAGGATTACTTCATCAGCACCACCACCCGTTTTCCCTCCGGTCAACTGCGTGCCTATAACATCGTCCAAGGTATTGCTTTCTCCTAAATCGAAAGGAACCGACACCATGGTCATACCGTTCGCCTCAGCATTGAGCTTCTGAAACCCGACAACATTCAGCGAATAAACTTCACCTTGCTGGGCGGGGGCGGAAAAAGGGAGAATGGCGAAACAGACAGCCGATACAACTAAGTACTTCCACGTATGTTTCACAGTACACCTCAAAGATTGACTCTCAGCAAGTACACCTCAAAGATTGACTCTCAGCACATCGCGATTCCGGACTTCAATCGTTGATGTATAAAGTACCGTTTTCACAGCCAATGTAAAGCAATATTTTCAAAAAAAATGTTCAAATAATACATTGTGTTTATCGTGTGCACAGGCTTCGGTGGGTTTAAAATGCGGGTACGGTCCCACAAAAAGGGGAATGGACAGGTGGGGTAATGGAGTGTTGGAGTGCCTGAATTTTGAATGCGATAAGGGACATGCGATAAGGGACAGGCACAGCGTGGCGCGAAGCACTCGCGACAAGCCACAGCCAAAGAAAAAGACAGCTACGAAACTCCGCTGCTGCCGGGACAGGCACGCGAAAGTCGCGAAAAGGATAAGAAGAAGGGACGTTTTTCCGGTTTCGTGTATTTCTCGTGTTTCGCAGTTAAAATCTTCTCAAGAAAAAATGAAGTGGATGGATAAGTCGTACGAAGAGGAATGCAAACCGAAGCCTGACACCTTCTCTCTTGGACGGGGCTGCCATTGTTTGATGTTTTGACACAATCCGGTCCGGCCGCTAATGTCCTCCGGCGCATGAGGTGGAAACGATGGATGAATCAATGAATGCAGAGAAGAGGGAGTCGTGGTTTCTCGCTCAGATCGAAGCGGCGGAAATTCCCGTTGCAGAACTGACCTCCTTTCTAAATTTTCAGCGGGGCGAGGGGTTCACGGAGCAGGCGGATAGTTGGGCCGGCTTGTTGTGTGATGCGCTCGCCGAGCGAACGAAAACGGTCGCCGCCCTCGAAGTTCTGAAACTCCAGGCCGAGTGGGCGAACGGAAGCGCGCGGCAGATCGAGCGCTTCAAGAATGCCGCCATGGAGATCCTGGAGCCACTTCACGAGCAGCGCAAACTCATTGAGCATGTCGGATTCGACAAAGGACTTCCGCCGGTCGAATGTCTGAGAAGGCTGCTGCTCCTGCTCGCGCTGAAACCCGGCGTGCTTTGTCTCGACAAGACGTGGGGTTTTGGCGTCGTGCGTCACGTGGATAGCTTCTACGGAAGAGTGGATATTGATTTTGACAAAAAGCCCGGCCACCAGATGTCGTTTGCGTACGCGGCGGAGACGCTTCAACTGCTCGATGGTGAGCATCTGCTGGCGCGTATCCACGGGGACAAGGCGGGAATGGAACGCATGGCGCAGGAGAGCGCGGGTGAAGTCGTGCGGCTTGCGCTTCAGAGTTTTGGGCCGCTGACCGTCGCGCAACTTCAAGAGATTCTCTCTCCCAGGCTGGTGACTCCGGCCGATTGGAAGCGATTCTGGGATGCGGCGCGCAAGGCGCTGAAGAAAGATCATCTGATTGATATTCCCTCGAAGAGGATCGAGCCGTTGCGCCTGCTCTCCAAGAAGAAGGCTTACGACAAGGATTGGTTTATGGCGCTGGCGCTGGAGCGGGATATGGCGACGGTGTTGGCTTTGGTGGATGAATTAATCCAGAGCAAGGTGGCGATTCCGGACGAGGAATGTCGGAAGGTTGTCGGCGACCGGCTTGCTTTTGTGGTCAAGGGCGCGGGCCGGCGCACTTCATCGTTGACGGCTCAAGCCTACATGGCGGCCAGGGAGATTGGTGCGGATCCTGCGCAAGTCAACATCGTGGCGGGCGCGGCGGAATTGATGGAGGACGAGTTGTTCCTCGAAACGACGCGTACGTTGCCGGCACGGCTGGTGGCGCCTTTCCTCCTGTTCCTTGCGTCGTCGGATGCGGTACGGCTGGCCGATTTGCTGATCAGGCTGTTGGGCAGGCTGGGCATGACCGCGCTGAACGAAGCGGTGAATTATCTGTTGGCCAACGGCCGCGAAGAGGCGGTGGCCGACGCCTTTCGCGAGGCGGTCTCATCGCAGATCATCGAAGTGGAATTCCTTTACTGGATTATCCGGAATCCCGAGAAGCGCGATGCGTGGGGACTGGGCACGTTGTCGTCGTTGATGCGGTTGGTTCTGCTCGATCTTGGAAGGTCATATTCCGGCGACCGGCTGAAAGTGAAAAACATGTTGCGCTCCCGTGTTGAGCAGGTGGATTTCCTGCGCGAGGCGATGGCGGGAATGACGGTTCTGCAACGCGAGGAAGTGGTGCAGCTCGTGCGCGAGTCGTCGGCGTGGTCCGCGCTCGACCGGCAGTCGGTGCTGGGCCATATCGTCAAGTTGTATCCGGACATGCAGGCGGTGGTGGCTTCGCGCAGTGGCGAGGCGGCGCCATCGGCTCCGGCGCGTGCGCGGCTGACGTCGCAGCGCAGTTACCAGGAGCGGCAGAAGCAGCTCGAGAAACTGGTCACGGTGGATATTCCGCAAAACAGCAAGGAAATCGCGATTGCCCGCAGCTATGGCGATTTGAGCGAGAACCATGAATTCAAGGCGGCGAAGGAGATGCAGGGCATTCTTTTGAAGCGCCGTGGGGATTTGGAAGAGATGTTGCAGGTGGTGAAGCCGACCGATTTCGAAGGCGCGGCGACGGATGTTGTCGGGCCGGGCGTGGGCGTTGTGCTTGATTACGGAAGCGGGCGGACCGAGCGGTATCATATCCTCGGCGAGTGGGATCAGGACTCGGCGCTCGGTATTATTTCTTCCGATACACGCATGGCGCAGGTTCTTGCGGGGCGCAAGGTGGGCGATGAGGTGCGTGTTCCGACGGAAACGGGCGAAACAGCGTGCCGAATCGCGGAAGTGACCCCGTTGCCGGAAGAAGTACGGAAGTGGGTTGTGGGAGGGTAGATTGGGGATTGGAAACCCTGCTTCGCCAAGACTACGCAGGGCGAGCTTGAAACCGTCCTCTTTTACTAAGCCGATGAAACACATCATCAAACAATTTACGCAGCGTGAAGCGAGTCCGGTGGTGCAGTTCATCAAGTATGCGATTGCGGGCGGGATCGCGACGGTGGTGGACATGTCGGTGTTCTACCTGCTTTCGTGGAAAGTGTTCCCGGCGTTGCGGCCTGAGGATCCGGTGTCCCAGCTCCTTGGCTTGTTCGGCTTCGGCGTTACGCCCATCAGCGAGGCGGTGCGCGCGCAGCATTACGTGATCAATCGCTGTATCACCTTTTTCTTCTCCAACTTCGCGGCGTACATCGTGAACATCTACTGGGTGTTCGAGCCGGGGCGTCACAAGAAGTGGGTGGAGTTCACCTTGTTTTATGCCGTATCGCTGACGAGCTACGTGATCGGCTCGTTTGTCGGATGGGCGATCATCAAGGCGTTCGAGCTGGATACGACCTTTGCGTATGCGGCGAATGTTGTGGCGTCGCTGTTGATTAACTACGCGGCGCGGAAGCATTTCATCTTCAAGAAGTAGCGGGCTGTTGCCGACACCGCTGCGCGCATTTTTCGCGCCCAACGGATTGGGGCGCGGCGTATCAAAAGTTACTCGATGCTTCCGCGGGTGGGCGAGACCTTCATCGCTGCGCCGCCGCCGAGAAGCACTATGGTTCCGGGCTGGGTCGGCTGAACGTTCACCTTGACTCCCGCGTGATATTGCTTCTCGCCGGTATCGCCGAGCGTCGCGGTTTCGAAACGGTCGCTGAGCAACACGGGTGCCGGCACGTTGGTGCTGAGGCCGACGGTAAACCAGCGACTGGTCCTGGTGTTGATGGTCATGGGTGCGAGGACATTCCCATACATATTCCATCCCCAGAAGAAATAGGTGGTGTTGGAATACACGCTGGGCAGGGTGAGGTCGTTCATGCGCAGGAAGCGCTTGCAGTGCCAGACGGGAGAATCGCCGGGGACATATTCACGGAGAGATCGAACGAGGTTGGTATGGGGGCCGGCATAGCTGTTCGTGCCGGAGGTGACATCGGGACCCGGGAAGTATCCACTGCTGTACTCGCTGCTGTATCCGTACAGGGCGACACCGATCTGCTTCAGATTGCTCGAGCAATCGGCGTCATACGACCGGATACGTGCGCCGGAGAGGGCCGGAAAGAGCATGGCGGCAAGCAGCGCGATGATGCCTATGACGACGAGAAGCTCTACGAGGGTGAACGCGGAAGTGGAGAAGAATTTCCGAATTCCTGATTCCGAATTCCGAATTGTGCTGAGGGGTCGGTTCATGGGCACAAACTCCCGGCTGAAGAAGTGATTTTTCCAGACATTGGAAAAAAACTACACGTTTTTTCCAATCATTGGAAGAGTGTTCGGAGGAAGGCGGGAAGTGGAAT
>CAZTYH010000008.1:8081-16475 GCA_964617565.1 uncultured Verrucomicrobiota bacterium
TACACGTTTTTTCCAATCATTGGAAGAGTGTTCGGAGGAAGGCGGGAAGTGGAATCTTGAAACTGGAAAAGTGACGGCCAACGAAGCTTGCATGAGTGATGATTGTACGAAATCGAGTTGTGCTGTGACGCGGACTGTTTTTTAGGATAACAATATCAATAGTATTACGTGTTGCATTACAATATATTACGCATGATTCGTTGAGATGAGTTGAATAATCGTATAGACAAGGGTCAGCTTGCGCTGTATCTATCTGGACATTGGTAAAACGTTTTAACTGGAGATCATAAATGAAGTTTGAGCGGGCCAGTGGGATTCTTCTTCATCCGACATCGCTTCCCGGCAATTACGGGATGGGCGAGATCGGACCCCAGGCAAGGGCGTTTGCCGATGCCCTGCAGGAAATGGGACAGCATCTCTGGCAGGTTCTGCCGCTGGGACCGACGGGCTACGGTGATTCGCCATACCAATCGCTCTCCACCTTCGCGGGCAATCCGTTGCTGGTCAGCTTTGACCTGCTGGCGAAGGAAGGACTGCTTTCGCGCTCGCAACTGGCGCGGTTTCCGAAATTTCCGGCCGACACCGTGGACTTCGGGCCCGTCATACAGGCGCGCATGGCGGCCTTGCGAACGGCTTGTCGTTCCTTCGATACCCGTGCGACTGCGAGTAAGAGATATGCCTTCAAGCGCTTCTGCAAGGAGAACAAGGAATGGCTCGATGATTTCGCTCTTTTCTTTGCGATCAAGAATGCGCATGACGGACGGCCCTGGACCACGTGGGAGCCGGAGCTTGCGAGGCGCGAGCCCGCGGCATTGCGCGAGGCGCAGCGTAAATTTCGCAACGCCATTCGTCATGTTAAAATCCGGCAATTCCTGTTTTTCGATCAGTGGGCGCGCTTACGCACCTATTGTCACAATCGCGGCATCAAAATCGTCGGCGACATTCCGATCTTCGTCGCGCACGACAGTGCGGATGTATGGGCTCACAAGGAACTGTTTCATCTCGACGAGAACGGAGCGCCGACGATCGTGGCGGGCGTTCCCCCCGATTATTTCAGCGCCACGGGACAACTATGGGGCAATCCGCTTTATCGCTGGGAAGTGCATCGTGACACGGATTACGCGTGGTGGGTCGCGCGCATGCGCAAGATGTTCGACCTGGTGGATATCGTGCGGATTGACCACTTCCGGGGCTTCGAGGCTTTCTGGGAAATCCCCGGCCATGAAAAGACCGCGATCAACGGGCGCTGGGTGAAGGGGCCGGGCGCGCCGTTTTTCGAGGCGCTGATTCGACAACTGGGCCGGCTGCCGATCATCGCCGAAGACCTCGGTGTGATCACGCCGGAAGTGGATGCGCTGAGGGACCAGTTCGAGTTCCCGGGCATGCGCGTGCTTCAGTTTGCATTCGGTAATGACGCCAAGGCGTCAGAGTACAAGCCGGACAGCTATCCGGCCAACTGCGTGGTGTATACGGGAACGCACGATAACGATACGACTGTGGGATGGTTCAAGAGCGAACCGGGCAAAGACAGCACACGGACGCGCGAGGAGATCGAGCGAGAGCGGCGCTCCATTTTGGAGTATCTCAAGTCGGACGGACGAGAGATTCACTGGGATCTCATCGAGCTGGCGCTGAAGTCCAACGCAAACACGGCGGTATTTCCGCTGCAGGATGTGATAGGGCTCGGGTCCGAGGGCCGGATGAATGTGCCGGGCCAGGAAAGCGGAAACTGGCGGTGGCGATTCAGATGGGACATGTTGACGCCGGAGATAAAAGAGAGACTGCGTGCCCTGGCGGAGAAATCGGGAAGAATGTAACAAGGGAACTTCGAAACACGCGAAATTCACGTGTTTCGTAGCGGAAAGAAATCTCTCCAAAGAACAGAGATGTGACAAGATGCTGGTACAACGACTTGTGTTACATGCAGCGAGCGCGCTTGCGCGGGATGTCTGAAGTTTAATACAAACGGGCATGTTTCAGCGTCCGCCATCCGAACGGGAGTGGGTGTCCTGGTTGTGGGTTGTTCTCGGAATGCTGGTCATCTATCTCACGATTCCGTTTGCACGCGCCATAAGCCTGTTTGTCGGGGAGCGATGGGGGCGGCAGGTCTTTCTTTACGGAGTCCTCCTTTCCGTTGGGTTGGGTTCGATTACAGCCTTGTATCTCCTCTGGCTTCAGCGCGCGCGCACGCGCAGGGTGAATGTCTTGTGGATGCTGTTGGTCGGTGTCCTGTACGTCTATTTCACGCTGACGTTGAGGGCCAATCCTGAAGAGGCCCTTCATTTCATCGAGTACGGGGTGCTCGGCGTTCTTCTCTTTCGCGCGCTGAGCCATCGCATGCGCGATCCCGGCATCTACGTGGCGGGCATGCTGCTGGGCTCCATGGCGGGAACATTCGATGAAATTATCCAGTGGCTGACGCCGCAGCGCGTGTTCGATTTCCGCGATGTCGGATTCAATGCGCTTTCGTGCGTGCTTGCTCAATGGGCGATCTGGAAAGGTTTCGCGCCGGGGTTCATCGTTCCGCCTGTTCGTCCTCGCACCTTCCGGCGGATCTGTGCAATAGCGGCGGCCCAGGTGGCTGTGCTGGGCGCGTGCCTTTTGAACACGCCGGAGTGGACGGACCGACTGGTGAGTGCGTTCCCGGCCATCGGGCATGTGCGATACAAATCGAGCGCCATGAGCGAGTATGGACACCGGCACGTGATTCCGGGAATGGGCATCTTCTATTCCCGCTTTACGCTTGCGGAGTTGCAGCGGATTGACCGCGAGCGCGCGGAAGAAGCCGCGGTGATCATCAATTTCCATCACGATCCGAGACGCTACGGCGATTTCCTGAGGCTGTACACGCCGTCCACCGATCCGTTCCTTCACGAGCTGCGTGTGCATCTTTTCCGGCGCGATCATTATCGCGCGGTGGCCCCCAAGCACCAGATGAATCCGGAAATGTTCGCCTTGCACAATACGGTGGCCTACCGGGAGAACGAGTTTGTCGAGACGTTCTTCCCGCGCACATTGCGGCGCTCGAAATTCAAGATGATCCGTGGCCATGTAAGGGCGTTGAAAAGGAGCATGGATCCGCGGATTGAATACGAATCGGCCGTGAGCCGGGACCTGATCACGTCCCTCACTAAACGCCAGGTTCGCCGATTGATTCTTGCGGCGCTGGTTGTTCTCGCGGGCGCCGCGGCGTATAGTCGCTGGAAAGAGAAGAGGGTGCGGGAGAAGGCATGAAGAAGCGCGTGTACAGTTTCAGCCGCAGGCGGTTTCTCGAAATGCTTGCCGCGGGCGGCGCGGGGTTGACGCTGGGATTTCCCCGGTGGCGCGCGGAAGCGGCCCATGGGCCGGAAACACCCCTGAGGATCGCTTTTTATACCGACGTGCATGCGCGAACGGAGTGGGACACCCCGGAAGCGATGGCGCTTGCGGCGGCTGCGATCAATGCGCAACAGCCGGACATCGTGATCGCGGGCGGGGACCTCATCACCGACGGCTTCAATGCGTCCGCGGAATCGGTGCGGCCGCGATGGGAAGCCTACATGGAGATGTATCGCGCGATTCACGGGCGTGTGGAAGCGGTGATCGGCAATCACGACCTGGTCGCGGCGCGGCCGCTGGATGGATCGGCGCCCGCGGAGGACCCGCGGAGCGAATTTCTCGACCGGATGGGCCTTGAGCGCACGTGGCGGTCGTTCGATTTCGGGGGGTGTCACTTTGTTTTGCTCGACTCCATTCACGTGACGGGCGATGCTTTCGAATACGAAGGATGGGTGGATGCCGAACAACTGGCGTGGCTCAGGGAGGATGCCGCCGCGCTGGCGCTGGACACGCCGGTGATCGTAGTGACGCACATCCCTTTATTGACGTCGTTTTACCAGGCAACGGAAGGTGCGACGGCGGCTGCGCCGCGCAACCGGGTGGTCGCGAACAGCAGGGAAGTGTTGAACGTGTTTGACGGTTGCAACCTGCTTGCGGTATTGCAAGGACATCTTCACGTGGATGAATTGCTGAGGTGGAGGGGGATCACGTTTGTCACGGGTGGCGCGGTGTGTGGTAAGTGGTGGCGCGGGGCGTGGCATGGAACGCCGGAAGGGTTCGGCGTCTTGACGGTGGAGAAGCGGCATGTCGGATGGCAATATTTCGGATTCGGGTGGCAAGCCAGACGGCCCGTGGGGGCGTAGGCCGGGCGACGGGTCTCCAATCATTGGGAGGACGTTCAGCCGTCTTCGTCATGTATTGGAAGGGCAGGGAACGTTGGCGCGGGAAACATCCGATGGTGCTTCGCCTGTTCACGAACAGAACGAAAAACCCAAACGACGTAAGAAAAAAAAACGCAGGGATCGCGGGGTATCGCAGGGCAGGTCAAAGAGCACATTTTTTGCATTGCTGATCACGATAGGCGTGATGGTACTCGTTCTCGCCGGGGTGTTCCTGATTCGACCCGAAGCCAGCATGCCCAAGCCGGAAGGCTTGTTGGGAACGCGAATCCAGATGAAGGGCTTTGAACTGGCGGTTCGCAGCTATTACGTCAAATACAGGCGGCTTCCGAATGGCAGCGGTCCGGAGCTCCTCGCGATCCTGGCGGGAGAAAATCTGAACGGGCAGAACCCGGATAGCATCGTCTTCATGAGCCTTCGCGAGCCGGTTTATCGTTTCGGGCGGGTCGTGAAACCGGGCGATACGGATGAAGACGGCAACTACCTCGACGGGTGGGGGCGCCCCATGTCCATCCGGGTGGACCACATCAATCGTCGCATGTGGATACGCTCCATGGGGCCGAACGGGACGGACGACCAAGGCGTGGGCGACGACATCGAAATGATGATTGTGGCTGACATCTGATTGTTCCGTCGTTTTCCACGGCACGGTGAATATCGGCATGACGCACACGTCTAATCCAGTGAGTGAAGATGCGCCGGATAAGGAAACGATCCGCCGTCTGGTGCAGCGCGCGCGCGGCGGGGATGAAGAGTCTTTCGGTGAACTGGTGAAGACGTACCATCAGCGGCTTTACAGCCTGGCCTACGGATTGGCGGGCAATCCGGACGATGCGCGCGAGATCGTGCAGCAAACGTGGATCAAGGCGTGGCAGAAGCTGGGATCATTCAAAGAAGATTCCGAGTTCTTTACGTGGGTGTACCGGGTGGCGTCGAACACAGGATTGGATTACCTGCGGCGGCGCGCGCGCCGCCGCGAGGACGAATTGCCGCCGGGCGGAGAATGGCCGGCGGATGCGCGGATGGCGCAGGCAGCCAGCCAGTCGCCCCGGCCCGACCGTGAAGCGGAGCGGGCGGAACTGATGGCGGTTTTTGAAGAGACGCTCGACGAGTTGTCGCCGGAGCATCGGCTGGCGATCACGTTGCGGGAAGTGGATGGGCTTTCGTACGAAGAGATCGCCGACGTGATGAAGTGCCGGAAGGGCACGGTCATGTCCCGCATTTTTTATGCGCGGCGCAGGTTGCAGGAACGATTGAGGGAGTTGCTATGAACTGCCGCAAAGCACAAAAGTGGTTGAGCCTTGAATTGGATGGGGAGCTTTCACCCTCCCGCAAGAGGGCGCTGGAGGCACACCTCATGTCCTGTGCCGCGTGCAGGCAGGTGCGGGAGGAGTGGGGTGGGTTGAGAGATACTTTTCGGGCGCGCGAAGTGCCGGCGGGATTGACTGCTGAAGCCGCATGGGCAGACGTGCGAAGGGCTATTCGCACGGCGGGAGAAACGGCGCCTGAACGGGCCTGGTGGACGCCGGGAATGCGGTGGGTTGCCGCTGCAGTAGCGGTGCTGATTCTCGCGGGCGTTGGCGTTATGACGTTCAAAAAAGAGGTTGTTCCCGAAGTTGCCATTGTGCCGCCCGATGGTGGAAGAGTAGAGTGGGTCGAAACCGGCTTGCCGGGAGCCTCGCCGATGGTGTACGAGGATATCGAATCGGGGCTGGTGATTATCTGGGTCGTGGAAGCCAATCACAAGGAGCCGCCTCATGCCGGTACGTGATAGATTTTTCAGCGTGTTGCTGCTTGGCGTGATGCTCGCGCTTTCGCCGTTGGCGCCTGTTGCCGCGGCGGATCGTCCGGTGGCCTTGAAGGCGACACTGATCCTGGCTTCGAACGAACCGGCGGCCCAGGATTCGCGGCTCGACAATGTGGAATACAAGCTGCGCCGCGTGTTCGGGTTTGAATATTACCGGCATTACGGTGAAAGCACGGCAGCGGTGGCGGTGCCCGGTTCGACTTCCCTCACGCTGGGCCACGGCAATCGCCTGCAGATCCACATTTCGGGGGCGAAAGACAACCGACTGCGCGCGCAAGTGCAATGGTTTCGCGGCAATGACCTGGTGCTGAATACAACCGTCGTGGTGGACCGCCGGACTCCGGTCGTTCTCGGCGGCGTATCCCACGAGAACGGCACGCTGATCGTGACACTGCAGGCGGAGTGAGGGGAGAGGTGTCAGGTGTCGGGTTTCAGGTGTCAGGAACGGAACCTGATCTGCTTGCCTCAGCGAAGCCGGGAAACCTGAAACCTGAAACCTGAAACCCTCCCCACCTCCCTGAATAAACCGCCTCCCTCCGACGTCTCACAAGCAGGAAGGAGATATTATGAAGACACTTATTACAGTTTTGGCTGTGGCGGTGGTGTTGGGGGCGCCGATTCGGGCGCAGGCGATCAACAGGGAATGGTCGGCTGCATTGGGCTTTTTAGGCGGCTGGCTGGTGGCAAACTCAGCGCATTCGGGTCCGGTTTATCAGGAGCGGGTGTATGTGCAGCCGAGTTGTCCTCCGCCTCCCGTGTACCAGGAACGCGTGTATGTGCCTGTCCCTTATCCGCAGCCGGTGGTGGTGCATGAGCGGCCGAGAGGGCGGTATGAGTATCGCAGGCAGCCGGTCTGGGTGCCGGGGCGATGGGTGCATGTGGATGGTGGCCGGCGCGGCGGCCGTGGAAGACGCGTATGGGAGCCGGGATACTACCGTTACGAGACGGTGCGTGTATGGGTGGATTTCGCGGGCGGTCCGGAGTGGTGAAAGAGAAGTCGGAAACTTGTAGCCGCGCCTGTTTAGGCGTGGCGATGAAACCGCCACCGCTTACCAGCGGCGGCTACAGGAGTTGGAAACTTGAAACTTGCCGTCGAGCAGCTCATCGTTTCCAGAAGCTCGGATAGAAGAGCGCCATGATGGAGAAGAACTCCAGCCGTCCCAATAACATGCACAGCATGAGGATGATTTTTCCGGCGGAAGGAATGCAGGCATAGTTCTTTGTGGGGCCGACAAGACCGAAGCCCGGACCAACACCGCCCATGGTGGCGATCACCGACGACATGGCTGAGAGGATGTCGGGCAAAAACAGGGTCATGAGGATCGTTGCGATAACCATAGCAACGAGATAGAGCACCACATAAGTAAGAATGTTGGTCACGATGTCATCATCCACCGGTTGTCCACCCGCCTTCACCCTGATGGATGCCTGTGGGTAGATAAAAATCTTCACGCGGAGCAATATGCGTTTGAGCGCCACCATAATGCGCATTTGCTTGATGGCACCCGCCGTGGAACCCACGCATCCGCCCAATACCATGCCCAGAAGAAGCACGACTTTCGATGTTGCGGGCCATTCGCCGAAATCGCCGGTTCCAAAGCCGGTGGTCGTGAACAACGAGGCGGTTGCAAAGACTCCGTTGCGCAGAGCGCTCCAGAAAGACGGGTATACCCGATGCCAGATATTCAAGGTCACGATGGCGCAAGCTACTGTAATTATGCCCAAAAAAAGCCGGAGTTCCGGATCCTTGAAGAAGCGACGGACGTCACCTCGAAGCGCAGCATAATGGAGGGCAAAATTGGTTGCGCCCAGGAACATGAATACGATCATCACAACTTCAATGTAGCTGCTGTTGTAGGCGGCAATGCTGGCACTGCGGGTGGAGAATCCACCCGTTGCCACGGCGGCAAATGAATGGCAGATGGCATCGAACCACGTCATTCCGCCCAGCCTGAGCATCAGGGTGGCGAGCAGATTCAACAGCATATACACACCCCATAGCAGTTTTGCCGTGCTGGCGATGCGGGGAGTGAGGCGGTCCTTGGACGGGCCGGCGACTTCCGCGCGATACAACTGCATTCCCCCCACGCCGATCAGGGGAAGAATGGCAACGCAAAGAACAAGAATACCCATGCCTCCGAGAAAATGCGTTGTGGCGCGCCACAGCAGGATCCCTTTCGGAATGCTTTCCAAGTCCGATAAGACGGACGCTCCGGTCGTGGTAAAGCCGGAAACGGACTCGAATATCGCTGCCGTGACGTCTCGTATGGTCCCCGAAAAAATGAACGGGAGAGCGCCGAACAGGACGACAGTAGTCCATCCGAAGGTGGCGATTCCCATGCCATCGCGCCAGTTCAGGTCCAGCGGTCT
>CAZTYH010000008.1:16575-20393 GCA_964617565.1 uncultured Verrucomicrobiota bacterium
TCGCCGGTCGGCACCAGGACTTCGTCGTTTCGCAGTATTCCAGCCAGCACGATACCGATGGGCATCTTGATATCCTTGACGGCATTCCCGGCCCACTTGCTTTTTGCCGGGACAACGAGGTCCATCAATTCGCCCGGCAGGCGATGGAAAAGCGCCGCTTCTTTGACGTATTTTCCGCGAACAAAGTGAAGGATCGCATTGATCATCGAGAGGGGCGGGCTCACCGCGCGGTCGAGCAGGCTGAGTTCATCCACGATGGGCACGTATTCCGGCTTGTTGATTTCCGCCAGGGTGAAACGCGCGCCCATTTTTTCCGCGAGCAGGCAGGCAATGATGTTGTTCTCATCATCGTGCGTGGTGGCGACGAATGCGGCCTTGCTCACACCGGCGTTTTCCAGCGTTTCCCGGTCGAGCGCGTCGCCCTTGATCACGAGCGTCCGGTCCAGAAGCTCGGAACAATCGTGGGCGCGTTCCTCGTCCAGCTCGATCAGCACGGACTCCTTATCCGTGCCCTCGAGAAGCTGCGCGAGCCGCAAACCGAGGTCGCCGCCGCCCGCGATGACCACCTTGTCCGCCATGGCGCGTTCGGGCCAGGCCCAGTCGAGAAAGCGGGCCACGTCTTCACGGCGGCCGACGAAATAGGCGTCGTCGCCGACAAGGAATTCCGTGTCGCCGCGGGGGACAATCAATTCGGAACCCCGGACCACGGCGATGAAGCGAATGAAACGCAGAATTTCCTGGTTCGGAAATGTGCGCAACGGAGAGCGCAGGAGCGGGCTGTCCATATGCACCCTGATGCCGACCGCGAGAACCTTGCCGTCCAGCAGGTCCACCGATTCAAGAGTGCCCGGCATGCGCAGGATGTTGAGCAACTCGTTGGCGCATTCCTCTTTCTGGCTGACGACGAGATCAATGCCCACGCGCTCGAGATTAAGCTGTTCGGGGGCGGTCAGAAAATCACGGTTCGACACACGGGCAACCTTGTGGGGAACTCCCGCCGCATGCGCGATCACGCAGGCGAGAATGTTGGCCTCGTCGCTGTCGGTCACCGCGACAACAAGATCCGCTTTTCGTACTTCCGCCTTCTCCAGGACGACCGGGCTGGACCCTTCGCCTTCCACGGTCAGGATGTCCAGTTGCGCCTGGATTTCGGCGAGCGCGTCCGGGTCGCGATCAATGAGGACGACGTCCCGCTTTTCCTCGCACAACTTCGTGGCGAGATTTCTGCCCGCATTGCCGGCGCCTATGATGAGAACTCTCATGACTTATCCGAATGGATGCTTATGCTATGCAGGCTTTTACGTCGGTTACAAGGGAAAAGCGGGCATTTGTCATTAGTTGTTGGGGCTTGGAGATTTGAGGAGTCAGATATGGGCCGCTTCACGCTACCCCCTGAAAAAACGGCTGGCGATCGGGGTGGGGGCTGTCATAATAGGCAGGCAGTGCCGAGGAGAAGCTGCGCGATGAAAAAGGCCCCAAAATCCGGAATTGCGGCAGGGGTTGTGTTTTTGTGCGTTGCGCTTCAGGCCTGTGCGTCAGAATTTGAAAAGGACACGGTTATGTCTGAAAAGATCAAACTTCCTCCGCCGGATTACCAGTTGAACTGCGATCTGAACAAGGCCTTGCAGGATCGGCGTTCGGTGCGTGAATATCGCGACGGCGAAATCACTGGAAAAGAAATCGGTCAGCTGCTCTGGGCGGCGCAGGGGGTGACCAGTGTGGGCGGTTATCGCACTGCTCCTTCAGCCGGGGCCCTTTATCCGCTCGAAACCCTGCTGGTCGTGGGCAAGGCGGAGGGATTGACTCCCGGCGTTTATCGCTATGACCCGCGAGAACACACACTGACGAAAATCAAGGATGCCGATGTCCGGCGTCCCTTGTCGGAAGCTTCGCTTGGTCAAACATGGATGAGCTCGAGCGCGGTGATGATCGTCTTCACGGCCATCTATCCGCGCACCACGGACCGCTACGGTGAGCGCGGCCGCCGCTATGTGCACATGGAGGCCGGGCATGCGGGACAGAACGTATTGCTTTCCGCCGTGGCGCTCAACCTCGGCGCGGTCGTGGTGGCCGCGTTCGACGATGCGGGAGTGGCCGGCGTTCTCGGCTTGCCGGAAGAGGAAGCGCCTCTTTACATTATGCCCGTGGGCCGGAAATGATTGGTTATGATCGGGCTTTAATCCGGCCGATCCAGGAGTTCTGAAATGCCTCGCGCAAAAACACTCAGTGATGTGGTTTCGCCTTCCCGGCGCAAAAAAAGCGCCGCTCGTTCAGCTTCCGCAAAGCGCGCTCCGCGCGCAAAGAAGAAAAAGTTTCCCGCGCAACCGGCAGAACCGGCGGCCGTCGGAACAGGGATGAAAATTCTCTTTGTCGGCTCCGAGTGCGCACCGTATGCGAAGTCGGGAGGGCTGGGCGACGTCGTGGCGGCCTTGCCGAAAGCGTTACGAAGGATGGGGCATGATGCGCGGATTGTTCTGCCCCTTTACCGTACCATTGACCGCGTTCGCTATGGGATCGAGTTCGATCGTTCCGCCTGCGTGCATATGGGGGGCGGTGAAGAGCAGTGGGTTGGCGTGTACAGCGCGAAAATGGACGGCGAGGTGCCGGTGTGGTTCGTAGATTGCGAACGGTTCTTCGGGCGCGGCGGCATTTACGACGAGCCGTCAGGCGAGTATCCCGACAACGCATTCCGTTTTGCGCTGCTCTCCAAGGCCGCGTTGCAGATATGCAAGGATGTCGGCTTCGTTCCGGATGTGATGCACGCGCATGATTGGCCGACGGCGCTGGTGCCCGTTTTCCTCAAGACGTGGGATCGGGTTCTCTCTCCGTTGTCGAATACGGCGAGCGTGTTGACCATCCATAATATCGGGTACCAGGGCAAGTATCACGCGAGCGCATTTCCCTACATAGGGGTCGGGTATGAGCATTTCGCGCCGAACAAATTTGAAGATTTTGGCGGTATCAATCTTTTGAAGGCGGGTGTGGCGTTTGCGGATATGCTTACGACGGTTTCCCCGACGCACCGCGCGGAGATCCTGACGCCCGATGGGGGCATGGGGCTTGCGCCTTATCTCAATGCGCGAAGCGGAGACCTTGTCGGCATCCTCAACGGCGCGGATTATGAACACTGGAATCCGGAGACCGATGCGTATATCGCCGCGCGCTATTCGAGCGCCGACCTGAGCGGCAAGGCGCGTTGCAAGGAAGATCTTCAGCGGCGGCTTCATCTCGCGATTGATCCGAAGGTTCCGGTATTCGGCATTGTTTCACGGTTCGCGCAGCAGAAGGGGTTTGGATTGTTGATGGAAGCCCTGCCCAAGGCGCTGAATTCGATGGTCATGCAGGTGGCGGTGCTGGGCATGGGCGATCAGGGCACGGAACATTTCTTCCACTGGCTCATGGCGGCGTATCCCGGGCGCGTTGGATCGCACATCGGTTTTTCCGTCGAGCTCAGCCACGTGATTGAAGCGGGGTCCGACTTTTTCCTGATGCCGTCCCTGTATGAGCCTTGCGGCTTGAACCAGATGTACTCGATGAAATACGGCACGTTGCCGATCGTCCGGGCCATCGGCGGGCTTGAAGACAGCGTTCGGAATTACAGCGAGTGGGATGGTGGCGGCACGGGCTTCAAGTTCCAGCAGCCTTCGGGATCAGCGTTGCATGATACGATTG
Source organism: uncultured Verrucomicrobiota bacterium (assembly GCA_964617565.1). GTDB lineage: Bacteria > Verrucomicrobiota > Kiritimatiellia > CAIQIC01 > JAGNIJ01 > JAKJGV01. The sequence continues at coordinate 20,248 of CAZTYH010000008.1, forward strand.
GCTGGGCGGTTTCCACCTGGTTCGACCGGCCGCAGCACATCGCGCAGCTTCGCGCAACGGCCATGGCGGAGAACTTCTCGTGGGAAAATTCGGCGCGGGAATACGTGGCCGTCTATGAAAAGGCGATGGCGAATCGGAGGGCGGGA
>CAZTYH010000008.1:20493-29890 GCA_964617565.1 uncultured Verrucomicrobiota bacterium
GGCGCGGGAATACGTGGCCGTCTATGAAAAGGCGATGGCGAATCGGAGGGCGGGAAGATGATGAGATTGGGGGATTAGGGATTGGGTATTCGGTTTCCAATCTCCAATTTCCAATCTCTAATCTCTAATCTCCAATCCTCTCTCTCTTCAAAAACCCCGGACGGTCCCGCCGCTTTCCCTGCGCGTGATAATCCTTCCACATCGCCTCGGCGACGGTGTCCGGGTTTGATCCGGCTTCCGTTGTCAAGTAAGAGAAGAGCGCTTCAGCCAGATCGAGGAGCGAAATCGCATAATCGCGTCCGAAGCGCGTACCCATCCAATCGCTGAGCGCCATGAAAGAATCGAATGGCGAATCCTTGCGCGCCAGGATCAGCGGCAGCGTGCCGGGGAAACGTCCGCGGTTGGCTACGAGTTCCCAGAACCGTGCGAATTGACGGATACGCTTCATTGCGGAACGGTCAATCAGCCGGTTTTCGATGATGGCATACGGCGGCGATGGGTCGTACGCCATGTCCCATTCCGCGTCGTGGCGCGCGATCGGCGTGCCGTGCAGGCGCTTGAGAATGCCGACCTGTATCCGGTGCGGCTGCAGGCGGCAAAGGCGGTCAAATCCGCTGCTGAAGCTTTCGATGGATTCGCCCGGCAGTCCGGCGATCAGATCTGCGTGCAACTGCGCGTTTGTTTCATGGCGGAGGAACCGGAGGTTTTCTTCGACTGCGCTCATGTCCTGTTTTCGCTGAATGCGGGCTGAGACATCGGGGTTGAAGGTTTGAACGCCGATTTCCAGGTTGAGCGTGCCGGACGGGAAGCGACGGATCATTTCCCGCAGCTCGGGTGGGAAGCGGTCCGGCACCATCTCGAAATGAAGGAACAGACCGGGCGTTAGACGATCGAGGAAAAACTGCATGACGGGCAGGCAGCGATCCATTCGCAGGTTGAAGGTTCGGTCCACGAATTTGAACGTGCGAACGCCGCGGCCGAGCAATTTTTCGAAGGCTTGGAGGACTCGGTCCATCGGGAAAAACCGCAACGGCGTGTCGAGCGACGAAATGCAATATTCGCAGCGGTTTGGGCAGCCGCGGGAGGTCTCGACATAGACGAGGCGATGCCGGATGTCGCGTTCGTTGTAGAGCGGGTAGGGAAGGATGAGGCGGTCGAGGTCGGCCGGCGGTGGACGGATGATTTTTTCGGCGGGCGGCCGGCCCTCGAGGATGTTTCCGCACAACTCGGCGAACGCAAAATCGCCTTCGCCTGCGATGATGAAATCGGCCAGGCGGTAGATTTCCGAGTCCCCTGTTCCAAAACTCACTTCTGGTCCGCCGAGGACAATTACGATTCCGGGACGTTTCTGTTTCAGCAGGGCGGCGAGTTCAGTGCATGGCTTCACGTTCCAGATATAGATGCTCATCCCGATCATGCGGGGGTTTTGAGCGAGCAGCGTATCCGCAACGATGGCGGGCTCGTTCTTGATGTCGAATTCGAGGAGCGTTGTGCGCTCGCGCAAGGCGCCCATATTGGCGAGCAGGTAGCGCAAGCCGAAAGCGCAATGCGCGAACCGGGCGTTCAGCGTGGTTAGGACAATATCAGCCATCTGGCATTCATTGTGCCAATGCCGCCGCTCGATGTCAGCCACAGAGGTGACTCAGGTCGCCTTGCCGCGTCGTTTTTCGAGTTCCGCGCGAATCTCGTAAGCGCGTTTTTCCGTGATGCTGTACGACATCACCAGAAGGATTGCTATTGCGGACGTAATGAGCGGGATGCCTACGTCAAAGGCCCGTAGCAGGAACAGGGTTCGCTCGGCTTGCGGAAGCCCCACTTTATCCAGAGATACATCGAACCCGGTCTTGTTCAGAAGGAGCCCGGCTACGAACATGGCAACGGACATGCCCAGTTTGACCATCCACCAGTAGACGGCCCCATACATGCCTTCGCGCCGCTCGCCGGTCTTCAACTCGTCGAGATCGCAGACATCGGCGACCATCGCGCCCACCACGGTGAAGAGCGATCCGATTCCGCAGGCAATGAACGGCGCCGAGACCAGAAGTAGATACGGCTTCTCGGTGTTGTAGCAGAACCATTTGAGTGCGAAGCCGACGATCGAGAGGGAGATCATGATGAAAAAGGTGCGTCGCTTTCCGATCTTTGTCGAGATCCACGCCGTCAGCATGATGATGAAGAACGTGCAGATCGAACTGAGCGTTCCGAACCAGCCCATCAGGGTGCCGCCCATTTCCCGGTTTCCGCCGAAGACATAGTAAATCATCGCATACGGGGTGAACGTGCTGCCGAGCATGTAACCATTGAATACGAGGAATGTGGCGAAGCAGAGCAGCACAAACGGGCCGGATTTCCACGTGACGTAGAATCCGCGGAAAAACTTCTTCACGTTGCTCCAGAGCCCCTCGCGATCCGGCGGGCCGCCGGCGAAGCGTTCCCGGGTGAAAATGGCGGGGATGACGCCGAACACGGCGATAAAAACACCAATGATAATGGCCAGCGTGCGGGCCCCTTGCACGGGGTTTTCAAAAAGATTTTTATTTTCGGTGAATCGGTAGAACCAGGGCGCAGCGAGCCACGCAAACTGTCCGAGGAAATTGCTGAACCCCATCAGCCGGGTTCGTTCGTGGTAATCGGGCGTGAGCTCATAGCCGAGTGCGATCAACGGTGTGACATAGATTGTGTAGGCCACAAAGAAGAGGTTGGAGGTAGCCATGAACAGCCAGAAGTAGAAGCGCTCGCTCCGGCCCGGGTAAAGTTGCCACATGACAATGAACATGATGCCCGCGAGGATGGCGCCGGTGAAAATGAAAGGGCGACGGCGTCCGAAACGGGTCCGCGCATTATCGGAAACGTAGCCCATAACGGGATCCGTGAGTGCATCCACGAAACGCGGAATGGAGCCGAGAATTCCCACGAGGGCCGGGTTCATGCCAAGGCCGAGATTGAGGATGATTCCCATCGCGCCGACAGCGGCTGCTTGAACATTGTTGGCGAGCATGCCGAGGCCATAGGCGAGTTTCTGCCCGAATCCTATCCGATCCTCGGGCGCGGTGACGTGATGTTCTGAATTTGTCATGAGCGCTGTCTTCCTTGTAATCAAATCCCTGCTTCACGCGGTCATCTCTTCCGCGGATGGCAAACTGCGCTCGGAAAATATGATTCTTACGCCGGAAGCACAAGCGCCTTTGTTGCGTTTTTTGTCGCGGGAAGCCGAACGGCGAGGCATGCAACCTGTTGCATGATTTGCATGAAAAGGCCGGATCGTTGTTCATCATGCTTGGCCGGCGCGCTTTTGCGGACGGCCGCGATGTTGCACAACCGCCGGTTCCGTCACGCAAGAAGACGGCGGGCTTCGGCGACGAGGTGGCCGATGGGCAGATGATTGGGGCAGGCGGTTTCTGTTGCTGCAACGTCGAGCGTCGCCAGGCGGGATCGCGCGGACGCCGGAAGGCGGGCGAACTCGGCGCGGGCTAATGCCGGATCGCCATAGCTGTGGTGATACATGAGACAGCGCATGACATCGCTGATTGGCGCGCCGCCGGCCACGGCGGCGCAGCGATTCGAACAGCCCGCGCAATAATCGCCCGTTGTCGCACGAGCGTGCTGGTCGAGCGCTTCCAGGTCGGTTGCAGCCAGTTCGGTGCGATCAAGCGCAGCGGCGATGTTGGCGTTGAGAATCTTCATGTTCGGCATCTGCGAGCAGATGCAGGCGATTTGTGAATTGGCCCACACCGCTTTCAGCTTCGCCTGCTCCGGCGTGAATCCGCGCTCGAGAAAGTGTCCGGCAAGTTTGCGCTCTTTTTCGTTGTCGGCTTTCACCGAGCCGCCGCCCTGCGTTTTCATCGCGGTGAGTCCGATGCCGGCCTTCTCGCAGGCGTCCACGGCGCGTTTCATTTGATCCTTGTGCATGAGCCGGTAGTTGTAGGTGAACATGATGCCGTCAATCCAGCCCAGCCGGGCCGCGCCTTGCAGGCAATCCTCCATGCGGCGATGGGTGCTGAAGCCGAAGAGGCGGAGACGGCCTTCTTTTTTTCTCGCGGCGACCCACGTCTTCATCTCGGGCGTGATTTCGTCAATCCCGCCGATGCCGTGAATGAAATACAAATCAATATAGTCGGTCTTGAGGCGCTCCAACGAACGCTCGAAAAGCGAGGTCATGCCCGGGATATCCCGCGCGCAGGACTTGGTGACGAGGAATATCTCTTTGCGCAGGGCAGGCTCGCGCTCGAAGAAACGACCGAAGCCGGGCTCGCTGCGTCCGCCCTCGTAACAATCCGCGGTGTCCCAGTAGGTGACGCCCCAGTCCACGCAGCGGCGGAGCATCAACTGGTTGTTCATGATGTTGAACATGCCGCCGAGCGAAAGGATCGGGACGTTCACGCCGGTTTTGCCGAAGGGACGGACGGGCACTTTGGAAGTAAGCGCTTCGGCTGAAACGGGCAGAATCGAGCCCAGTCCCGCAGCCGCGACGACCTTGAGAAACGCTCTTCTCGGCATGGATGTGTCCTGCCTGTTCATAGCCGTCTCCTTTTCAGGGAAGCAACTTACGTTCCGTGTTGCGCGATTCGTTTTCGGCGGTGACTCGTATTGCCTTGATGCCTGTCACCGGGCATTCATGCTCGCAGACTCCACATCCGATGCAATAACGCGGGTCCACCACCGGCCGTTGCAGTCGGACGAGGATTTCCACTTTGATGCCGGGCTTGAGCGGTTTGGCGAAAGGTCTGTTGGGGTCTATGGTGATCAATGCGTCCGTGTTGGCCACGATCCGGTGGGGCGCTTCGCCCTCGGCGGGAAGGGGGCGGCAGTAATAGTCGCCCGTCGCAAAAATGTTGGGCGCAAGGGCGGAGGATCCGAGATCAATCGTCAGTTCATCCGCATGAGCCACGACATGTGTTCCCTCGCGAACGGGTATGAAGACTTCGCGCACGAAGATGGCTTTCGGGCTGACCGGGCAGTTTTCCTGGCACACGATGCAGGGGCGGTCCATGGCCCACGGCAGGCAACGGCCTTGATCCACGAAAGCGGTACCGAGCCGGATCGGCCCGGCTTCGGCGAAAGCGTTGCGCCCCAGTTTCTTGTCGAGCGTGATCGGTCGGATCGCCGCGGTGGGGCAGACCTGTCCGCACGCCACGCAATTGAGCTGGCAGCCGCTTGTCCCGATCCGGAAATTGAGCGTCGGTGTCCACACGCCCTCAAGTCCCGCTTCGAGGCCGGCGGGTTGAATGATATTGGTGGGGCAGACGCGCATGCATTGACCGCACTTCAGGCAGCGATCCAGGAATGGCTCCTCTGGAAGTGCGCCGGGCGGGCGGATCAGGCGCGGGTTCCAGTTGGCTCCGAGCAGGTTATTCAGTCGCATCACAGGAACCGCGAGCGCGCCGGATGCCATCGAAACGATCAGGCCGCGCCGGGTCAGATCCACACCCGCCACTTCGCCTCCGGCGGAAGGTTGTGGCCGGTAGGCGATGACATTGTCATCACATCCCCGCAGGCAGTTCATGCAAAGCACGCATTCGGAAGGCCGGATCTTTGTTGACGGCTCGCAGGCGCCCTCGCAGTGAGTCTCGCACTCCATGCACATGGAGCATTTCGGATTCGTTTTTCCGATTCGCCAGAGCGACCAGCGTCCGATCACGCCAAACAGCGCGCCGAGCGGGCACACGAACCGGCAGTAAAAGCGCGGAATCCAGATGTTAAGCGCCAGCGCAACGGCGAAAATGAATCCGATGAGTCCGGCGCCCGCGTACCAGCGCGGTCCCAGTGAAGTCACCAGCACCGTGCGATCGGCCAGCGGCAGCAGGACGAGGTTGACGGAGCGGTACATAAGCGAAATGGGGTCGAGCAATCCTGTTTGCAGAGAACCGGCCGCGATGCGGGAGAGTCCGGCCATACGGGCAATCTTTGCCCCATCCGCGATGAGGCCGACGAAAGCCACGGCAAGCAGAAACGTCAGGATGCCGTACTTGATGCGCTGCGCCGGGCGGTAGTCGTTTGCCTTGATCTTTTCGATCAACGGACGGCGACGATACGAGAGCCAGCCGATGGATTGATGGAGCGTTCCGAAAGGGCAAATCCAGCCGCAGAAGAATCGGCCAAATATAACGGTCAGCGCGATCATCGCCACGGCCCAGCCGAATCCGACCTGAACCGTCCGAGTGGTCAGAAACACACCGAGCGCAGCCAGTGGATCGGCGTGAATGAACCAGTTCACGGGCCATCCCCTGAGTTGCCACCATGCCGTTCCGAGCGTGGCGACAAAGCCAAGCCAGAAGAAAAGGAGCAGGAAGAACAACTGGCTGATGCGGCGTGTGTAAACGATCTTCATACTTCCTATCCGTTCATGTTGATCCTTTTCGGGCTGAGCAGTTCGAAATTGGCCGTGCCCGCGCCGGAGATGGCCGCCTTGGTTATGTACGGGAGATCTGAAAGCCTGCGTCCTAGAAGCGTGGCCCCGAAGGCGTCCGCCGCGACAGGGTCCGTGCTTGCGATCATCGTGTGCGTCGGTTTCAGGTCCGAAAGCGATCCACCGGTCGGGCCGTTGCGCATCATGCTTTCCGTTCCGTCCAGAATGACGAGCGTCGGCTTGATCATCAGCGCGAGTTCGCGGATGATTTCATGAATCTCCTGGTGAAAAACGTTTCGCCGCCCGCCGAGAAGGCCATACCAGTTTTTCAATGTCATGCTCGCGCCGCTGCGATGGTGATCCTTTACGGGCGCCACGCCGATCACTTTCGTGATGCCTTCAAACGGCCGAGCCAGCACGGGCCAGTTGCTGATGAGGCGGCCGCCTTCGAGCGAAAATGGAAGGAAGTCATCCTGGCGCGGGATCACGACCTGTGCGCCCGCCTCCTCGGCTGCGCGCGCGATGCCGGTGAGGTTGAAGCATGCGCGTGCGTCGTTGATCGGATGATCGGTCACCACGACGCGCGTGGCGCCCGCCGCGGTACACAACTTGACCAGTTCGGAAACAAGGTCGGGATGTGACGTTGCCGCGAGGATGGGGGGCAACGCGAACGCGGCGTTCACTTTCAGCAGTACGCGATCGCCTGGCTTGATAAAGTTTTCCATGCCGCCAATCGCATCCAGCGCGGCATTTAAAGCGCGGCGCCGGTTTGCGCCGGTAACGATGCTCATGCGGCTTTCCGTGCCGGGGACGGCGAAAGAACGGAATGAATAATGCGGCCTGGTTTCGACCGCGGAAGAGCCTTCCTCGTCGCGGAACCGATGCACAATATATCCCGATGCGGCGACCGTGGCCGCCGCTTTGGCTGCGCGAATCATGAATTCGCGCCGGTTCATTGTGGAACCTTTTTCCGGTTGCTCAGTCATGGTCGTTTCCGGGTCATGCGGCGATGAAGGGCGGAGGCCGTTTTTGCGGCGGCTTCCGGGCTGTCCGCTTCATGGACGCCAGCGACAATTTTCCCGCTGCTGAAAACCAGTTCGTATGTGCCGAAAAGGTTATACATGCGCGCGCCGGGAATGCCGACGGAGAAATCTTCGAAGACGCCGCCGTTATCAATCAGGAACTCGCAATAGGCGGCCGCGAGAGCAACGGCTTCGCCGGGTGACGCGCGCGCCGTGAGGAAGGCTTGCACGGTGGTGTCGTTCAACTCGTACATGGCGGTGAATAGATAGTCGAAAAGATCAAAGCCGAATCCGTCCGAGATCAGCAGAACGACGCTGTCGGGCACAAGATGCTCGGGAGGGAACAGGGTCAGTTCCTCAACGCGGCCTGCATGTTCCGTGGTATCTGCAATAAACCGTTGGGCGCAATCCAGCATGGCCGTTCGCAGCGCATCTGACGATGTGGTTCCAATCATTTCCACGTAATAACGGCCGTGCGCGAAATAGAGCGCGTTGTCGGTTGCGTAGGCGAAATCGGTGATGTCGGAGGGGACGGCATCTTCCCGCCGCTGGGCGCTATACACGGAAAAGGCGCGGAGCGGGGCGGCCATGTCATAAATAAAGATCTCGAACCAGGCTTCGGATTCGCGTCGGCTTGAGAATCGAATACAGTCAAGCCCGGTAAACCCGGCGGGCAGATAAAGCTCCGCGCGGCCGTTGATCTTTTCGTAGAGATCGTCCGCATCGAAATGTTCCGGCGGCGACATTACGGCAAAGCCTTCGGGCGCGAGGCGGATCAGGCGCGCGGCTGCTGCATGTGCGGGCGTTGCGCGCGGGGCCGACTGAGGCGCGGATCCATCGAGTTCAGCCACGATCGGGGGAATGCGACTCTGGCGATGGTATAACCAGAAGCTGAAGGAGAGCAGCGCGGTGAGAACGAGCAGACTCATCAGTCTCTCGCTCAATCCCGTTGACCATGCAGATCGTTTCATGGGTGTGGAACGTGACGGATTGTTTGTTGCTGTTGAGTATTGCGTATCCGGCGGATCAACTCAACTGCTGCGTTCCGCATTTAATCATGCCATGACCATTTGACATATCGGAGAAATCGAGTTTAGTGACAGGATATATGAAAAAGGGCGGAACCATAATCTCGGGGCTCGCAATGTTAATCCTGGCGGGCGCACTGCAGGCCGAGGCCGCCCCGGTCAGGGCCGCGCATGCGGAAACCGAGCTTGTTGCGGATGTCAAAACGGTTGCGGCGGGAGAGGTGTTTCGTGTCGGCGTGCGAGTGCGGTTGGATCCTGGATGGCACACCTACTGGATCAATCCCGGCGAAGCGGGCGCTGCCACGGTGGTGAAGTGGCATTTGCCGGAAGGATTTGAGGCGGGCCCTTTGCAGTGGCCCTATCCTCGGCGTTTCGTGTCGGATGGCGTGGTGGGTTTCGGATACGAAAACGAAGCGATTTTTTTCGCGGAGATCACTCCGCCATCCGAATTGCAGCCGGGAACCGAAGTGCAAATCGAGGCTGAAATTGAGGTTTTGCTTTGCAAGGAAATCTGCGTTCCCGGATTTGCCCGTCTCCAGATGCGCTTTGAAGCCGGAGCGGAACGCGTGGAAGACGCGGAGGGAAGCGCGGTGCTTGTCAGCGCCGCGGCAGAGGTTCCTCGATCTGTTCATGAATCGGCGGTGTCCGCCCGCTTCGAGGCGGGGATGATTGTTTTGCGTGTTGAATCCATAAAGGCCACCCCGCCGTTGTTTTTTGCCGAAGCACGAAACTTGATTGCCGTGGAAAAAGATCCAGTCTGGATTGAACGGGATGGGGCTCTGGAAGGTCAGTTTCAACTCTCGCACCTGGCGCGTGGGACGCCGTTTCGTTTACGCGGCGTGTTGGTTTGGCAGGGCGAACAACCGATGGATGCATGGCAAGTGGATGTGAGGTTGAGGCGATAATGAAAGGAGCAGATAGATGAAAAAGAGAATGAGCAAATGGTTGGTGATTGCGGCCGTTATGACGATGGCTTCGGCCGTCATTGCGCAGGTCAAAAC
>CAZTYH010000008.1:29990-42043 GCA_964617565.1 uncultured Verrucomicrobiota bacterium
TGGTGATTGCGGCCGTTATGACGATGGCTTCGGCCGTCATTGCGCAGGTCAAAACAGGCGGGCAGGCGCCGGGATTCTCGTTGCCCGATATTCACGGCAACGTGAACTCGTTGTCGAGTTTCGCCGGCAAGTACGTCGTGCTGGAATGGAACAACCACGATTGCCCGTTTGTCGTGAAGCATTATGACACGGGCAACATGCAGGCCTTGCAGAAGGACGCGGCCGACAAGGGCGTGATCTGGCTGACCATCTGCTCTTCCGCTCCGGGTAAACAGGGTAATTTTTCGCCGGAGGAGCATCAGAAGATCCTCGCAAAGAAGGGCTTTTCCGGCGTTGCGTATCTGCTCGATGTGGATGGCAAAGTGGGACGTCTTTATGCGGCGAAGACCACGCCCCACATGTTCATCATCAATCCCGAAGGCAAGGTGATCTACCAGGGCGCCATAGATGATGATTCGTCGGCGAAAAAGGAATCCATCAAGACGGCGAACAACTACGTCAGCGCCGCGCTCGAAGCGGCATTGAATGGCGAAGAAGTGGATGTATCCACGACGGCGCCATATGGCTGTTCGGTGAAATACTGATCTGAACATATGATTCGACGGAGCGGACCGGCTGAAAGATGAATCAGCCGGTCCGTTTTGTTTGAGAATTGGATCGGAGTTGTTCCCGTTTGAACGTTCTGCTAGAAAAGCGGAATGACGAATCGCATGCCTCTTTGGGAGCAATATCGCAAGCTGCCGCGTTACGGGAAAATCGCTTTCTGGTTGGTGCTCGGCTCGCAGGTGCCGCTGCTGTATCTCGTCTTCAACACATTCTTCCTCAATTTTTCCGTGGATGCCGTGCCTTACCAGCACCTCCACATGATGGACCGGGTGATGATGGGCGTGCCGGTTTACAGTCCGTTGGCCACGGACCATGCGGCGGTGACCTATACGCCGCTGTACTGGTGGGTCAACGGTTTTCTCTTCCGGGTGCTGGGGCCTTCTTTCTTGTTGCCGCGCCTGATCAGCATCCTGTCGTCGCTGGTGCTGGCGGTGGCGCTTTTCCTTTTTGTTTATGAGAACACGGAGGGTGATCCGGTATTGAGCATGGCGGCGCCGGCGTTGGTGCTGTTGACTTCGGCCATGCAGGGATTTGATCCTTGGGCGTGGTATATCAACGTCAACGCTTTTCATGTTGCGCTGACCGTACTCGGGTTTTTTGTCCTGCGCCGCTCGGGGGGGCTGGTGCGCGTGGTGGTGGGCGCGGCGCTGCTCAGCGCATCGGTATTGGCCAAGCAGACGGGGTTGGCGTACGTGGTGGCGGCCGCTGTATTTCTTTTTATTCGGAATCGAAAAGAGGCGGTCATTTTTGCGGTGGTTTCGGTTGCGATTCTTGGCGGGGTATTCAAGTATCTTAATGCGAGCACAAATGGAGAGTTCTTCCGCCAGATTGTCAGCGCGAACCAGGGGCCGCCCTGGTTGTTCAGCCGGCTGATAGACGAGGTGCTTCTCTCATCCTTTGCAGCCATCTGCGGGGTTTTCCTGTTTGCGACCGTTGCCCATGCTGTGGCGGAGAGCGGGCCGGGATGGTGGGCGCGTTTTATGCGCGCCGAGTATTTCCTCTGCGCTTCCGGCATCGGCGTGGCCGTCATTGCCCATCCCAAGCATGGCAGCGGGGCGACCCAGGATATCGTGGCGATTGCCGGACTGGCCGTTTGCGGCTGCATTGGACTCTATGAATTATGCAAGCGGATGGAGCAGCCCATGGCGGGGCGGGTGCGAACATGGATGCCGGTGCTGCAGGTGGCGATCGGTTTAACGTTGACGCTGCCCTCGCTTCCTTACATTCGAATAGATCGGCATGACCGGGAGAAAAACGAGGCAATCAGCCGGGTGTTTTATTCTGGAAGAACATGCCTGTTCGGAGTCCCCTACATCCAGAAAATTTATGGCCAGCCGCTCGGCGGATATCCCGACGACGAGCCGTCCAAGTGGGTGGATGGCCGGCTTGCCCTGGGCAACATCCCTGCGCACCTTTCGGAGCCCTTCAAGAAACAGGTTTACGACTATGTGATCGTGGGTCCTTACTTCGATCCCGAACATCCCGTCGTCAAGGCCATTCTGGAAAACTACAAGAACGTTGTGCAGCAGATTCCGCGTCACCCGAACGGCGGCCGTGGAGGGAGCCTGCGAAATGAAATGTATGTATTGCAGGCCAACCGGATTGCGGAAGGGCGGAACGACCTTCTGCGATAGTGCCGTCAGGCTTCGTCAAAGCCTTCGAAGCTTTCGACAATGTAATTCGGCCTTGAACGCACCTCGTTGTAAATTCGTCCGATGTAAACCGCCATAATACCGAGCGCGCACGAATTTACAGCCACGATGAGCATCGTGAAAAGAATGAGACCGAAAGGCGATACCGCCGAGCAACCCATGGCCAGCCGGGCGACTGCGGCAACGAGAACGACCAGCGCCGCCGCGCAAATCAACAGGCCGACGGCTGGCAGCAGATAAAGCGGCACGTTGGAGAACGAGGTGATGCCGGACATCAGGGTTCGCCACGGGTTGGATGTGCGCAGGATGCTGTAGTGCGTTTCGCCGCCTGCACGGGGGTGTCGCTCGTAAGTGAGTTCGACCTGCGTGAACCCGATCCATCGCACAAGCCCGCGCAGGTAGGGGTCTTTCTCGTGCTGCAACTTCACCACTTCGTTCACGACCCGGCGCGACATCAGCTTGAAATCGCCACACTCCCGGGGGAGGTCCACGTTCGATATCAGGCGGATCAACCGGTATGCGCAGCCTGTCAGGAAAACTTTGAGCCTCGACTCGCCGGCGCGGGCGAGTCGGACCGTGTTGACCACATCTGCGCCCTGTTGCCACTTCTCGATCAGGGTGGGGAGCAATTCCGGCGGATCCTGGAGGTCCGCATCCATCATGATCACGGCGTCGCCTCGCGCGTACGCGATTCCTGCGAGGGTGCATTCGGAGACTCCCCAGCGCCGCGACATGTTCATGATCTTGATGCGCGGATCGGCGTGGCGCGCCTCGCGAAGAATTTCGAGAGAGCGGTCGGTTGAAGTGTCGTTGACAAAAATCAACTCATAGCGGACGGGAAGAGGTCCAAGTGTTTCCTGCAACCGGCGTATGAGTTCCGGAAGCACCGCCTCTTCATTTCTAAAGGAGAGAACAACGGAAACGAGCGAGCCTGTTCCGCCACCCCCTGCTGCTGTCTTGTTTTCTGTCGCGGCCATGCGGATGGAATTTATCACACGATCGGCCTGCCATGATCCAGCCGAAAACGTTTCTTATTCGCGGCGCATATGGGCCAGTCCGAGCGCGGCCACTGTGCTGAGCGATACAATATCGCCCTTCCGGATACGCTCCACGAGTTCGACTTCCGGCACAAACACCACATGCGCTTCCTCCAGGTCGCCGGATGCCGGTTCGGCGATTTTCTTCAATCCCCGCGCCAGGAAAAGATGCGCGCGTCCGCACTCGTAATTGCTGTGGGGAATGAGGCTGGCGAGGGAGGTCCAGCGGTCCGCCGTGTAACCCGTTTCCTCGAGGAGCTCGCGGTGGGCCGCGCTTTCAGGGCTTTCTTCCTGTTCGACAAGGCCGCCCGGAAGCGTCAGGCACGCGCGGCGGAACCCGTGCTTGTACTGGTGAAGGAAAATGATTCTGTCATCGTCCGTCTGGGCAACCATGACCACGTAGTGGGGCATGCGCAGGTGATGATAACCTTCGATGATTTTTCCGTCCGGAAGCCGGACTTTTTCGACAGCCACAGCCAGCCAGGGCGGCGAGCTGTACATGTCCCTGCTTTCGAGGACCTCCCACGGATCGAGAATAGGATCGCTTTTTCTGGGGGAGGACATCGCTCAGCGCAATTCGGATTCGATCGCGGCCTGCACGCCGGCGGGATGGACCCCGTAGTATTCATGGACAACCTCGCGGCCGCCGTACTGGTAGCAATAGCCTTTCGCATGATCGAGGCCGATGCGGCGCACCGGGATCGCCATTTTTCGCGTGTTGAGAATTTCGAGGATGTATGATCCCAGTCCGCCGGGAAGGAAATGCTCTTCCACGGTGAAAATGCGAGGGGCGTCCTTCAGGGCGGCGGCAAGGCCGTCTTCCTGGGTCGGAATCTGGAAAACATCTACCACGCCAAGTTGTTTGCCCTTCTTCTCCAACACGCCCGCCACTTCCAGTGCCGTGTGGGTCATGACCCCGGTGGAGACGATCAGCCCATCCCTTCCGCTCTTGAGAACGGAAAAGCCCCGCGAGAAATCTGCATCCGGGGGATAAATTTCCGGCATGGGCTTGCGATCAAGCCGGACGTAATTAGTGTTCGGCCATGTGCGCGACATTTCCGCGATGGCTCTCGCGCATACTCCGTCCGCCGGACTGTGTACCGTGATGTTCGGAAAGGCGCGCATCACGGCGATATCTTCGGTCAGGTGGTGCGTCGGACCCGAGTCTTCGTACCCGAAGCCGGCGCCGACGCCGACGAGCGTCACAGGAATGTTCATGATGGCATTTGTGACGCGAATCTGCTCGAGGCAGCGCAGTGTTACGAACGGAGCGATGGCGTATATAAAAGGTCGCTTGCCCTCGAACGCCAGGCCGCCGCCGAGGAGAAGGCCGATCTGTTCCGCGATGCCGACATTCACGAATTGGCCGGGGAGGTCCGTTCGAAACTGGTCCAATGCGGGCGCGCCCATATCTTCGGACACGACGATGATGTCGCGGTCCTGACGGGCCATTTCGTAGATGCGGGTCCAGAATGCGTCACGTTGAGTGGTGTTAGCCATCGCTGAATCTCCTCTTCAATTCTTCCCGAGCCCGAGCCGCTTCTCCGTCTTTCGGGGCAATGCCGTGCCAGAGAGGGACGCAGGACATGAAATCCACGCCATTCCCCTTGACGGTATCCGCAATGATGACCAGTGGCCGCGTGGAGCGGCGCGAACGATAGCCGGTCAGCGCGTCCAGCAACTCGCGGTGCGAGTGTCCGTTTATGCGTTTCACGTTCCAGCCGAAAGAGGCCCATCGTTCCTCCAGCGGCTCCAGGGCAACGATATTTTCGGTGAAGTCGGTTACGCATTGGTAATTCCGGTCAATGATCGCCACGAGATTATTCAGGCGTTTGTGCGACGCGAACATGGCCGTTTCCCAGATGGAACCCTCATGGCATTCGCCATCACCGAGTAGCGAGAATACCATGTATAGATCCCGGTTCATCTGCGCGGCGAGCGCGGAGCCCGCGGCCAGGCCGAAGCCTTGTCCGAGCGAGCCGCAGGTGATTTCGGCACCCGGGACGGTTTTCTGCATGTGTACGCCGAAACGGCCCTTCTTCTGGGCGAAGAGCTTGAGGTCCGCGCGATCGTAGTACCCGCGATCGGCGAGGATCGTGTAGAGGAGGGGGCTGGCCTGGCCCTTGCTGATGAAAAGCCTGTCGCGTTCGGCCCAGGTTGGATTTTTCGGATCGTGACGCAGGATGTTTCCGTAGAAGAGGGTGACCAGGATATCCGTGGCGGAAAGCGACGAGGTCACATGGCCCGTCCCCGCGTTGATACACATGTCCAGCACCGTTCCGCGTATTTCCTGCGACTTCTTTTCAAGTGCTGCTATCAGCTTGTCCATGCCATGCTCCCTTCTCATCTGCCCGGCGCCGGTCACGAGCGCTCAAGGTAATGTTTCGTTCCGTGCCATGCAAATCAAACCTGAACGCCCGTCGTTAACTTCCTTGTAATCTTGATTTCCAGCATCTTGTGAATGTGTTTTTCGACGCGCGGCCCGAATTTCTCGCGGACCATCTTCAAATAGCGCTCATTGCTGAAATACCGGTCGAAAGCCTCGTCACGAAAACGCAGCACATCCGCCGCTCCGATATGCCGTGTCGGAAGGGGCTGGGCATCGGAGCTGTGTTGCGAGAAGCAGCTCCAGTTCTGCGGCAGATAGCCCTGCTTTTCGGCCCACGCGTATAGTTGCGAGCCGGGATAGGCCATGACGGAGTAGAAGTTGACGAACTCGCAGTTCAGGTCCATCGCCTGCTGCAGCGTTTCTTCCATCGTTTCCATCGTGTCTTCCGGCAGGCCGAACATGTAGTTGCCGAGCACGTAGATATCGTGATCCTGAATCTGCCGGACCACCTGTGCGATGTCCGGCTTGATTTTCTTGTTCACATCCGCGCGCACCTTCTCGTTGGCCGACTCGATTCCGAGGCAGATCCAGCGGATGCCCGCCTGTCGCAGCTTTTTGAGAAGATGGTCGCGGACGGTGTCCACGCGGCCATAGACCCAGATGTTCAGATCGAGATTCCGTTCGATCAGCTTGTCGCAGAATTCCTCCACCCGCCTTGGAGAGAGGATGAACAGCTCATCGTCGAATCGGACATTGCGGACGCCTGCGGCGGCCAGCTCATCAAGCCAGTTTGCGACCTTGTCCACGGACCAATAACGGATCGCCGGCTTGCCGAAGACGGCGTTGATGCAGCAATAGTGACAACTGAACGGGCACCCTAACGATGTGTTCATGGCCACGTAGGGCGATCGCACATCCGAAAAATCGTCCGTCGCGCTTTTCTCGAAATCCTGGAAGCAGTGCATGTTGTGCGCGCGGTAGCGGGCGAGCGGAGGGAGAAGGTCCCAGGCATAGCCGTCCAATTCGTCGTCGAGATTTTCGACGATGGCCGCCGGTTCGTTGGCGACCAGTTCATCCGATTTCCGCCACCAGAGACCCGGCACGTCTTTCATGGCGCATTTCCCGCGCAACGCTCCAACCAAGACGTCAATAGTGTAAGCGCCTTCCCCCTGGATGACGAAGTCCACGGGTTCCTCACGCAGCGTCCGCTCCGGCAATGCCGAGGGATGAATACCGCCGAGGGCGATCCGCACGTCGGCGTTGAAGGCCTTGATGTCGCCGGCAATCCGGCGCGCGGCCGGCATACTCTGGGTGGAAGCGGAGGGGTTATGGCCGTACACCATCATGACGACCAGTTCGGGCTGGTGTTTTGACAGCAATTCCGAAGGCACTTTTTCGTCCCAGCCCTCCACGTTGGTGTCGTAGATGGCCACGCTCAATCCGAGTTTCCGCATGCGCTGGGCAAGAAGGCAGGTCCACGCCGGAGTGGCAATGGCCGTGAATTCCCGCGAAAGATCCTGGTAGGTCCTGCGCTGATTGCTCGGATGTATAAACAGCACGTCGGTCATTCCATTGCCCTTGAGAGAGTCGAACCTTAGCCTGAATTCGGAGTTTCTATCAACGAAATACCCATAGCCTGCAGACCACACCGCATTAGCACCAGTGAAAATGTACCCCGGGAGTGCCGCTCTTCAAGGGCGATCCGGAGACAAACTGTTGCGGCGGCGGGCGGCATTCTGGTAAAAGGCAGAAGTCTTGATTCGGCGCAGTCGTTTGAAAAGACGTGTTGCGCCGCGGTTTGTTTTCCGCGGAGAGGCGGCATTGTCTGGGGTGGGGAGACCGGGCGGATGGACAAAAAAACATTTAGAAGCCGGCCGCTGGACTTGGCGGTGGATACCATCAGTGAGAAGGATCTCGAAGAATTCGTCTCCTGGCTCCGCCAGTATCCGCGCCTGACGATGGCGGAGGAAACCCGCCGCTTCGAGGAGGAGTGGGCGCGCTGGCAGGGCTGCAGGTATGCGGTCGCATGCAACTCGGGATCGTCGGCCAATCTCCTTATGTATGCCGCGCTCGACACGGCCGGCAAGGCGGGCGGACGCAAGGTGGTCGTGCCGGCGACGGGATGGGTGACAACCGTCGCGCCTGCGTTGCAGCTTGGTTTCAAACCCATCATGTGCGAGTCCGATTCGCAGACGTTCGGGCTCGATGTCGGGGCTCTTGAAACGATTCTCAAGCGCGAGCGGCCGGATGCCGTCATCGTGGTGCATGTGCTCGGCGTGCCCGCAAACCTGAGTGCGATTCTTCAGCTTCAGCAGAAGTACGGGTTCCAGCTCATGGAAGATTGTTGCGCGAGCCATGGCGCTCTGCACCAGGGAAAAAAGGTCGGACGCTTCGGCCTGATGTCCAGCTTCTCCTTCTATTACGGACATCACATGTCCACCGTGGAGGGGGGCGTGGTCTGCACTGACGATGAGGAGGTCTATCACCATCTGCTCATGTTGCGCAGTCACGGCTGGCTGAAAGATCTTCCGGCGGAGAAGGCGAAGCGGATCATGGATCAGCACGGAATGGATTCGTTCCACGCGCCGTTTCTTTTCGTCCTGCCCGGCTACAACCTGCGGCCGACGGATATTAATTCCTTCATCGGTCGCGTGCAGTTGAAGCGGCTTGATGAAACCGTGGAGCGCCGCGCGCGGAACCACAAGCTGTACGTGGATGGGCTGGGGAGCGTCGTCGGCTATGCGCATGCATTGCCGGGCGACCACATCAGCAGCATTTCATTCTGTGCGCTCGCGGCCTCCACGGAAGAGCGGCGAAAGATTGTGACGGCCCTTGAACGGAACGATATAGACAGCCGTATATTCACCGCGGGCAACCTGGGGCGGCATCCGTTCTGGACGGAACGGTACGGTACCTTCAAGGCTCCCATGGCCGATTGTCTCTATGAATGCGGCTTTTTTCTTCCGAATAATCAAGCCATCAATCCGCAGGAAATAGAGTTCATTTGCAAGGTTGTGAAGGAAGCGCTGCGCTCCTGACCTCCGGCTACAAGAATATATTTCTTGCACTTAAACACAGGTAATGTATCGTGATGATGCCTGCAGAGTGAGTGAAAGTGAGATGGTAGATTGGCCGTCCCTCCTTAGTGAAGGTGGCGATCCGAGATCCGCACGAGGCGGAAACAGTCACCCAAGCCTCCTGTCAGAGCAGAAAGTGAGAATACACAATGGGTAGGAAGTTATACGTCGGCAATCTCGCGTACCAGACGACAGAAGGAGACCTCAAGGCTTTGTTCTCCCAAGTCGGCACCGTGGCGAGCTGTGATCTGATCCTCGATCGGTTCACCAGCAAGTCCCGCGGGTTCGCGTTTGTCGAGATGGGCACGGACGAGGAGGCCAAGAAGGCCATCGCCGAGTTCAACGGCAAGGACATGGATGGTCGCGCGTTGACGGTCAACGAAGCCAAGCCTCGCGAAGAGCGTGGCGGTGGCGGCGGCGGACGCGGCGGACACGGTGGCGGTCACCACGGCGGTGGTCGTCGCGAGTTCTCCGGCAACCGGTACTAATCGGCTGTCTTGCACAGGCCTTCCGCTCCTTCATTCGGCGCGGCAGGCCGCTGACATTAAAATATCAACGCCCCGGGTCTTCGGATCCGGGGCGTTTTTTTATCTGCCAGAGCCGGGCGGCGGCAATCGCGCAAAACGCGAGCCCGAGAAATTGCACTGCCAGCGGTAGCTTGCTGGCCTGGTACTGCAAGACGACTTCATGAAGCCCCGCGGGGACGGCCACGCCACAGAAAATATAGTCCACGCGCAACACCTCGGCCGGTTGGCCGCCGATCCATGCCTCCCAGCCTGGATCATACTTGTCCGCGACGCGGAGAATGGAAGGTTCCGCCGTGGACACGCGCACCTTGGAACGCCCCGCCCGGTATTCCACGAGCTCAATTTCGCCCGCCGAACCGGGATTGTTCATCGGCGCCAGTTTCGCCGCGCTCTCCGGCGCGACAAAGACACGGTCCGTGACGCGATATTCGGGGCTCGAGAGCTTTTGAAGCGCGACGGGATCTGCCGCCTCTTCCCATGCGCCGACAAGGGCCCAGCGTCCATACGATTGCTTCAAGCGCAGCAGGACATGCTGGCCCGGCTGCTGCGCGGTGCCGGTCTTGATTTGGAAGGAGTCTTCCCAGGGAAAGATGTTGTAGGCGTAAATCAGTTCAGCCCGATCCTTCAGTTGCTCATCGCGCTGGATCTGTCCCCAGACTTGCCCCGGCGCCAGCAGCGGGCCGACCGCGCACACTTCCCACATGCGAAAAGGATTCCCGCCGACCGTCCCGAGAAACGCTTTGTAGTCCTCCGGCATGCGGGGCATTTGCGTGATATTCACCGTCTGAATGCCGTGGTAGGGAAATGCGAACGTCAACCACTGCTGGTAGAATCCGCCCGCTGCCGCAACCGCAACGCGTTGATGGGGCATCACGCGCTTCAACATGTTGAACACGTCGTTCGACTCGACGAAACTGGCCGGCATGCTCTTCACGTAATGCCGCGCCAGCAGGACTGCATCGCCCATGACGAGGACCGCGAGGATCGCGCCCAGCGTGGCGCGGGTGTTCTGCCGCAAACCCTTCATCGTGGCGGCCCAGAGTCCTGCCGCGGCAATCAGCAACAGGATTCCGCCGTGGACCAGCGCCGCAATGCGGCTTTCCGCGATGAGGCTTGCTGCCTGTCCCCATGACATGGACAGGCGCTGGATGGTGGCCCCGCTTCCCGCCGCGGGCGCCGTGAGAAGCATCAAAATTCCGAGTGCGCCGACGCCCATCACAAAACGCTTTTTCAAAGTGACGCGATTCGCCGTTTCGTCGAACCAGTGATGCACGCCCAAGGCCGCGAGGATGCCGATTCCGACCTGGAACACTTGAAGGAACTTGTTCGGGTTGCGGATCGAGGAGATCGTGGGCAGCATGTAAAACAGGCGATAAAGAGGGAAATATTTGCCGAAAGAGAGGAGCAGCGTCACGATCGCCGCGACCGACCAGAATCGCGCGGCGTCCATGATTTCCGTAGACGGAGCGGCCGATTTTTCGTCCGTCTTTTTGGATGGAATCCATGCAAAGAGCAAGGCCCATAGCGCTGCCACGAGCGGGATCGCGCCGAGGTACTGGCTTTCCAGCTTGAAGTTTTGAAACCCTTGACCGCTCTCTTCCCATTCAGGCGATCGGCCCATGCGTCCGTAATAAGGCCCCTCGGCTTCGCCGCTGCGCAGCCCCATGAAGCCGGGTGCGATGAAGTCAATGGATTCTTCCGGCGGCCAGCTCCACTGGGTCACGAAGTTCCACTTCGCAAGGGGATCCTCATTGCTGACATTTGCGGTGCCCTCGACAGCCGTTTGATAGCC
This sequence comes from uncultured Verrucomicrobiota bacterium, assembly GCA_964617565.1. Lineage (GTDB taxonomy): Bacteria > Verrucomicrobiota > Kiritimatiellia > CAIQIC01 > JAGNIJ01 > JAKJGV01. The sequence goes on from CAZTYH010000008.1 coordinate 41,011, forward strand.
CTGCCAGAGCGGCGCGAACGCAAGGAGAAAAGCAGTGGCGACATAAGCGGCGACGGAAACCATGCGCTTGTTCCAGTCCGGCGCGCCACGGTAAAGCCTGAAGAGGAAACAGGGCCCCCAGATCAGCGCGAAGAAGAGGGCGACATCCGCCTGCTCGAGGAACATGGCGCCGAGAGCACCGCCGGCCAGCACGGCCCGATGCCAGCCGCCGTGCCCTACCGCGCGTTCCTGCAACCACAAGGCAAGCGCCGCGAAAAGCAACACGCCGAATTTGCCGGTGTGCCCCGCGTAGGTCAGCGTCAAATTGCTGCCCACCCAGAACGCGGCGAGCGCGCCGATGAACGAAGCCGTCCAGCCGATGCGTAATTCGCGCAGATAAAGCATGAGAAAGATCGAGGCCAGCACGAGATCAATTGCGTGAATCCAGTTCACAAAGAATCGAACCGGAAGAATCCACAGGAGAAGGTTGGTGAAGTTGAGGCCGAGCAGGGATGGAGACCCGACCAGCTCCCGGTCGTCCCAGCATCCGAACCAGCCGGAAGGAAGCCATGCCTTGCGCGCCGCTATGTGTCCGATGTTGTCGTCCGTGCTGAACAGGATGGCGCCGGTTCCCAGTACGGCCCTGAAGACGATCAGCGCAAACACAATCCATAAACCCGCGATCAGCCATCGCGTCCTGCGTTCAGAAAGATTGATCATATGCAATATTCCCATTTTCTTGATGGGCAGAGAATAGCCGGGCCGGCGCATTTCACAAAGCCCATTCTCTTTGACGTCCCGCTTCCCCTGCGGCAGAATATAATCGCGTGAGAATAGCCACCTACAATGTAAATTCCATCCGAATGCGCCTCGATTCCGTGCTGGCATGGATGGAAAAGAATAAACCGGATGTCCTCTGCGTTCAGGAAACGAAGGTGCAGGATTCCGAATTCCCGGAGGTTGCGATCCGGCAGGCGGGTTATCACGTGGCCTATCGCGGTGGCAAGGCATACAACGGCGTGGCCCTGATTTCGACGCAGCCCCCCGAGGATGT
>CAZTYH010000008.1:42143-46980 GCA_964617565.1 uncultured Verrucomicrobiota bacterium
GCGCGGCAGATGGCATCCGTGCTGCATTACAGCATCGCGCGCGCGCAACTGGATCCCTCCTTCCGAGTGCTCAGGCAATCCATCGAAGCGTTGCAAAAAGCGGATTCGATCGAGATCGCTGTGGCCAACCGGTTGTGGATACAGCAGCAGCTTGCGCTGCTGGACTCCTATGTGAAGCTGGTTAAGGAAAATTACGGAGCCGGCTTGGCGCAGGTGGATTTCGCGGCGGATACGGAGGCTGTGCGGCAGGAGATAAATGCATGGGTTGAGAAGCAGACGCGGGACCGGATCAGGAATCTCATTGCGCCCGGCATACTGGATGCGGACACGCGGATGGTGCTGGTGAACGCCATTTATTTTCTTGGCTTCTGGGCGGACGCTTTTGAATCGAAGTTCACGCAGCCGGCGCCGTTTCACCCTGCCGGTGCAGATCCGGTTGAGGTTCAACTGATGGTGCGGTCGGGCGAATATCTCTATTCCGATGACGACCGCATGCAGATGTTGTCGCTGCCTTACAAAGGGGGTGATCTCTCCATGGTCGTCCTCCTGCCCCGGGAGGGCATGAGCATTCGTGATTTTGAGGCGGAGTTGACGGCGGAAGTTCTGGATCGCCGGATGGCCGGGGCGCGCCGCCGTAAAGTGAATGTCTGGCTGCCGCGTTTTCGGATTGAATCGGAGTTCACCCTTGCGAACACGCTGGCCGGGATGGGTATGCCGGAAGCCTTTGCGGGGTCGGCGGATTTCTCCGGCATGACGGGCAAAAAGGATTTGATGATTGGGCACGTGATTCACAAGGCGTTTGTCGAGGTGAACGAAAAAGGAACCGAAGCGGCGGCGGCGACCGCGGTGATGATGAGGCCGGCGTCCGCGCGGCCGGATGACGTGCCCGTTACGTTCCGTGCCGACCGGCCGTTTGTTTTTTTGATTCGGGATAACAAGACCGGCACGATTCTGTTTGTCGGCCGCCTGGCCAACCCGGAATGATGCCGACGACAGGGAGAAGAGTTCATGGCAAGAATCAAGATCGAAATGCCGGAGAAGTTCACGCACTCCGTGGAGCTTGCGGTGCGTGTCGGTGATATCAACTACGGCCAGCATCTCGGCAATGACGCCGTGCTTGCGTTTGCGCATGAAGCGCGGGTCTGCTTCCTGCGCGCGAACGGGTTCACGGAACTGGATGCGGGCGGTGCGGCGCTGATCATGCTCGACGCCGTGGTGGTGTATAAATCCCAGGCCCGGCTCGGAGACGTCCTGATCGTGGAAACGGCGGTGGGGGAGATTGGCCCGTGCGGCTTCGAGTTGTTCTACCGGATGACGAACAAGCAGGGCGGCGCGGAGGTTGCGCGGATCAAAACCGGCATGGCGTTTTTCGATTACGAGGCCGGTCGCGTGGCCCGGACGCCGGAAGAATTTCGAAAGGCTTTTTCGTCATGAGTCTCAGGCACGCAAGAGCATTGGCGTGGGAAGAGCAGTTGAAGAGGGTTTTTGATCGTGTTGATCATGCCCTCGAGGACAAGTATGGCCATCTTTATCCGCTGCATCCCGCGAGGCCGAAGCGCGGCGACACATCGAATCCCGAAAGCGACGGTTTATTCAATGTGGGCGCTTCCTTTTCCGCGGGATACGGGTCGGAGCATGGACCGGGCTACATCGTGGAGGTGCGCATCTCCACCTTGAGCCGCGTGCCGCCTGATGTGGAAGAGAAGATAGATGAAGAAGTGGTGTCCATGCTCCGGGAGGAGTTGGCGAAAGAGTTTCCGGGGCGCACCCTGCATGTCTCCCGCGACGGACATATCTACAAGATTCACGGGGATTTGAGCCTGGGGGATTTGTAGGAAGAATGGGGTGATGGGGTGTAGCTGCGCCTGATAAGGCGTGGCTGGACAGGACGCCACCGCTTATCAGCGGCGGCTACAGCAAATCCATCAACTCCGTCAAATGTCCAATGACCGCGTCGGGCTCGACGTGATGATCCTCCCGATCGAACACTTCGAGCGTTTTCCACTGCGTGATCAGGACGGCCTGAAGCCCTGCGCCCTTCGCCCCCTGAATATCTCCGAGCCAGTTGTCGCCGACAAGGACGGCCTGCGAACCTTTCACGCGCAGCGCGTTCAGAACGGTTAGATACGGAGCGGGGTGGGGCTTCACCACGCCGAGATCGCCGGAGACCACCACCGCGTCAAAATACTGCGCGAGCCCGGTTTGCTCGAGACTGGCGCGGATGGCATCGCCGTCCGGATAGTTGGAAAGCAATCCGAGTTTGTAGCGACGCCCCAGGTATTCCAGAACCTTGGCGACATAAGGATCCGCATGCACCACGCGAACGAATACTTCGTAGCGCGTGCGGAGGATATCGGCGATCTGCTCACCGGTGGGTTCGACACCGTACAAATCCTGGACGAGATTGGTTGTGATTTCCACGAGATTATTCTCGCGGAACTCCGGAGTCAGGTAGGGGGCCATGCGGTCTTTATCGCGGATTTCCTTGAGCCGGGCCATGTCCGGCGTGCCGAAGTGGCGCGCGAGTGCGCCGGCGAGCGCCGTGTCGCACGCGGTGACCTGCGCGTGCGAGAATTCGATCAGCGTATTGCCGTAATCAAATATGACCGCTTTAAGATGTTTGGTATCGAGCGCCATGAACAAACCTGCTTTCTTTGGGAAAACGATGGACTAACCGTAACCCGGAATTGGCGAATGCGCAACTGATCTGAGAAGGGCAGGACCTTGAAACTGGGAGCTCAAAGCCTGACCGAGACGGGGCGGGTATTGACGGGTGCGTAGGAGAAAAGAAGGTTTCAGTGTTCAGGTTTCAGGGCCGGAATTTCGCGGGCTGAAGCCCGCGCTCCGATTCTCCCGGCCCGCATGCTACGGTGCCCAGATCCACCACACGAACAGGCTGGCGGCGGTTACGGCTGCCGCGGTAAAGGGGATGCCGACGGCCATGAATTCGCGGAAGGAAACGACGTAGCCCTGCTTCTTCAGGATGCCGATGGTGACGACGTTGGCCGATGCGCCGATCGGGGTGATGTTGCCGCCGAGGCAGGAGCCGATCAATAAGGCGAACATCAGGAGCGGAACAGGAACGCCGAGGCCGTCGGCCACCTGCTGCACCACCGGAATCATCGCGAGCAGGAAGGGCACATTGTCCACGAACGCGGATACCAGCACGGCCACGAGCGTGATCACGACGAATGCGTAGAGCAGGTTGCTGCCGACGTGATGGCCAATCGCTATTCCCAGCTTTTCCAGCCAACCGGAATCACTAAGGCCGCCGACAAGGACGAAAACGCCGACGAGGAAGAACGTCGTATCCCAGTCCAGCGTTTTGATCAGTGCTCGTGTGGCGGTCCAACGCGGCCCGAGACGGAACCAGATCAGGCTGGCCACCGCGAGAGCCATCGTGAATGTTCCGGCGAACCATTTGAAGTCGGGGTCCACGGATGACGCGGACGCAAGGCCGATGACGAGCGCGACGAGGAAGCATGTCGGCACCCAGCTTCGCGCGTGTTCCTCATAGGCCATGTCCGTAATCCCTCGATGGCCTCGCAGCAGCCATGCGAGAACTGCCAGCGAGGCGATGCCGCCCGCCTGCACGGCGAAGAAAATACCGGGCTTGCCGTGATACATGAAGAAGTCGTTGAAATTCATCTTCATGTAGCCCGCGAGAATCATGCTCGGTGGGTCACCGATCAGCGTAGCCGTGCCTTGCAGGTTCGAACAGACCGCCACGCCGATGAGCAGGCGCACCGGTGAAAGGTTCAGTTTTTTCGCGAGGCTGAGCGCCACCGGAGCGATCAGGAGCACAACCGCGACATTCTCGACGAATATGGAAAGGAATGAAGACAGCGCGCAGACGGCAAGCATCGCGGCACGCACGGTTTTGGTGCGGGCGACGAGATGTTCCGCCATGACGGCGGGCATGCGCGACATCATGAAAAGTTCGGCCAGGACCAGCGTGCCGAAAAAGAGGGCCACCACGTTCCACTGAATCGCTTCGGTGAGCGCCTCATGCCACGTGAGAGGGCCTGTAATGATCAGCGCGACCGCGCCAAGGCACGCCGTCAGTGCGCGCCGTGTCGGAAGCATGACAAACAGCGCGTAACAGAGCGCGAAGATAATAAGCGGCACGTACGATGGCGTCATGATCGCGAATGATGCGGTCGCATCCGCGCGAACGTCAACCAAAACCGGTCGAGGGAACTATTGAATGCGAATGATGCGGCGCGCATTTGCTCCCCGTATCGGAAAAGTCCGACAGCTTGCATCCAGAGATTGGAAAGGGTAAAGATTCCGGGCGAATGGCGGTTGTGTAATGGGGAGGCTTTATGAAGAAGGTGCTTGGAATTCTTGTTGCCGTGGTGCTTTGCGCGATCATCGCCAGTTTTCTTTTTGCGAAGTTTCATTTCAAGCGCGCGAAGTCACAGGCGCACGAAACGAACATGGAGGCGCTTCAGTCGGCGGAAGCCGATCTGCTGGAGCGTTTTGCGGAGCTTGAAACCAGATATCCCGATTGGAAGACACGGGATACCGCATCCGATTTGCAGTTCAAGCTGAGTTGCGAAATGGTGGTTTTGGATGTGACTCTTTACCGCCAGCTCATCGAGGTTTACAACTCCCTGTTCACTCCCGAATATAAAACGCCTGCGCCGGTCGAGGCCGTTATCAATCAGATCGAATCCCGCAAGTATTAAGGGCCGGAGGCGTATATGGTGCAGCGATCTCTAGTGGAGTTGCTATCCGAGCTGATTGCGATCCCCAGCGTGAATCCGGACGCGACAGCGGACAAATCGAATTCCGGAGAACTCCGGGTCGCGGAATATGTCGCGGCCTATCTTGA
>CAZTYH010000008.1:47080-51391 GCA_964617565.1 uncultured Verrucomicrobiota bacterium
CCATCGTGCATGCGCACAAGGGCGCGCTCTGGTTTGAAGTCGAGCTGCGGGGAAGGGCTGGACACGGTTCCGATCCTGCGCGCGGAGTGAGTGCGATTACAGCTATGGCTGATGTCTTGGCCTTCCTTAAAGAAAGCGCCGATCTGGCGGCCTCGCACCTGGCGAATCCCATCCTCGGGAAGCCCACGCTGAATATCGGGTCCATTCACGGCGGTTCGAGTGTTAATATTGTGCCGGATCGTTGCGTGATCGAGGTGGACAGGCGCTTGCTTCCCGAGGAGAACGGGGAGGCTTTGATTGAACAAATCAGGAGCAAATTGGATCAGATGCAGACAGGTGGAAGCATCACCGGGTATGACATTCGCATGATCAAAATGGGCGTTCCCTTCCAGACGGCCGCGGAATCGCGGTTGGTCGGCCTTCTTTCCGAGGCTTGCCGGGATAACGGGGTTGTTTCGAGCACCAAGGGAGCTGCGTGGTACAGCGATGCCGGTGCATTGTCGAAAGTGTGCCAGGAAATTGTCGTTTTCGGTCCCGGCAGCATCAAGCAGGCGCATACGGTGGATGAGTTCATTGATTTGCGTGAGCTCGAACAGGGCAGCAAAATAATCGAACTTTTTCTCGGAAAAATCTGACGCTCGATCCTTTATATAGATGAAAGGATGATTTGGTTTTGCCAATGTGCAGATATTCATGTATTCGAGCGGAGAGTCGTCGAGCACAGGGGGTGTTCCGCTGATGCGCGCCGGATGGATTGTTTTTTTCTGGGTGGTTGCCCTTGCGATCTTTGTATTGCTTGGGGCGCTGAATCTTTACTGGGGTGAATTGAACCAGGACGAGGGGTGGTATCTCTACGCCGCGCGCCGCGTCAGCCAGGGTTATTTGCCGTACAAGGATTTTGCTTTCACGCAGGGGCCCGTATTCCCTCTTGTCTATGCCCGGCTTCATCCCCTGGTGGATCGTTGCGGGGTCGCCGGCGGACGAAAGATAACGGCCGTTCTGGGGTTTCTGGCTTCATTGTCGGCTGCGTGGCTGGCGGGGCGTGCAGCGCGACGCGGAGCAGGCCGTGTGGTCGGAGTGTTGGCATTCATTCTCATCTCATGCAACGTCTATCAAAGCTATTTCACAACGGTCGTGAAAACTTATTCATTGACCGCGCTTTTGTTGGTGCTGGGTTTTGTTGCGTTAAGTTATGCTCGTTCACGCGGAGGAGGCAGTGCCGCTTTCCTGTCCGGATTTCTCATCGCCCTTGCGTCCGGGGTCCGTATCTCGGCGGGCGCCGCATTACCGGTTGTGGGCGTGTACCTGCTTATTAACAGAAAAGCGCTGGGAGACTTGCGGTGGATTGCATTTGGTGTCGGAGGTGTGGTGGGGTTGGCGGGATGGGCATTACCGTTCGCGATTCTTGCGCCTGACGGATTTCGCTTCGCCATGCTGGAATATCACACCGCGCGCTCGGTCGGGTCGTTGGCGAATCTGTTGATCTATAAAGCAGGGTTTATCTCCAGGTTCGCGCAGGCATTCTTTGTGCCGATGAGCTTGACGCTCGGGGTGGTCCTTTTCCGATGGATGCAGCCGGTCGCTCCGGCAACAAGCGTACAAGAGGATGTGCCGCCGCAATTCAGCGCTGTTATGTGGGTTGCGGTGGCGGCTGTCTCGCTGACGCATTTTCTTGCGCCGTTTCCTTATGAAGATTACCAGGTGTTCGTAATGCCCGTGCTTGCCGCGGCACTTGCTGTGTCGCTTTCGGAAGTCGTTTTGTCCGTGACGGGTCCGGTCGAGGAGCGCAGTTCGCGTTGGTTGCTTTGGCTGACTGCATTGGTGCTTCTTGTTTCAACGGCCGCGGCTTTTTCTTCGCCGATCAATCAAAATTGGTTTGTCCGGGGGCGGGATCGTATCTGGTGGCCGTTCAGAACGCAGTCACCAGTGCAACAGTTGTCTGATGTGTCGGCATGGATTGGTAAGTTGAGTTGGTTGGACCGCACCTTGCTGACGCAGGATGCCTATATCGCGGTGCAGGCTGGAATGGATGTGCCCGAAGGCATGGAAATGGGGCCGTTCTGCTATTACCCGGACATGGATACGGAGAAAGCGAAACGCCTGCGTGTCTTAAACCGGGAGATGATGATCGAGTTGCTTCGCTCGGTGGACGCGCCGGTTGCCGCCTTCAGCGGCTATGGGCTTGCCATTCGAGGCCCGGAAGTCATGCCGCTGCCTGTAGATGAACAGAAAATGCTCTGGAGCATCATTGAGGAGCGCTATGAGCCGATTTGCGATGTGGAGCACTTCGGACAGGGTGATACAACGTTGCGCATACTGGTCAGGCGGCGCGAAACGGGAGACCTTGGCCGGTGAAGGTCTCCATTGTGATCCCCGCCTATAATGAAGAGCTCCGCCTGGGCTCTATGCTCGAAACGTACAGCCGGTATTTCACCGGGATTTATGGCGATGACGTCGAGTTGATTGTCGTAGTCAACGGCTCGCGCGATCGCACGGAAGGTGTGGCTCGCAAATGCGCCGAAACGATTTCCCAGGTCAAAGTGATTGTGGAGCCGAAGCCCATCGGGAAGGGGGGCGCGATCATGATGGGTTTTCGCGCGGCGACCGGCGCGATTGTTGGATTCGTGGACGCCGATAATTCCACGCCTCCGGAAGCGTTTCATGATTTGATCGAGCACATCGGTGATGCGGGAGCCATTATTGCCTCGCGATGGATTGAAGGCGCGCAAGTGAGTCCGCGACAACCGCTGAAACGACGCATTGCGTCGCGCATTTTCAACGGGATGGTTCGCTCGCTCTTTAAACTTAAAATTCACGACACGCAATGCGGCGCGAAAGTCATGAAGCGGGAAGCCTTGCATGCCGTGCTGCCGAAATTGGGCATTACGCGTTGGGCTTTTGACGTGGATCTTCTTTTCCAACTACGGCGTGCCGGATTCCCGATCCTGGAGCGTCCCACGGTCTGGCATGATGCTCCGGGCTCTCAACTGCGAGTGGGCAAGGCATCGTGCGAGATGTTTATTGCGATCTGCCGCCTGCGCATGATTTATTCGCCGTTCCGCTGGATTGTCGCCATCTATGATCGTACGCTGGGCCGGATAATTCATTTAAGGCCGTGAGTCAAATGCGCAAACACAACACTGAAGGTTTTTTCGGGCACGGCACGTTGCTCCTTGTGGCCACGATGGCAGGCAGCTTCTGCAACATGTTCTATCATGTGGTCATGGGCCGTGCTCTCGATCCCGCCGAATATGGGGTTCTCGCATCCATGCTGGGTATTGTTCTCATTGCCTCCACGCCTATGGATGCATTGCGGACGGCCTTGGCGCACTATGCGGCGAGACTCGTTCAGGATGGGCGGGCGGGTGCGGTCAAAAATCTGACGGTCAAGTGGTGCATGAAGATGCTGTTGCCGGCGATTGTGGCGGCATTGTTGGGCACCATTTTCTGCAACGAGATTGCTACATTCTTTCGAATGGACGATCCTATGCCGGTTGTGCTGACGGGGTGGGTCCTCGCGGGTTCTTTACTAATGCCCGTGTTGATCGGCGCGTTGCTGGGTGTGCAGGCGTTCATTTGGATGTCGGTGACGCAACACAGCTGGGGTGTCGTTCGTCTGGTTGCCGGGGTGGGGTTTGTCTATTACGTGGCCGCATCGGCTTCGTGGGGGATTATCGCCCAGGGGCTCGGTGTGATCGCGACCCTTGTTTTGGGTCTGGTCGGGCTGTGGAGCGTTGTGCATGAGCCGTCGGAGCCGCAGCATGTCGTGCAGGGCGTCGGTTCGTACTTCATGCAATCGTTGGTTGTGATTACCGGTTTCGCCGTCCTGATGAACGCGGATGTGTTGTTGGTAAAAAGGTTTTTTGATCCGGAAACGGCCGGCTTGTTCGCTCGCGCGGGAACGATTGGGCGAACGATGGTATTTGTTGCGACGCCGATTGCCATGGCGATGTTTCCCAAGGTTGCTTCATCCGGCGTTGTGAGCGCACGCGACAGGAAGACGTTGCTTTACGCGGTGCTGTATGTCGCGGTGCTTGTTGGCGGCGCGGCTGCGCTCATTTCCGTGGTTCCATGGCTGCCTTTATGGGTGATCTATGGGGATCGCACACCGACCCCCGAGATGGCGATGCTGGTGCGTGCTGTTGCTTGGGCGATGGCGCCGCTCGGAGTGAGTTACGTGTTGTTGAATTTCGAAATGGCCCAGCACCGGTTTGGTTCGGCATGGGGCTTGGTGGGGTGTGCGACGGGTTATCTCGTGGGCGTGGCGGTGTTTCATCAAGCGCTCTGGCATATTCCGGCGGCGCTGGGTCT
>CAZTYH010000008.1:51491-55952 GCA_964617565.1 uncultured Verrucomicrobiota bacterium
CTCACAGGCTGCCCTTGAAATTCCCATCCTTCGAAAGCCGGCACAACCAAGCGCCCCTCATCACGTGCACGTTGTTTAATGTCGTCCCAAGTGTTGTGATAAATATCAATGCGATAGGAATACTCCGACAATGCCTCGTGCGGAACGCCAGGGTAGATGCCCCAACGGATCAGTTGCTTCAATCGTTCCGGATTGCCCACGATCACGTGTTGTCTGAAATTGCTGTGCGGCCACGTCCAGAGACCGCTGGGTTTATCCCAGTTGTGATGAGCGGACTCGATGAACGGGGCTTCCGGGAATCGAGTCATGAAATCAATCTGTCGGTCATGCAGTCGTGCCATGTCCTGCGGCGCACTGCCATGAACAAAAGGTGCGGCAGGAAAACGCTCCGGTGTGGGATAGCTTCCTCCCACCCATCGGATTTCGTACGCGCTTTCCATCAGGTAGGGCGTGCCGGGCTCGAGATGGTCGTTGATCCACTGCGCCACGGCGCCGAAGGGAACGGATTTTTCCGTCAAGCGCAGCAGGGCAGGGGTATAGATGAATGCGTGAACAGCCAGAGGAATCGCGGCGAGAGAATAGAAAGCAATTCGTTGCTTTGATTCCGGAAGACGGAGTGAACGGCTTATCCATAGTGCCAGTTGATGGAGCCCCTGGGCCATGACAATGAGTACCAGGGGGCTCACGGGTGAGAAGTAACGAACAGATAGATATTGTGAGCGGTGCGTCGCCCACGCGATGGCCAGAACCCCGACGACGGTTACCCAGGCGATGAATCTTCGCCCGTGGCTGTTCGGGGTTTTTGCAAAAAGAGAAAAAAGCCCGGCCAGAAAAACGATCCATGATATAAGGCATGCCCACGCCTGCTCTCCCAGGAAAAGCTTGCAGACGACATCGTTGAGTATAACAAAATATGAGTAGTCAGCCCCTGCAGTATGCGCCTTGTTGTAAAGGGCAAAGCGGAGAATGAACGGTGAGGCAGCAAGCAGCGCTGCACCGCAGGTCAGGCCGGCGATAAAGGCTCCGCGTGAGATGTCGGCATTTCTGTTCCAGCGACTCCAACCCCATAGAACAAGAATACAGACGGACATCGCGAACACGATCATCAGCGCCCCGAGATGCGTGTAGAGCAAGGCCGCAAGACAAAGGAAGAGAAGGGTGGAATATTTCCAGGCGGATCGTTTTTCAAAAACAAGCGCGATGATGGTCGAAACCGCGATCGGTGTTATAGCGATGAGTTGCGCATAGCAATAGACTTCCCGTGAATAATAGACGGGAAAGAAAAAGACCGCCATGACCATGGCAACCAATCGTGCGGCCGAGAGATCAAGCGTGCGTGCGGCAAGACGATAGGTGCTCCACACTCCGAGAGCGCCGAAGAAAACGGCCGGCAATCGGGCAAGCGCGGGCGTGAATGGTGTGACCGTCCCCCCCACAAACTCAAACGCCTGGTAGCACAGATTGAAAATAAAAAAAGACAAAGGGAGCTGCCCAATGGAGATAATCCAATCCCAACTGCCGCGCCATATCTCCAGGGGCGAAAGGCCTGTGTGAGAAAGATTCACAAAACCCAGCTCATCCTGCCATAGCTCGGCGCGCCCGAGAAAGGCGAGGCGAACGGCCGCAGCAATCAGAAGGACGATCAGGAAAAGGCGATCATAAATCCGCAGTGAAGCAGGGATGTCGGCAGGGGGCGGGGGCGCCACTGGCTGCGGTGCATGTTTAGGCTTGTGCTTTTTACTCACGATGCGGCGTTCTCCTCTTCAATGCGCCGGCATCATATCGAATGATCCTGCGGTTGCCCAAGCCAAACTAAAGCGGGCTTGCTCTGCCGGCGAACACGCCGCATTATTACTGAAGAAAGCATTAACAGGGTCTGATTTGGAAACAAGATGACAACCGACTCTTTGCCGCACAAGGAAGCCTTTGGGCAGCGCAAGCGCTCGTTTTTTGAAAAAGCGGGAGGTTATCTGTCTGCCTCCCGTTTGCGGCATGTATTCAAGGGAAAGCGCGAGATGACCGTTCTCGATATCGGGTGCGGCTACCATGCGTTTTTGCTGAAAGGATTGGATTCACATTTGAAGGCCGGGGTCGGTGTTGATCGGGCTGTGGATGAAAGCCTTGATGGCGGAAAGTACAGTTTTCACCGGGGTGAAATAGATCAAGTTCTGCCCCAACTGCCGGGCGCGGGGTTTGACGGAATTCTGATTATCAATACATTGGAACATCTCTGGGAACCGGTCAAAGTGCTGACGGAGTGTTATCGCTTGCTGAAGCCCGGCGGCCTGTTGTTCGTCAACGTTCCCAGTTGGTTCGGAAAGTGGTTTCTTGAGACGCAGGCCTACTATCTTGGTGGCGATACGTCCGGCGAGGTGGACGATCACAAGATGTACTACAACAAGCGTGACTTGTGGCCGTTGCTTGTGAAAGCAGGATTCCGCCCGAGCCTGATACGGCTTCATTATCACAAGTTCGGTCTAAGCACCTACGCGGTTGCAACGCGTGCAGTTTAATCGTTGAGGTGCAGGAATCGGATGAGACAGGTATCGCGCAGGCTTCGCAGATTTCCCAGGATTACGCTCATGCGGCTATCGGGGTCGTGTTTGAACGACACCGGCACCTGTGCGATGGCATATCCTTTCTTCCTCGCGAGGTACAGGATTTCGACGTCGAAGGCGTAGCCCATGATCTTCTGCGCACGGAAGAGCTCCAGTCCTGCATCGCGTTGGAAAAACTTGAATCCGCATTGCGTGTCAGTGATTTCCCACAGGCCGAGAAGCATATGGGTGAAGAGCAGGTAGGCCCATGAAAAAACACGCCGTGCCAGCGGCCGACTGCTGGCCGTGAGCGTTCCGCTGAGGGCGCGGTTTCCAATCACTACGGGTGTGCCTTTTTCCAATTCCGGGAGGAACTGATCGAATTCGGATGCGGGCGTTTTGTTGTCCGCGTCCATGTACCCGACGAAAGCGCCCCTGCTTTTAAGAATCGCTTCGTGAACAGCCATCCCCTTGCCGCGACGTTCGCTCGAGCCGGTCAGCACGATGCATGGATTGCCTTTTGCCATGTCCTCCACGATTTCGCGGGTTCGATCAGTGCCATCAACGGAAACGATGAGTTCATAGGAAAGTTTTTTCTGCTCGAAGTAGTAGACGATGTCGTGAACAGCGTCGGCGATCTTTCGCTCTTCGTTGTAAGCCGGTATCACCACGCTTACCTGGACCTGGTTGCCGTTCTGTTCCATTTGCGGCATCTAACCGGAAAGTCTGCGTCCGATCAAACGAATTGTATGGTGGAAACGGCAACTTTGTCCGCGCTTGAATTGACAAGAAAACAACTCTCTGCCTTAATCCGGTGCATGAACTTCGTGGAACAGTTCGTATCCGAAAGCGTGGAAGTGCTGCGCAAGCTTTCGTGCAAATCCGTGGACCAGGTTGTGGATGTGCTGATTCGTGCGCGGGAGCAGGGGGGGCGGGCGTTTGTCCTCGGGGTTGGCGGAAGCGCGGCGGCAGCGTCCCATTGCGTGAATGATCTGCGCAAGCTGGCTGCGATGGAGGCTTACGCGCCGACGGACAATGTTTCGGAACTCACCGCGCGCATCAACGATGAAGGTTGGGCCGGATGCCTCGCCGAATGGTTGAAAGGCAGCCGTTTGCGGAAGGGCGATGTTCTCCTGGTTTTTTCCGTGGGCGGTGGCGATGCCGAGCGCAACATCAGCCCGAACCTGGTCGAGGCGTTGAAGCTGGCAAAAAAAGTCGGCGCGTTTGTTGTGGGCATTGTCGGCCGCGACGGGGGTTATACGGCGCAGGTGGCCGACGCCTGCGTGATTATTCCTGTCGTCAATCCCGATCACATTACACCGCACACGGAGGCATTCCACATGGTGGTGCATCACATGATCATCACGCATCCCAGCCTCAAGGCAGCGCCGACAAAGTGGGAATCGGAAATCAAGAGGTGATGGAGAGATGGAGAATTGGAGTATTGGAGTGATGGAGAGATGGAGTGATGGGATAAGGACAGACCGCAGGTCCGCTCAGTACTCCAACACTCCGGTACTCCAACACTCCGTTTCCCCAGACAGGATCTTTTCTAAATGAACACGCCCCCACCGGTTCCCAAGCTTCCCGATCTGCGCATTAAAATCTTTTCCGATGGGGCTGACCTCGATTCTATTATTGACGCCTACCAGGCGGGAGTCGTCAAGGGGTTCACGACGAATCCGACCCTGATGTCAAAAGCCGGTATTACCAATTATCTGGCGTTTGCGGCGGAAGTGTTGCGTGTAGTGAAAGACCTCTCCGTTTCGTTCGAGGTCTTCTCCGATGAGTTCAATGAAATGGAAGAGCAGGCGCACAAACTGGCGCAACTGGCAGATAACGTGTATGTGAAGATTCCGGTCACGAATACCCGCCGGGAGCCGGCCGCTCCGCTCATCAAAAAACTTTCCTCGGCAGGGCTCAA
>CAZTYH010000008.1:56052-58926 GCA_964617565.1 uncultured Verrucomicrobiota bacterium
GTGAAGAGCGGGTTCAAGATTTGAAGAGATGGAGTAATGGAGTGTTGGAGTGATGTATAGGAACAAGAACAGGGGATATCAGCAATTGCGGGTTTGGCAGGACGCGATTCAATTATACGTCGACTCTTTCCGGGCGTTTCGGTCCTTTCCTTTTGAATTGAAACGTGTTGCGGGGCAACAAGATGCGTCTATCGATTCCGTTCACCGTAATATTGCAGAGGGGTATTGTCGCCGCTCCATCAAAGAGTATCTTCAATCCCTATATATCGCATTAGGATCGCTTGGGGAGTCGGTTTCCGGCCTGGAAGCGTACGTAAACGCTGAACAACTTTCGCAGCAGGACTATGGCAAGCTTAATGATCTTGCCTTCAAATTGGAAAACGGCCTGCTCAAGCTGGTGGAGAGGCTCGAGCAGAAACGGGACCATGGTGATTGGATTGATCATATGGTTTTAAAGGAAAGCAATGCGGTTTATGGCGAAACGTCTCCATCACTCCATCACTCCAGCACTCCATCACTCCAATCCTTTCCGGAGGTTTCCCCATGATCATCACGCGAACTCCATTCCGAATTACGCTGGGCGGGGGCGGAACCGATTTGCCGTCATTCTACCAGGAGCACGGCGGATATGTATTTACGATGGCGATCAACAAATACATGTACCTGATGTTGAACCGTCGTTCCGTGGCCGACCGCAAGATCGTGATTCGCTACAGCCAGGTCGAAACCGTGGATTCGATAGATGAAATCAAACACCCGCTTGCGCGCGAGGCGTTGAGAATTCACGACATCCGCGAGAATGTGGAGCTGACGAGCGTGGCGGATATGCCCGCCCGCACAGGGCTTGGGTCGTCCGGCTCTTACCTGGTGGGATTGCTGACAGCCATTCGCGCGTACAAACGCGAATCGGCTGCCATTGCGGACATTGCTGAAGAAGCGTGCCACATTGAAATGGATATCCTGAAGGAGCCGGTCGGGAAACAGGACCAATACATTGCCGCGTTCGGCGGCTTCAAGGTGCTGGAGATCGGGCAGGGCGGTCAGGTGGCCGTGGAGAATGTCCGCATGGATTTCCCAACCGCCAATGAACTGGTGACAAAAGCGCGCATGTACTACACCGGGGTTCAACGTTCGGCGACGGCTGTGCTGAAGAGCCAGGATGCCGCGGCGCGCGATGCCGGGCGCAAGGATCACGTCAAGGTCGTGGATTGTCTTAAAAACATCAAGGATATCGGTCGGCAGATCCGGGATGCGTTCGAGGCAAAAGATCTGGATCGCTTCGGCAGCCTGATGGACGAACACTGGCGGTATAAGAAGCAGATGTCGGCATCGATCAGTCTTTCCGTGCTCGATCAACTATATGACCAGGTGAAGAAAGAATTCGGAGTACTGGGTGGGAAGATCATCGGTGCAGGGGGTGGCGGTTTCCTCATGCTCTACTGCCCTTCACGCGGGCGCGAGCTGGACGCTTTCATGGCAAAGCATGAGATGCCCCGCGTGAGTTATTTTCCGACGTTGCAGGGCTCCAAGGTGGTCAGCGACATGACGTCGGCTGATGACTTCGACGCTGTATAATCAGCGCTCTTCCGGCAAGATGCCGTCCGCCTTCAGTCGTTCCATAATCTGCGGCAGGACGTCCTGCAGTTCAATCGGAGAGGGAAATTCCAGGTTGGTCTCGCCTTCCTCGCCGCCGCCGACGTGAATCGAGAGCATCTTGTTCGGCGCTATCAATGTTTCGATGTCGCTGAGGTCGCGCCCGGAAAGTTCAAGGGCGGTACTGATAACGATCAGGCCGGTATCCAGCAATACGTGAAGAACTTCACCCAAACGGCGGACATATTCGCGTGCCGCCGCGTCCTTGCCCAAATCCATGTGGCTGATGTCCACATCGAGGCCGTGCACCAGGCTGCCCATGCCGAGGTAGTACACCATTCGCCCCTGGTCAAAAAGCGCGCGCTCCAGCGCCGCGGCAATTCTTTTCCTGCCTGCGCCTTTCTGGCCGGTGATGACGATCAGCGTCGCCTGCTGGCCGTAGCGTTCTGCACGCATATTCTGTGTGATTTCGCTGCGCACCCATTTCTTCTCGCGGAAGAAGGCTTCTTCGCGAAGTCCGGCTTCATCGTCCGGGAGTGCTTCGCGGATGATGCCACCGCCCGCAATCTGGTACTGATCCACGAGAACGAAGCGCCCCATCTTCTGGTTGTCGGGATACAAGTCGAACGCAACGGGCTTTCGCGTTTTCAGCACACAGGCCGCGACCTCGTGCCGGTTAACAGAGGGGCGTTTCTCGTCCACGTTCAGTGTGGAGGCGTCGAGCACCCGCTGAACCGACTCCAATTGTGCGGGGATTTCCGCCGCACCGAGCTTGAAAGTGTAAGTGCGCCCGGCGGTCAGCGGCTGCCGGCTCAGCCAGAAGATGTCCGTGCGCAGCCGGGTGGAAACCCGGGGCGCCATTTCAACTTCGCGCGACACCATCTCGCCGCGCGTCACGTAAATTTGTTCGGTCACGGTGAATCCGGCCGCTTCACCCGGCCCGACTTTCGCAGGGGCAGGCCCTCCGAAGGCCTCGATAGTCTTGACCACCGCGCGCTTGTTGGACGGACTGAAAAGGACTGAATCGCCGGGCTGGAGAACGCCGGATTCTACTCGACCGGCGATGATTCGACGATTATCGCCCATAGCGGTGAATTTATAGACATCCTGAACCGGCATTCGGAATGGGTTGGAAGAAACATCTCCGCCCCGCGTGAACTGATCGAATACTTCGAAAACGGTCATGCCTGAATACCAGGGCATGCGGTCCGAAAGCGATGCCACGCAACACCCGTTGCGCGAATCGGCGGGGATAAAAAACATCGGCTTCATGCCCACGGG
>CAZTYH010000008.1:59026-60162 GCA_964617565.1 uncultured Verrucomicrobiota bacterium
ATGCCCTGGGCCTGCTCATCCTTGAGCGCGTCCAGCAGGTAGGCATATTCCATGGGCTTGGAATTGCGCCGGCATTGTTCGCGGATGGCCTCCAGCTTGCCCTCGGGCAGGTTGTGCGTATCGGCGAGCAATCGCCCGACCAGCGTGCTTTTGCCGTGGTCCACGTGGCCGACAATTACCACGCTTAACCGCTCGCGCTCTGCAACAGGATCCCTGTTTTCAATTTCCTTCTTCACATGTATCCATCCCGGCGCAGCGTTTCCAGGCCGCCGCCATCTTCCTTGTCCTGCGCACGTCCCGCGCGTTCCGCGACGCGGGAAAATTTTCCGCTGCGAAGTTCTTCGACGACGTCCCGCGGACATTTCGCGGTGGACTCGACCGGATTCGTGCAGGGGGCACAACCGAGAGAGCGATACCGTTTGCCGTCGCCGCGATCGAAGTACAGGTCGGTGATCGGGATTTTTTCGCGGTCTATATATTCCCAGATATTCAGCTCGGTCCAGTCGAGCAGGGGATGAATCCGGATGTGAGTGCCGGGTGGAAAATCCGTATTGAATTGGTTCCAGAATTCCGGCGGTTGATCGCCGATGTTCCACAGGCTGTTGCGGTCGCGCGGTGAAAAATAACGCTCCTTGGAGCGGCTTCCTTCCTCGTCGGCGCGAGCGCCGACAATGACCCCGGTGTACGGTTCGCGGTTCGGGTCTTCCTCGTACTTGCCCGTTTCAAGGTTGAGACGGAACCGTGGCCATTCTCCGGAGAGCGTCTTCTTCAGTGCCTCGGTTTTGAGCACCGAACAGCAGGCCACGCGCGAGAGGTTGCCGTCGGGAAACGTTTCCTTTGCGGCCAGGGCCTGCCGGTTTTGCCCGTAGATCATCGTGAGTCGCCAGTCCATGGCGATGCGGTCGCGGAACGTGATCATTTCGGGGATCTTGTAGGCCGTGTCTATATGCACAAGGGGGATCGGCACGTGACCGAAGAATGCTTTTCGTGCCAGCCAGAGCATGGCCGTACTGTCCTTGCCGATGGACCAGAGCATGCAAAGGTTTTTGAACTTCGCGTAGGCTTCGCGAAGAATGAAAATGCTCTGGCTCTCCAATTGGTCAAGATGGTCCATATCCGGAATCGTCCTCGCTACG
>CAZTYH010000009.1:0-5101 GCA_964617565.1 uncultured Verrucomicrobiota bacterium
GTCGAGAAATTGTCGGACGCAGCGCTCCATGTGAGCGTTACATCGTTATTCGTTCCGCCGACGGCAGACAGCAGTCCGCCGAAGACCGGCGGATCGCGATCGGCGACCAGCGAATAAGTCAGGACTTCTTGAACATCCGGATCGTAAACGGTCCCGACAAAGGTCGCGAACGGAGTTCCCAGCGGATCTACGGCCAGCGCCATCCCGTGATAAGGTCGCGGCTCACCCGTCATCCCTCTCGGCAATCCGGCCCCTCCAAGCGTCACCCAGGTCGGCCCTCCCGGCGTCCACGATTTCGAAAACACAGCGTTTGTGCCGGCGAAGCCACCGATCCACGTGACGATTACCCGTCCGTCCGCAGCACCACCAATTCCCACGGAGACGGGCGTCTGTATCCCATTTGTTGCCGCTGTAATACCGGGGAATGTGGTGGACCCACCCATCGCCTGCCACGCCGCCCCCACTCTCCGCAAGGCGTATACTTGTTCGGACAGGTATTGTCCGGGTGCCGCGCCATATGTCTGTATCCATGCCAGGTACAGCATCCCATCGGCGCCGATACCGAGTTTCGGCGAAGAAACAAGAGGCGCGGAGTTTGCCGGACTGATGTTTGACCATGACGCACCGGTCCACCTCAGCACAACAACCCCGCTGGGAACAGTGGCCTCCTGCCATGCAACAACCGGCTCACCATTCTGAATGACCATGCTGAGCTGAGAGGCGATCTTAGGATTCGCCGAACTCGGGAGGCCGTTTGTATGCGAACCGGCCAAGCCAACCCAGTTTGTCCCGTCCCACTTCTTCAGGAAGACGCGTGACAGATTGGGCGAATCCCCTTCCTGTATCCACGCCACAATGGGATGTCCATCGCCGGCTGTCTGCACGACCGGCCGCACGGCCGGGTGCGTAGTATTTCCGCTCAGGCCATTCCCCTGCGCGGAATTGGCATATTCCACCCAATCCGTCCCGTTGAACGCCTTGAAAAATATGTGCTCAACGGAGCCTGCAAGGCTTTGCGGAGATTCCTGCCATGCCACATAGACCCGCTCGCCCGAAACCGCAACCGAGGGATATTCGGATTTTTCCAGCGTCATGCTGATGCCCGCGCCGAAAGCCGAATCGCGTACGCTGAACCACTGATCCTCAAGCCGCAGCCATTCCCCTACCATGGATCGCTCACCAATCGGACCTCGCCATCTGCGGACAAATATCTGACGGGTCAGGTTGCTTTGTCCCCCTTCGACACTCCAATCATGAGAGTACGCAATAACCGGGGCATTCTGCTCATCCAACGCAATAGAAGGGAAATTACCAGGCGTCCGTCCCTGTAGACCAACCCCCTTCACAACAACCAGCGCGAAATCCTGGGGCGCTACCGGGACCTGCCGTCCGACCACTCGAATGGTGTAGGTTCCCGGCCGCTCCGGAATGACAACGGACTCCACGTTGTTAAACGTATCACCCAACGCGGTATAAACCTGATCACGCGGATAAGAATGCACTCCGTCCGGATCATAATGATTTCCGTGGTAGACCACCCCATTCGGTCCATAAACGATCAAGTTGAGGTCGTTCACCAATTGGATGGCATTACCGGGCGTACCCGCGGCATCCGTGTAGGCCAACGTAACCTTCAAACCGCCCTCACCGGCGCCGATCGTGACCTGCCTGGAGTATAACTGGCCGGTACCCAAGGGAGTTGTTTCATCCTGATCGAGGAGCAGAAGTTCATCTGTTGGATGAATCTGTGCGCCGGACACCGAGCGCATGACGTCAACAACACCCCATCCATCGTCCACAACCTCTAGCTCATCGAAGAACATCGGCCGGCGATACACGATCGAATTCACCCGCCGGGCGCCACTCACCATGATCGCCTTCATCATGGCCGGGCTGGGCAAGCGACCATAAGCATTCGTGAAATACTGCTGAATCAGCGCAGCGGCGCCGGCTGCGAGCGGCGTGGCCATGGATGTGCCGGAGAACAAGGCAAAGTTCGTGCCTGAATTTACATTGCCATAGCGGTAGTCATAGACATTGAAATTCTCGAAATCACCCAGGTATTCGTCCGGATTGGTTTCGTGCGACTGAATAGACATAACGTACGATCCCGGCGCGACAATGTCGGGCTTGATACGCAGGTCCGTTCCCGTCACGGGACCACGAGAGCTGAACGAAGACATCTGCCAATCCGAGTCGGTATTGTCTTCAGAGAAGTACTGCTCATCACCAAAATAAACACCCACGATATTACGCGCAAAACGCGGTTGTTCAATGGCGCCGACCGTGATCACGTTCTTCGCATTGCCGGGCATGGTGACCGTGCCGGGGACGCCGCCTCTTCCGTCCGATTGCCCATCTCCTTCATTACCGCCCGCGAAAAACACTGTGAGTTCCTGGTTGCCCTCGACCCCAGGCCGGGCATCGCGAACCAATTCATCCCACAACGCGCTGGCGGGACCATATTCGAAGTAGCCCCAATAGCCCCAACTGTTATTGGATATGCGAGCGCCCTTCTGATGCATGATGTCGGCTTGTTCCTGGTCCGTGAAGCTGTTGAAGTCTTCCAGCATGACAAGCTTGGCGCGAGGCGCCACACCCGCAAACTGATTGGTGCCGTATGGCGGACCGGCCGAACCCGGCGAGGAAATTACTGTCTGGGAAAGAGCGCCGTTGCCGAGAATGGAGCCGGAAACATGCGTTCCGTGACCATCAACGTCACCGGGCAAGCCTTCCGTGTATGGGCCCGGGCGCGCTTCGTAGTAGAGAATTCTTGTGTTTTGATTCAGATCGTTCGGCAGACCCTGAATGTCGGCATAGCCGGGATTGCGGTAATCCACACCGCTATCGGAAACACCTACCACCACCCCTTCACCCGTCAACGACGGATGCATCGCCCGAAGGGCGCTTGCCCGCATCCGCGGACTGGCCAGATCGTTCGCGGGCCTCGCCACGATGC
This sequence comes from uncultured Verrucomicrobiota bacterium, assembly GCA_964617565.1. Classification (GTDB taxonomy): domain Bacteria; phylum Verrucomicrobiota; class Kiritimatiellia; order CAIQIC01; family JAGNIJ01; genus JAKJGV01. The sequence continues at coordinate 2,960 of CAZTYH010000009.1, forward strand.
CGGGCTCAATCCATTGCACCTGCTCTGTCTTTATGAGCGCCTCGATTTCATCCGGCGAGGCTTGAACTGTGAGAACCTGGCGGCCACCCGCGGACTGCTCCCTCGTGACCGTGTAGCCGGCTCTCTCAAGAGCCTCTTTTGCATCCGCGCCGCGGAATGACATGACATTAAACGTGGTATTAGTCATCTCGTCCGACAATCCGGTAGAGTGCGCCAGCACGGCCCCGCTCATCTTGAAATACGGGTGATAGGGCTCGATGAAAAACACGCCGGAAATAGCGCGGACGGCATCCAGATTGCCGGGAGCCACGCGGACGGTGTACGCGCTGTGCGGAACATAATGACAAATCTCCGCTCCCACTTTTTCCAACGCCACACGATCTTCATCTGAAACCGCGCGATCAAACTGAACGATGTAATACTCCGTGCCCTCAGGCGCCTTGAACTTGTCCGGCACCACAATGGATTTGCCCGTTTCCACCGCCGCAGCCGTATCAATAATCGCATTGCGTAGAAGAATAGCCCGGGAATCCGGTTTGCGCAGTTCCTTGATCGAGCGCATTGAGTTGAATAGTATGCCCTGAGCCTCCATCCCGGCCACCTCGGCAGGGGTCACCAGCACCGCCTTCTGCTCCGGAATAATCTCATCCTGCTGCGACGTAATCTGTGCCGAGGTCAATGAATACCGGTCGCCATCCTTGTCGTAGACGACTGCATAACTCTTGGTAAGCTTGCTCAACAGCGATTCCAATGATGCGGCGCTTACATTGACGGTAACACGCTCGTTTCCGAGGCGATCATCCACGCTGATCGGGACGCCGCTCACCGATGAAATTTCACGCAACAGATCGCGCAATGGAACATCCGTGGCCTGAACGCTGAAGGTGCCCTTCTCCACCGACATGGACACTTCCACAGGGTTCGGAACCGACTGATCGCGCGACCCCATATCCGTAAAGGCCATTGCGATCAGTGCAGTCAAAACGATGCACCCGACGACCCATCCCGTTTTTCGAAAGCTTGTTGGACCCATGGCAAGCACCTCAATCTCTTCCTATCGGTTCATTCCATTCGATTCGCACATTACACAAAAAAAGCACACCCGCGCACCGGCATCCGGTGCGTGAGCAATAACCTTACGCCTACCGCACAACACTCGATTCAATAATCCTTGCCTGCACGTTCCGAAGACGGGTCATCCCTCCTCAGATCGTGAACATGGCTCATCTGTTTGACGCGGCCAGCTTCGTGTTCGACCACGGCGGGCAGTTCGTCAATCATGGCATTCATCCGTCTCACAGATTCTTCAAGCTCCGACTCTATCGCCTTTACTTCCTTCAGCATGGCCAAGGCCACATCGTCGCCGGCCGCAAGTTCTGTCCGGCGCAATTCAAGAGCTGAACGAGCCACCCTCGCAGCCCTCTCGGTTTCTGTAATCTCACTTTTCAGTATCGAAAGCCTCTGCTCTCGATCTATAGCGGTGGATGATACCACGAGACCGCCGGCATCCGCCACCCTTTGCTCGCCGATTTCGGCATCCTCATCCTGACGCAGAACCTTGATCCGGGAAAAGATATCGCGCACTTCTTTTTCCATAGTGCGAATTTCGGGGTAATGCGCGCGCATGTGAGCGTGAAACTGACGGCGAAGCTCCACGAGGTCTTTTTCCGCCTCTTTGCTCATCACTCTTATCCTGGCGATCTCCGGGTCGTTGTATTCCGCTTCATGCCGTATGCGCCAGCGCTCTCCCATCAACCGGATCGCCTCCTGCTCGGAATCCCTCAACTGGGACTCGGAAGGTGCAGTCAAAGCGCTTTCGGAGCTGTGGCTCACGACATCCGAAGTCTCCGCAAAGACAGAGATTCCAACCAGGAAAGAACAAAGAATGAGAAGACCGCTCTTCGACAAACCGGCGTGTTGATAACAGGTCCTGATCATTAACTTTCCGCCATGATTGCAAGCCTTTACGGCAAACCGGAACATGTACATGGAAGCATAGGCAAGGGGGTGTTCTTTGTCAAAACCAATACAGCCAAACTCGCATTTCATTTGAGCGGACATTCCCGCTGCACAAAGCCTTCCAGCGTACGACAGGACGCGAAGGAAAGCTTATCTCGATCGCACGTGTAGGAATTCGTTTCC
>CAZTYH010000009.1:5201-11591 GCA_964617565.1 uncultured Verrucomicrobiota bacterium
ACGACAGGACGCGAAGGAAAGCTTATCTCGATCGCACGTGTAGGAATTCGTTTCCTGAGGCAAAAGTCTCTCAGCCGCAACCAAAGCATGAAAGCATTGTCGCACCCCTTCAGGGTACAAGACTATTGGTTACCTGTCAGTGAACCCGGCCCGTTGGGCCGGGCTTGAAGAATGGCAGCCCTACAGGCTGCCGCACCCTGAAGGAGTGCCGCAAAAAGCACGTCCTGTCTTAAATAGTCTTTCCAAGAAAACAAGAAGTAGACGAATAGCAGCATGAAAAGGATGAACAGCACGGAGACACAAGTCATATTGTCGTGTCCCACCAGCTTCATCCCGATCGCTTCGCATCGGAATCCGGATAACAGTAAATGAACGCTGTTAATTCCAGGACACAATATTGCGAGTAAAGCCCTGCTATACCGAGTCGGTACAGCAGGTCAATCTTCTGCGCCTGCAGTACCCACGGATATAATGCCGGAAGATCCGGACGAGAGCGCGCTGAATCCTGAGATAACAGCATCCTTCTCCATCCACGTACCTTCCAGCTTGAACTGGCTGTTCGCTTCCGTGAGCGTGTAGGTCATTGTTTCCGTTTCCGTGTAGGAACGATTATCGGTGACCACATGATTGTGCTCAACAACGATCCCGGCCGGCGTCCTGGTCGTGGTCTCCACGCTGCGAAACACTTCCTGCCCCGCTGCATTGTAGGCAATAATAGTGATCGTGGTGACGATATTCGTCACGTCCGTTCCGCTGGTGACATTGGTGGACCACGTCAACTGCTCGTCACGGGTGTAAGAAGATTCGCTGGAACTTCCCTTGATGTCCTCGATCGCAACCGCATGGAAAACACCGACGAACTCAATTTCACGTCCCGTGGTCTTGTCCTTGCCCGCAAAAGTGACCTGCGCCGTAACCAGCTCCGCGCCGACCGGATAGGTTCCATCCTGCGCCGAACTGACCGCGCCGGGCGAGCCTACGGTTCCCTCATACTCGGATCCATTATTATCGGTCGCGCGCACGGCGTTGCCTCCATGCATGATCACAAGGCGCGTGATCGCGCCGCCAGAGGTGCGCTCAACGGCTTTACCGCCGGAAAACGTTCCGTGATACACACCACCGAAATTGACCGATACGCCCGCTCCGCGAGAAGTGTTGAAGCCGTTCTTTCCACCGCCGGATGACCACTCACAGCCAACCATAACAAACATCGCGATTACCATGACCGCAGCCAACAGAACGCCTGCCTTCTTCATATGCTTCTCCTGGAACTTTGTGCGCATGAGCTTCACCTCGGAATCGTTTTCCCCTTTGGGCCGCAAAAAACCTTCCATGCCTGCCCCTCGCCGCGAAGCAGGCGATACAAGAGACTACACCACAACAACGGTTCTGGATATCTAGCAAAGAACCCCTACCCCGTCAATAGATACCGTTCGATTATTCAAGGAGGATTGGGATGATGGGGATATGGGGTGTTGGCGGGCTGTTGCCCAAATCCGAATTTCGATATTCGTGCTTCGGATTTGATGCCGAAAGTATTTCGGCACCACGCCGTTGGGATTCAATTGACTGATAAAGAAACGGGGCGTCATTTCGGACGCCCCGCATCATCATGATTCTATTTATCCACGCAAATTACGGATTCGGATCAACCAACAACCACGGCGTGTAGTCCACGTTCCCCACGAACTGGGCTCCGGCAGGCGTTACGGTGCCCCACCAGTTATTCTCGGCCATCAACAAGGGAGCCGCGCCTTCGTTATTGCGGACATCACGACTGAGGTTGCCGAATATCGAATTCAGTCCCGGGCTGGCGAACGCGCCGCCGCCGAAATCAAGCGCATAGGTGGACGCGCCCGGCGCCGCCACAACTCTCAATCCAACATTGTTGTTACGGAAGCGATTGCCCACGCCATACAGATTCTGTACATCGCCGGCCAATTCAACAAACGCGCCGACATTGTCGTTATCATCTGCCGTATTGCCGATGAACGATACACTGGCCGCATCCGAGGCCGTGAGTGTTGTGCGGAATCCGTGTGCTCCATTGCCGGAAGCCTCGTTTTCTTCCAGCAACAAACTCGCATTCTCGTTGACGCTCGCCATTACGATGTGGAATCCATTTCCGCTGTTGCCGTTCGCTGTGCTACCAATCACGGCGGCATAGGCCTCCTCTTGCGCGGTCAGATTCAGCCGGACACCCGCTCGCGCGCCGGGATCGTCCACGTCGAAGCCGTTGTTGTTGAACACCGAAGGCCCCGTCTGCATAATGGAGTACAGCGCATTCGAAGAACCAAGGATATCGAAGGTCCCGAATTCGTTGCGCAAGTCGTCAATCGCCAGATCACCAATCCAGACATAACCATCGTCACCCGCTGTGGCATTCAATAGCAATCCTTGCCGTAGATTGTCCGAGGCGTTCACAGCCGTGATTGCGACGCCGAGATCCCGCGCCGCATTCACCCCTATTGTCATGCCCTGTATTCCATTGCCGATCGCATTCACCCCGGCCAATATAAGGAAGGCATCCTCCGTGGCCGAATTCACGCTCATCTGAGCGCCCTGATCGGCGTTTCCGTTGGCTTGAGAGTTCAGCAAGGCGATGGTCGCATCCAACTCCCCAAACGCGTTCAGCACGATACCTGCGCCTGCATTGTTGTCTGCCGTAAGGCCATAAAGACCGGCGAACACCGCCCCGTCATCGCTGCCCATGTTGAAGGTCAAGCCGTTTCCGGGTGGTCCCGCGATATCGAGGTTGTCGGACGCATTGATCCCGCCGGCCACCAGGTTCGCACCATACCGACCATGTATCTCAGCCCATATACCACCACCCTCATTCCCCGAGACGCTCATATCGCCCATCGGTGCATAAGGTGGCACTGGAATGGAATCCGGGTCGTCGTTGATTATCGAACCCAGAATCGGCGGGACCAGTTCGAACAGCACGTCGGTTGATCCAAACACGCCGAACGCATCGCCTTCCGTACTTTCAATGTTCGCAGCAATGCCAAGCATGTGGTTGTTGTTAGCTTGAATATCCAGGAATGCGCCGACCGCTAAATATTCTCCCACGATGCTGGCCTCGATTCCGTTGAGTCCGTTGTCCGACGCAACCACGGGACCGAAAGGCTGGCCGGGAATGACCAACGGCGGATCCAGTGCGAGTTGGTCATTCAACACATCGGCGAGGGACCGCAGCGGATCTGTCGAGGCCAACAGGCCGATCGCCTGATCGCCGCTGACGTTCATATAGAGACCATTCAGATCGTTATACGACGCACGAATATCAAGCAAGGCTGCCACGGCAAGGCCGTTGGCTTCCACGATATTGAGAATACCATTCCCCTCATTTCCATTCGCATTCACACGACCAAGAAGAGAAATGGCTGTGCCGTTCGGGCTTCGGACCCTGAAATCCAATCCCCCGGCCGGACCATTGTCGTTCGCATCAATGCCCAGACCCAGGCCCAATGCAAGATAGTCGCCTTCCACATTCATGAGCAGGCCACCGATGCCGTTGTCACTAAATGCCAAAGGACCCATGGCCGGAATTGGGAGCTCGGGCAATCCCATGCCCGGGTTCAGGAGACCAAGCACGTTTACAAGCAGCTGGCCCACCTCCATCAGGTTCTCCGTCGAGGCCACCATTCCAATGGCCGCGCCGCTCGAACTCACGGCGTTGCCGATTGCTCCAAATATGCCGTTGTCATTCGCGCGGACATCCAACATGGCAAGGACCGCCAGGTTCTCACCGTCTGCATTGGCATAAATTCCGTTTGCGCCATTGCCTGACGCGACAAGCGGACCGAACGCCGAGCCGGGAACGGTCAGCGGCGGATCAACAAGCCCAGCCAACGACCGGATAAAATCGGTTGAACCCAGCAAGCTGATAGCTGTATTTCCGGCGACAGTGGAATTGATGCCATCCACGCCGTTGCCCATCGCATGAATATCGAAGAGCGCGCCCAGGGCCAGGCTGTTGGGCGACTCTACATCCGAAAAAACACCCATGACCCCGTTGTCGTTTGCCGTCACGCGAGCCATGGCGCCGATTGCGGGACCATTGGGGCTCCCGACTCGCATTTCGACGCCCATCGCTGCCTGGTTGTCATTCGCTTCGACCCCCAGCACGGACCCCAACGCGAAATTCAGGCCGGTAACGTTAAGGGTTAATCCCCCTACGCCGTTATTATTAAATTGCGCGGGGCCAACCGGCGAAGACGGAATCGCGGGCAGTTCAAGACCGGGGAGCAACAACTCAAGCACTTCCGCTCCAAGTTGCGCCACTTCCATAAGATTTTCCGAGGAGCCAACGAAAGCTAGCGCGGCGCCATTCGGACTTGTCACATTTGCAAGCGTACCAAACACGCCGTTGTCATTGGCCCTTACATCTAAAAGCGCCAGCGCGGCAAGGTAATTGCCCGACACGTTGATGCTTAATCCCATGACGTCGTTATCGCCGGCACAGATCGGACCGCTGCCGGAGAGCAGTGCTTCAAACTCCGGCGGAAGCGGCCCACCGCCGATCGCATCGTTAATCAAGTCCATCAAAACCGCGGGCATACCGCCCAGCATAATCGCTGCACCGTCCGTCGAAACAAGATTAGCCTCAACACCCATTACGTCGTTGTTGTCCGCCCGGGTATCCGTGAGGCTTAACAGGGACATATCTCTCGCTGTCATGTTGACTCTTATGCCAACTACGTTTTCGAAGGCGTAGTTCCCGTCCAAGACCGCCATGGCCATGTCATAGTTGTCGGCGATCAAGTTGAGGCCTATTACACCGTTATTCCAAAACGAATTGTCATGCGCGTACACAAAGTACGTGCCGCTGGCGCCAACGCCGTCCACAACCGCGCCCGCCGAAAGGGTGTCCGCAATACTGTTGTTGCCGAGAAGCACGTTTACATCACCCACATTGGCACCCGTACGATTCACATACACACCATGGATCGCATCATGGATGTAGTTGCAGAGGATGCTGACATTGCCGGCCGTGCTGAAAATACCGTCTCCAGCTGCCAGGCCTGCCACCGTATTACGGATTTCAAATCCCTGTACCACGGTGTTTTCGGCCATTGTAATTGTCGGCCCTATCCCACCGGCATCCACAACCGGATATATGCCGTCGCCGAAAACCTTCCCGCCATTGACGCGAAGAGGACAGCCTGCACCACGCAAAATAACGTTATCCGTCAGCAGCACGCTCTCCCAATAAATATCGTCCGCATCGAACACGAAGACCATGCTGCGCGGATCGTTTACACCGGCCTGGATGCTCTCGTATGGATTCTCAAAGGTGCCGTCCTGCCCCGGCGTTCCGGTATTGTCCTGATCCACAAAGGTAATATCGGTTGCCACCGTTTCTGTGCCGCTTGCAAGCTGTTTGACTTCTTCCTTTACGGTAGTGGTACTCGTTGTGCTTGTCTCTTCCTTCTTCTCTTCCAGCTCGGTCAAATCCGTTCGGATCTGCGGATCGCGCTTGACCATGTCCGTCATGCGATACAGTGCGTTCTCACGCCGCTTGCCTGCTTCCCAGATCTCCATGGCGCCGGCAAAAGGATTTTTCCCCTTCGAAATATTGGCGATGTCGAACGGCAGGGCGGCATAAAGCCCGAGGGAATAATTTCCGCCGGTCAACTCGTCATTGGAGTAATAAACCGCATCGAGGAAGATGGACGGCCTCAACTGGAATTCCGCGCGACCACGGAACCCAATCACGTCATCCACCCCATGCTTGCCGCGATAGTCATAGTAACCACCGAACAGTTTCAGGCGCAGATAATCCTCGATCACAGCCAGCGGGAGCCGAATACCGACTTCCGCATCCCATCCCTGCAGCGCCACTTCATACTGCTTGAAATAACGGGTGGTCTTTGTCGTGGTCGTCCAGCTCCTTGTGCCTCTGACCACATTGTAATCCTGAAAAATGTCGTTACCCGCAGCCTCGGGATCGGCCCACAGAACACGAACAGCGGACTCGCTACCGCTCGACGTGCTTTCTTCGACCACGGGAACGGTCTGGACCAGCTTTTTATCCTGCAGCGGATAGTACACGTTTGCGCGCGCATCAAGGAAATGGCTCAGGTACTCCACACCCGCGCCGACCTGGTCGAACCGCGCTCCGCGAGTCGTGTTGCGGTTGTCATAGAAGAGGTTACCGCCTACCAACGCCTGTCCGTCCTTCAGAAGATGGCGATAGCCGACGCCCAAATTATATTCCTCCGCGCCATCATCCGTGAGGCTGGACCTCGGGTTGACAAAGAACAAGCCCTGTCCCGTGAAATAGAGAGGGATCATGATGTCGCCCACACCTTCCACGTATTCTTCCGAGGTCAGGACTCCCACGGTGAGAACCGGGTCCAGCCGCTCCTCGGCGGCCGCCGGCTC
>CAZTYH010000009.1:11691-40857 GCA_964617565.1 uncultured Verrucomicrobiota bacterium
GATCATTTCATGCCGGGACAACCCGGCACATTCCATGAAGCAGGAAATGCGCGGCACTGATTGGGGCGCGCATTGTAAACAAGACATTCATTACCGGAAAGAAGAACGCACGAGCCGTCCTCCTTCTCCATCAAACTGAGTTGCGCGCGATTCGCGGCAAGATGTGTGTAGTGTTGAATAAAGATTTCTTCCCCAAGACCGAGCGCCTGGGCCATGTCGGCGATGTCCGTCGCTGTCAACAAGACATGACCGGGCCAGCGACAGCAGGCCGAACAACGAAGGCAGTTAAAGGAGGAGGGTTTCAGGTTTCAGGTTTCAGGTTTCAGGTTTCAGGTTTACTGTGCCATAGAGCGTGAACCGCCGAGGCCGAATTTGACAGGCTCTTCCGAGTCGAGCAATTCGTAAGACACTTCGATCTTCCGGGCCCATGCCAGGCCTCGCGCCCGCTTGAACACGGTGAAACTGTCGTCACGAACCAGGAAGGTCAGCATTTCTTTTTCCCCGTCCAACGTCGTCAGAATTCGCCCGTACCAGTCCGTTGCTTTTTCCTTCGAGGTGTCCAGCAAGCGATACCCCTTTGCCCCGGGGAGAGATACGATAGCAAACTTGCCCAGCAACGCATACGTTAAGTCAACCTTGTATTCGGCCGTGCGCGCTGAAGATTCGGCCAAACGGGACAATAATTGGGTCATGTCCCCTCCGGCCTCCTGCGAGATATCGTTCAATTCTTTCTGCGCCAGTTGTCTCAATTCGGCAACGGGGACGAGAAACAATTGATCCTCGCGACACTCAATAAATACCTGCTTCTTATCCGAACTATGCGCAATCGGGGTCGGGATCAATACCTTGATCTGCGCGGCATCCACGCCCGTAAGCAGAATCATCAGCATCAGCACGCCCAGCATGCATGTCATGATATCCAGGAACGAATCCAGGACAACCCCCTGCCCTCTTTTCTTTCTGGCCATGCTTATTCCATCTTCCCTGCCGCTCGCGCGGCGCGTTCATAATCCACGGGGCGGTCCGCCTCGTACAACTCCCATCCAAGGTCCACACCCCGATCCAAAATCAGTTTCTTCAGCCGGTGGAACACAGCGGCCGTACCGGGTCGCGCGAGCAACACAACATATTCTTCTTCCCGCTTCTCATGAAGCTCATCCAGCAGAAGTTCCAACGCATTACCCTTCCGCTCCAGGTCGCGGATGGAAACCACATCTTCAGAGGGATAGAGCACGAGATGCTGGCGGTGCACATCAATATAAATCGGATCCTTGAAGCGATTGCCAAAGGGAAAAGGCTGCGCGCCGACCATCTCGGGCTCCCCCTGAACCCATGCGCCCACCGACTGGATCAAGGAAGTGATTCTGATGTTTTCCGGATTGCTGATAATCATCACCACATTGGTAATCAGCACGATACACATCACGCCGATCACCATGAGAATGATGCACATGAAGGATGACAAATCCTGGTCGAATGTTCGCTTGCGCGCCATATCTCAACACTCCGGACCACCGGCAAAAGGGTTACCTGATTTCTTCCCGCAACGTGATGACGCGGGGTTTGCTCAGGCGGGAACAAAAGGCATCGGTTGTTGCCAGGTGCTGTCGCAACTCCTGCAGCGTCGCCTGGAATTCCGTGGCAGACGCAATGCCAGCCAAGCCTTTTTCCACGGCTTCTTCGATGCGCAGCAGGTCCTGGATGCCGCTCGCAAGACGCGTCACTTCTTCCACCCGCTTCGCCAACTCTCCAGCCGCCGCCAGCGACTTCTCCGCGCTGTCCTTCGTCACGGCCTGGATGCCCTCGGCATTCCGCCGGTACTCCTCGGCAATCTTCTCCGCCGCCTGATTCACATCGGTCAGCGCCGATTTCAGATGCGCCACTTCCTCTTCGGCCATCTGCCGGCGCAAGGTCAACAACTCTTCCCCCTGCTGCCTGACATCGCCCGCCACCTTCTGCATCGCGACTTCCATGGATTCACCCACCGTACCGAGGCTCGTGGACAGCCGTCCACTGAGATCCCGGAGCGCCACTTCGTAATTCTTGATGAGCGAGGAGAATTTCTCTTCCACCGTTCCCGCCGCCCTCTCGATGGAACGCGTAAAGACCTCGTCATACCGGTCCGGATCGGGGATGTACCGCCGGAAGGCTGCCTCGATGGAGTCCTCAAGGTTCTCGATGACGATCGGCTTGCTCTCGGGCGACGGGAAACGGGAAATCACGTTGTCGTCGAGATAAATATCAATTTCCACGAACAGGTTTTCTTCGCGCCGCTGAAGCGACGACAGGGGGAACATCAGGAAGGTTACCAGCATCAATGCGAGGAACGTCGTATCAAAGGCCACGCCCAGACCTACCGTTACGTTCGCGATGGCGTCCTTGATTTGCGACAACTCGGCGGCGCCCGCCAGGAAGTTTGAGAAACCGGATACCGCACCGCCAAGGCCCTGCACCGTTCCAATGAATCCGAGAATTGGAATGGCCCAGATCAACACGCGGGCAAGGGCATAGGAGGAATCCGACGAGGAACTGTCACGCGAGGACTCGGCCGTCGCCCAGTTTGAGATACGTGCAACGTCTTTTTGCTCCAGCCACATGGCCAGCAATCGCTCCATGCGACTCAACACCACGCTCTGCGCAAAAAGCGGATGGGCCACAATCTGCTTGCGCAGGTCCTGGATCTGCACGTCATCGTTCAGGTCCACATTGGTATCAATCGGCGATTCCGCCATCACGCGCAACTGGGTGCGAAGAATGCGGATCTTGAGGATAACCTGCGCGGCCACCATGAACGCCATGAACAGTTCGATGTACTGAATCGGTCCGCGGCCCCGGATCAGGCCAAACAGGTAGTCGAAGCGCGTACCCTTGAGAGGCGTCACCAAGGCGGCAACCGCTATCGTACCGAGAACACCCACGATGATCTGAACGGCTACGTTGGCATCCGTCCCGGGCCTTACACCCGCTGCAATGCGCACATCAACATCGGACGACTCGAGTTCCTCTAATTCGGATCCAACCTCGGGGTCCTGCGCCATAGCTTCTCCTTAAAAAACAGAAGCGAAACACCACAACAAAACGCCCCTGCCACCTTCGCGTTTACGAGGGGTTCCTGCAACTAAATACCTACACGTGGTCCTATATACACCGTCAGCCTTCATTTTTTAAGGCAAAAGAGAACAAGTCAATTCCCTAATCAAGAAAGGTTGTGTACTATGGCTCCCCTACGGGCGGAAAACTATGTTCGACGTGTTTTTCTTTGAAGCATTCGAAGAGGAGGCCGACCTCCTCAGGCAGAAGATACCCGCCGGCATCGTGGCGGGATTCAGCGCCGATACGATACAGGAATACGGCGATCCGCATCCGCCGGCCCGCATCATCAGTATTCGAACCCAGTCGCTGATCCCTGTTCCATGGGCGCCGAGGCTTGCCGGAGTTCTCACGCGCAGTACCGGTTACGACCATCTAGCCGGCTATCGAAAAGAAACCGGAGACCTTCTGCCGTGCGGCTATCTGCCGACCTATTGCGCCCGCGCCGTGGCCGAGCAAGCCGCCCTCCTCTGGCTTGCGCTCCTGCGCCGCCTCCCTTCGCAGACGAGCCAGATGCGCTCATTCGATCGTGACGGGCTGACGGGATGCGAAGCCGCCGGTCAATGCCTTGTTATCTTCGGTGTCGGAAACATAGGCTATGAAATCGCCGGAATCGGGCGCGGCCTTGGGATGGAGGTCCGGGGTGTGGACATCGTAAAGCGACACCCGGATATCTCCTACGTAACGCCGGATGAGGGTGTCGCGCAGGCCAAGGTCATCGCCTGCGCAATGAATCTCAACCAAAGCAACCACGCCTACTTCAATTACAAGCGCCTCCTTTCCGCTCGCGCCGACTGCGTTTTCGTAAACGTCGCGCGGGGCGAAATGTCACCCTCCTCTGAGCTTCTGCGACTCATGAAGGAAAACAGGCTCGGGGGAATCGGTCTTGACGTCTTTGACCATGAAAGCGAGCTTGCAACATCCCTTCGCTCAAAGCGTCCAAGCGAAGATCCCGAAGTCCAAGCCTTTCTGGAGCTCCAGGAACTCCCCCGGGTGATCGCCACCCCTCACAACGCTTTCAACACGATCGAAGCCCTCAATCGTAAAGCTGAACAATCCGTGGCCGAGATTGTCCAATTTGCCGGTAAGGGTGTTTTTTCCTGGCCGATACCTCCATAAGAACAAGCCGAAAGGGAGGGCTTTTAGGTTTTGACACGAGAGGCCGTCGGGTTCAGTATGACGCCCGTTTTGCGTGATCGAAGATACATGACCGGGATGACCGGGAAAGGAAATGATATGAATCGCACTAGATGGACATGCTCAGCTCTTATGGGGATGCTGGTAATTCCGTTTGTTCTGTACACAACAGGCTGCGGTAAGACGGAAAAGGCGCCGGCGACGGACACGGATCTCTCGAAAGCCGGGGACCTGTTCACCTCCCCCGTGAAAGGCACGCAGTCGGTCGCCCCCGAGACCATTGTAATCACCGTCAATGAAACGGCTATTACAAGAGGCGAAATAGATGCCGAGCTGGCTCGCATCATGCAGATGGCCAGCCGCCGCCTGCCCCCGGAACGGCTCGACCAGATGCGCGGGCGCTTCCTTCACCAGGCGGTGGAGAGCCTCGTTCTTAAAAACCTTCTCGTCGAAGCGGTCGGATCCGAGGGCGTCGTTATCACGGACGAAGAAGTTGCCGAGGCGCTCGACAAGTTTAACGAGAGCCTGCCGCCCGGCATGACGCTGGAACAGATCCTCGAGATGAACCAGTGGACCCGCGATGAGTTCGATCGCAACCTCCGCATGGACCTCAGCATCAACAAGCTGCTTGAGCAACACGTAGAGATGGTTAAAGAACCGACCGACGAAGAAGTCGTCGAGTTCTATGAGGAGAACAAGGAACGTTTCGATGCGCCCGAGATGGTGCAGGCCCGTCACATTCTTATTGCAACGGAAGAGAGCGATACGCAGGAACAGCGTGATGCAAAGAAAGCCAAGGCGGAAGAGATCAGGAAAAAGCTGGTGGATGGCGCCGATTTCGCCGAACTTGCAGCGGCGGACTCCGATTGCCCGAGCAAGAGTCGTGGTGGCGATCTCGGCATGTTCGGCCGCGGGCAGATGGTGAAGCCTTTTGAAGAAGCGGCTTTCGGCCAAAAGGTGGATGAAATCGGGCAGGTTGTGGAAACCCAGTTCGGCTACCATATTGTGCAGGTGCTCAAGCACGACGAAGCGCATTCAATGGCGCTGGATGAAGTCAAGGAGCGCCTGACAAAAGGCATGCACGCGCAGAAACGCCAGTTAGCTGCCCAGGAATATGTGACGGCACTCAAGGAAAAGGCCCAGATTGATTATAAGGATCCGGCCTTGAAGCCGCCCCCGGCCTCCATGCCGCCGGCAGGAATGTTCTGATCCGAAACAATCTACGGGCCGCCTGTTGCCGGATAGGCAACGGCGGCCCGTTTGCTTTTCACCCGGACCGATTTTCCTGCTTTCTGGATGCCGGCAGTTCGGATTCTTCCAGGACCCGGTCCAACTCCACCGGAGAAGACAGCTTGGTCAGGCTCGCAATAAAGCCGGGTCTCTGCAACATTCGGGAGAGGTCCGACAACGTGCGTAGATACTGCTCATTTGACAGGCCTCGATCGGCAACAATCAGAAACAGCAGATGCACCACCGAATCCAGCCCCGGCACACGAATCCCGCTTCGGCTCACACCCAACATGACGTCCACCCCGCCAGACTCTCCACTATGGGTGTGAAGCAGCATCACTCCGGGCGCAAATTCCACGGGATAACGCTGCAGGACTTCCGCCAGTTCACCGGCAAGCCGCTCCGCTGTTTCCGGCCGATGCGCATACACCGCGCGAACGATGGTGGAAACGGCCTCTTCGATTGAAGAGCTTTCCAATCCAAGGAAAATCCGGTCAGCACGCAGAAAATGCGCCGTCCTTTGCAAGGGCGCCTCGCCAAAGGACTGGCCCTCGTCCTCTTCTTCGCTGGAAGGATAAAGAACCAGCAGGTTGCTCGACGGAATACTGGAGGATAGATCCATGGGCAACCTATCCATCACAGGTTGCCATGCCCTGCGACTTGATCGAACACAAAAAACGATCACCATGTCCCGTGGGGTGAACGTCCCGGCAGCCCACGACACGATGCCGTCCCAGGAATCAATTCCTTCATATGTTTCGCGGAGTTCCTTGGGCACCTCGCCCGCACGGCCCCGCAAAAATTCAATGCGCGAATGCTCTGAAATAAATTCCAACCTCGACTGCAGGCGCTGCGCAATGCGTCTCAAGCTTTGCACTACATGGCCGAATCCGGAATGCGTTTCCACAAACGGCGGCACCAGCACGCGCAAGCACTCCACCGAATTGAGCGGCGCGACGGGTTTGAAGATGCCGATGACCGCGCGTGATTGCATTACGATCTCGTGCACCGTGCGCCTGAACAACCGGTGCCAGGTGGCGACACGGCCGGCCCATCCCAACAGGACAAAAGTCGCCCTGTACTCCGTCGCCGCGTGCATGATACCCGTTGCGATGCTGAAATCTACGCGGGCCAGGGGGGATGCCGGCACTCCAGCCTCGAGCGCCTTCTTTACAGCACCGCCCAACACGCGTTCTGCCCGGCCGATCGCTGCATCCACCTCCCCCGAGTCGGCCACTACAGCAACCGGGAAAAGAGGACCCTTCGAATCGGCGGGGCGAATCAGCAAAGCCAGATCCATCAGCGGCGCCATGCTGTTCGGATTGCCCAACCCGATCACAATACGCTCATCTCCATCCGCCGATGACCACCGCGGTTCTTCCGCTTCCTGATCCGCCACCTTCGGCGCACTTTTTTCCGTCTCCAATGCACCGACCAGGCAACTGGCAAGAATCATCATGATCGTCCCACTGAGCACGTAGTCATCAAACAACCCGATTTGATGCCCTACCAGCACGGCGGCCAGCGT
The DNA here is from genome assembly GCA_964617565.1 of uncultured Verrucomicrobiota bacterium. GTDB lineage: Bacteria > Verrucomicrobiota > Kiritimatiellia > CAIQIC01 > JAGNIJ01 > JAKJGV01. The sequence continues at coordinate 18,677 of CAZTYH010000009.1, forward strand.
GGCTGCGGCCTGGTTGACGCTCATCCCGAAGAGCAACTTGCGCTCGGCCGGCGTGAACCCCAACATCCGGCCAGACAACTGGGCAGCCAGCCATTTGAATGCAATAACGCTCACCACCATGTAGACCATGACCCGCCATGCGGCTGTTCCGGCCAAAAGAACACGCACGTCCACGAGCATTCCAACCGAAAGGAGAAAGAATGGAATAAAAAGAGCATGCCCCACGAATTCAACCTGGTGACGCAAGGCGCCCTGCTCCGGCGTGTAACGCCCCAGGGCCAGGCCCGCAAGAAAGGCCCCGATGATCGGCTCCATCCCCGAAAGCTTGGACATTGCCGCGCTCGCAAAAACCGCGGCCAATACGAAGACAAACTCTACCTCGCCGGAAATGGCCATGTTTCGAAAAAACCATCGCGCGATAAGCGGAAGTCCGAAGAGAATCGCCAACACACAAGCGACAAGCAGGGTGAGCTGCCGCGCCCAGAACCAGCCTGTCAAGTGTCCGCCCACGTATTCCACTACCAGGGCAAGTACCAGCAAGGCCGCAGTGTCCGTGAGAATTGTGCCGCCTATGCCTGCGGTAACAGCGCGGTTCCGTGCTATTCCATATCGGCGGATAATCCCATAGGTCACAAGCGTGTGTGATGCAAACATGCTCGCAAGCAGAATGGCCGTGGGCCACGAATAACCCAGCACGTAATACGCGCCCAGGGTTCCAAACACCTGCGGTATGAAAAAGGTGAGAAAACCGAATACGAGACTGTGTTTCTTGTCTCGCAGAAATTGCTGAAGATCAATCTCCAGTCCGGCAAGAAACATCAGGTAGATCAGGCCCACCGAACCCAGAAGCTCAAACGTCCGGTCTCGAGCAAGAACGCCCAAACCATGCGGACCGATCACGATGCCCGCCGTAATCAATCCAAGAAGTCCGGGCAATCGCGCCTTGGCCAGGGCAAAAGGCGCAATCAGAATGATCAGCAGCACAATCGAAAAAATAAAAACAGGATCTCTTACCTCTGTCAACATACAGAGATGATTCACAAGGATCGCGCAATGGTCAATGGCGAATGAGTCGCCCAGCCGTAGTTCGAGGCGGAAGGTTGTGCCCGGCTTCGCTTGCTCGCTTACGCTCGCAGCTTCGCCGCGGCAACCTTCGTTCTCGGCGTCGCCTCGAACGAAGGCTGGTGCACCCGGAGGGATTCGAACCCCCACGCTGTTTAGGCACAAGAACCTGAATCTTGCGTGTCTGCCAGTTCCACCACGGGTGCGCCGTAAAGATGCAGTAACATAACAGGGAAGAACGGGCGTCGTCAACGGGCGTATTGATTAGCGGAACAGATCGTTGAATTCAATCGTCTCACCGCCGGCACCCATGTCGCCTTCGGAGCTTCTTTCCGTCACACCCTCAACAACGACACCATGGTCCGCCTTGCGATCCATGCGCATTTGAGATGCATCGCCCGTATATTGCTCCTGGGATACCAACAGTCCATAGGGAGTAAAAACATGCCTGACAAACTGGCTTGGCCCCATCTGGTGAAGCACGTGAACGTTCCCCTCTCCGTCGGCTTGTATTACCGGTTTCTGCAGGCGGACAACACGTCCCAGGCTGAACACCCCGTAACAACGTCCTTCGTCTTCATCGTCTATGCGCAAAAACAACCGCTCGGTGCGATCCCGGTTCAATGTGCGAAGTGTGTAGGTTCGAACTGCCTTTCCCATTCCCGGCACACTTGAAACAAAACGGGCGACCTCTAATCCGGGCAACACATCAAGAAACATTCGGGATGATATAAATACTCGATCATCCCACTCGAGGCGGCCGGTCAACGAATAAGGTCCCGTGCTCGAAATCGGATAGGCAGGAAGGATATCCAGGGTCTGCTTCAGCGTCCCCATCGGAGCCACCGTTACGGCGCCTGTCCATACCGGAATCCCTGTAGGCTGGGAAAGAGCGCCCGGAGAACGCTCCACGTCGAACTTAAGGACCGCTTCGGCGTCCGGAACGCCCAATGTCAACGGACGTCCTGTATTATTCACAATGGTGACATCAACAAGAATGGACTCAAACAGCAGCACCTGGGAATGCACAAGACGGCAACGAAGATCAAGTTGCGCGCGGGACATGAGCGGGCAAAATAAAACGGCCAGCCATACCAACCAGCGCCTCATCGCCCCACCGCCAGGCGAGCCGCCACGCGCCCCGGCAGCCCCGCATCGAGAATCTTCTGCTGGGTTATCCTGAAATCATAGGCCACGCGGCGCAATTCAACCTCGTTTGTAACGAGGTTATAAATCGCGTAAGCGGATCGGGGGTCGCCATCGCGTGGCTGCCCCACGCTTCCAACATTGATGAAATACTTCTTTCCAGCCACAACTTTAATTTTGGTATAGAGCCCGCCACGCACGGTGTCGGTTTTCTCAAACGCCAGCGGCACATGGGTGTGGCCGAAGAAACATACCGAGGTGGTCTGGTAGTTGAAATTGGCTTCCGCCTCGAGCTTGTCAAACACGTAACCCCACATTTCGGGCATGTCCAGCGTGCTATGCACAATCGTGAAGGACTCAACAAAACGAATCAGTCTCAGGTTCCGGAGATAGCGACGCATATCCTCCGTCAGCCGCCGCCGCGTCCAGTCCACCGCATCCGCAGCGAGAGGATGAAAACCATCCAGATTGTCGTCGTGGGAACAATAGTGATCGTGATTGCCCCGCACCGTAATGCAATTCAGATCCTGAGTAATCTGAAGGCATTCGGAAGGATTGGCATTATAACCCACGACGTCACCGACGCAGGCATAATGCGTGACACCCTGTTCCTTGGCATCGGCCAACACGGCCGTCAAGGCTTCCAGGTTCGCATGAATATCACCGAGTATCGCGTATTTCATTCACACCCATCAGCGGATAGCGCTATATGAAGGGCACAAGATACCCTTTGTCTATGCATTTGAAAAGCAGTTTCCTGCGTCACCAGACATGCCGCACCGAGAAGCCCGTGAACTCGCCCGTCGCCGGACTCCATCCGCAGCGGGCATCCGTTATGTAACGCCCGAGGTGTGTGCTCTTCAGATCGTTCAAAAAAGCGACCAAATCCCGTTCGGCGCCCTCCGCAATCAGGGTGACGGAGCCATCAGGCTGATTGCACACGTAACCCGTCACCTCAAATCTTGTCGCCACTTCAACCGCGGTATACCGGAAACCCACGCCCTGCACCCGCCCTTCGAAACGGACGCTCATTCGACGCGTACCGGATTCCGGCGCTTCTTTTTCGGCCATGGACATGCTACTCCCTGCCTGATTCTGATTTCATATCAATAATGGCCTGCTTTTCCAATGAAGAGTTGGGAACGATTTGCCCTCCCTGCTTTTCAAGGTTACGATATAAAAGCATTTTATAAATGGGTAATACAATGACCTTCCATATTCTGCCGCAACCGCTGAATCTTACATCCGGCCGCGGATTCTTTGCCCCGCGCCAACCGGTCACCGTTCTCCTCGCCGATCCCTGTCCGCAAAACATCCTTGCTGCAAAAGCACTTGTCGCGGACCTGCGGCGCTATAACCCAATCCGTTCGTCGGTTTCCATGAAGAGAGCCTCTGAAGACTGTTGCGTTATTCTCGAAGCGCCCAGTGCATGTGCCGCCGAGTCCTATGCCATCTGCGTGACCCCCGATACGATTCATGTCACCGGAGACGGCGCCCCGGGCCTGTTCTATGGAATACAAACCCTGCGCCAGCTCGTGCGTCAGTTCGGCATGCACATTCCCTCGTGCACCATCAAGGATCGTCCCGCATTTCCGAACAGGGCTTTTTATCTCGATGTCAGCCGCGGACGCGTTCCGCGTCTTGAAACGCTCTTCGCACTCGCCGACACCCTCGCCGGCCTGAAAATCAACCAGCTTCAACTTTATGTTGAACACGTCTTCGCGTTCCGGTTCGATCGCTCCATCTGGCGGGGATGCAATCCCCTGACAAAAACCGAAATACTTGCGCTCGACCAATACTGTAATGACCGATTCATCCGGCTCGTTCCCAGCCTCGCCTGCTTCGGACACATGGGCCGCGTCCTGAGCCTGCCACAATATCGCAAATTGGCGGAAGTCGAATGGCCCACCTCCGACTGGGAACATGCAAAATGGATTCATCGCCTCCGTGGCGCCACGATCAATCCATGTTCTCCCGGCTCACAAAAACTTCTGCGCAATATGCTCGATGAATTTCTCCCCCTGTTTTCGTCCGGCCTCTTCAACATGTGCGGCGATGAAACCTACGATCTGGGTAAAGGCGCCAACGCTCCGCATGTGCGCCGGAACGGACTGGCATCGCTTTACATGAGGCACGTGCAATTTCTTCGACGTGAGGCCGCGCGCCACGATAAGACTCTCATGTTCTGGGGCGATGTATTGCAGCATCACCCGGAGGGCATCCCCGGAATCCCGAAAGACTGCACGGTGCTGGACTGGGGATATGAACGGGACACCGATTTCGGCAAAGTGCGCCGATTCATTGACGCGGGACGGGAGGCTTATGTCTGCCCCGCCACTCGCGGCTATCGTGTCGTATTCAACGAGGTCGAAGAAGCACGCGCAAACATCTCCGGCTATGCCCGCGAAGGGATCAGGGCCGGCGCGGCGGGATTGATGACCACGGATTGGGGTGACATGGGCCACTTCAACATGCCCGGATGCTCTCTGCATGGTGCCGCACTCGGGGCCGCCATGGCTTGGAATCCTCGCGGTGATGAGAGCAAGCGTTTCGATCAATCATTCTCCGTTCAGCTTTTTAATGACCCTTCCGGGCTTGCAGCCGAAATCTATCGGAAGGCCGGGACGACCGGCATCGCATTCTGGCCCGATATGCTGACCTCCGCGCCCGCCAAGCCACCTTCGCGCAGCCTGCGCACCAGGGCCGTCAAAGGCTGCGCGATGGCTGAAGCCCTGGTTCCCCTGTGCCGTTCGCTCAGGCATCGCGATTTCGCCCCCCGGCAGGCACTCGATGAAATCACGCTCGCCTGCCAGGCAATCACGCTCACCGCAAAACATCTTCTGCTGCCTATAACCACGCCCGCCGGCAAACGGAAACTGGGCCGCGAGCTACTGGACTTTATCGAGCGCTATTCCGAAGTCTGGCTGCACGCCAACAAGCCCTCCGGATTGCCCGAACTGCAAACCTCTTTCAAGGCGGCCGCACGGCGGCTATCCGGCGGGAAGCCCGCCAGCAAACCGATCACTCGAGGAGACCTTCCCGGATGAACGAATCACGAACCCCAAGCCTCCTGAAGCGCATCCTGGTAGGCGCCAATCCGCGCAGAACGCTTCTGCGGGCAGTCGTCCTGGCGGTGTTCACTTATCTTGTCATGCGATTTGTGCTGCTGCCCACGCGCATTCGCGGGGTAAGCATGGAGCCGACATACACCGATGGAAAAATCAAATTCGTAAACCTGCTCGCCTACCGCTTCCGCCAGCCGCAGCGGGGCGACATTGTGGTTATCACCATGGCAGGGCGCCGGGCTTTTTATCTTAAGCGTGTAATCGGCGTACCGGGCGAACACATTGAGTTTATTGATGGCCGGCTTTTCGTAAACGGAGAAAACGTCCCGGAACCCTACGTGCAAAACCGGTCCGACTGGACCGTACCTGGAGTCAGGCTTGCCGGAGACGAATACTATGTCGCCGGGGATAATCGCAGTATCCGGTGGGAATATCATTCGATGGGAACCGTGAAACGGGAGAAAATCCTCGGCAGTGTTTTCGCCGGAAGGAAATAGCCATGACCAATCTCTCAAAGCTGTTAACGAAACAAAACGTTCAGACTGCCGGAATGATTCTCGGGGTTCTTTTCATTTTTCTCGTTGTGCTGGCCGTCAAAGGTGGCGATGAGAGAATCATCCACCGTCGTCTTTCCCGGATACGCAAGCTGATGGAAAAGGAGGTGGCTGAGAAACCGCTGGTCATGATCGCAAAGAACCGTGAAATGATGGAGTACCTGTCTTCAACCGTTGAGATGAATGTAGGCACTCCATTGCCCTCCACGACCGGCCGACAGGAATTGCTGGGCCTGATCAATCAATTCAGAGCCATGGCCCAAAAGCTGAACATCACCATTCGTGATCGGGCCTTGACCATGCATCCGGATCGGAAAAGCGCAACCATGCGCATGACCGTGGATGTGGAAGCAGAGGCCCCGGGCCAAAAAGGCCGGGAAATCCGCGAAATCGAGATGATTTGGGGCAAAGAACAGGCCGGATGGGTTATCCAGAAGATTGTGCTCGTAGAAAGCATCCGCCGACCGGGCCAGTGAATCTGAAAAAAGCGCTCAGGAAACTTTCAACATCGCTGCCGCGATACTGAAATCTATCGGAGAACGGATCTTGATATTCTCTGGTACGCCTTCCACGAGATGAACTTCCTCGCGGGTCAGAGCAAAAGCTGAAGAATCGTCTTCCACGCCAAACTTCTTCTTGCTCGCCGCAGCGTATCCTTTTTCGAGAACATCACGCCGAAAGGCTTGCGGAGTCTGGGCCAGCCATGCGGTTCCACCATTGATGGAATTGCTCACGGTAAGCCCTTTCTCGACAACCTTCACCGCATCCGCAATCTGAACGGCGCAGACCCCCGAACCATATCGCTTGGCCGCCTTCACCGTCTCGGAAATCAAGTGAGGCGTCACACACGGACGAGCCGCATCATGTACGCAAACGATACTCACCTCCTCATCAAGCGCCTTCAGCGCGCTTGTAACAGAGGTCTGGCGCGTAACGCCGCCGGGAACAATCTTCTGCACTTTTGAGAAGCCATACATTTGCGACATGCCGAGAACGGTATCGGCGCGCCCCTTTTCCACAACCACCACAACGCCTGCAATATCCGGGCATTGTTCAAAAGCCGCCAATGAATAAGCCAGAACCGGCCTGCTTCCGAGATTGAGAAATGGCGTATCCACCTCGGTGGATATCTGTTCACTCCTGCCGCACGCAATAACAAGACCCCAGGTGATGTGTATCATGGAATCCCCTCCCCAGTCTTATGGATTGGCCGGGTACATTTGAGTAACGCTGTAACAGACAGCCCCCGCTGTTGTAAGAGCATTTCGTACCGATGGCAATGAGCCCTTTGCACGGGTTAATGGTTGCCCTAAACAGACGACATGGTCAAGAAATACTTGGCATTCAATGCTTTACCAATGAATATTTCCAATAAAATGGAGCTATGAAAAATGGCATCCAGGAGTGCAACATGTATGAAATCAATGCCTTACGCCATTTTATCCGCAGATGTACATAAAATCAGGGCTGTGATATTTGTTGACAATAACGGCAATCATTTACACAAATCAGTCGGATTTACGGCCTTAGGATTGCAATGCGGGACATAACCAACTGCCCGATTTTCTCGTAACCTTCTCGCCCGACTCCCAATGCATCAATCTCTTCCGGAGTAATAGGCGGGCCGTAAAAAACACGAACCTTTCCACGTTTCACCCGCTTTGCCCCTTTGGGAAATGCGGCGAAGCTGCCATCCACGTAGGCCGGTACAACAGGAATGTGTGCCTTCGAAATGAGAAATCCTATCCCCCCTTTTGCCGGCTGCAGTTGGCCGTCCGGCGAGCGAGTGCCTTCCGGAAACAGGCCGAGGACTTTCCCTTCTTTGAGAACATTGAGCGCTTTCCGCATGGCTCCCACGTCCCCTCGCGTCCTGTCAATCGGCACACACTGAATTCCATTCATGAACCAGCGACCAATTCTTGTCGAAAGAAGGGTGTCGCGTGCCATGAAATGAACAACACGATGACTCAAACTGAACGCAATGGCAGGCGGATCAATATAGCTGACATGATTGGAAGCGATGATGCAGGCGCCTGTTGATGGCACATGATGGTTCCCATGCGTTTCAAACCGCTCCCACGCACGCAGAAAGATCCCAACGGCCCCCCTAGCCGCGTAATAGAACCAGTTCTTGAGGAAGGGTCGCTCGAATCTCATGCAGCGGGAACTCCAGCGCGCACGACATCCTCAATCAAATCCACCACCTGTTCGATGCTCATTTGCGTCGTATTGATGACCCGCGCTCCCAGCGCGATTTGAAGCGGAGCCGTTTTACGCGTGCTGTCTTTCTGGTCACGCCGCTTCAGGGAATGCAGAACCTTTTTCACGTCGCCTTCCCCTTCCGTCCGCGCCAGCTCTTCCCATCGCCGCCTTGCGCGCTCCTCCGGATCGGCGTCCAGGTAAAACTTAAAAGGCGTATCGGGAAAAACGACCGTGCCGATGTCGCGCCCTTCCATGACGATATTGCCGAATCGCACCATGGAGCGAAGACGGTCCACCATGAAAACGCGAACCTCGGGAATCGCCGCAACATCGCTTACGCTTTCGCGGACAGGCTCGGAACGTATCTGCTGGCCGGGGTCTTCCCCGTCAATCGTGAACGCCACGACCCGGTTCTCGACATAAAATTGGAGATCCATCCGGTTCATGACTTCGATCACCTGTTCGGGCTGCGTCACGTCAACCCCTTCGCGCAGCGCCTTCCAGGTCATACCCCGGTAAAGAGAACCCGAATCCACATATGTATAGGCCAGCTTCAGCGCCACCAGTTTCGATACCGTGGACTTGCCGGAGGCAGAGGGACCGTCAATTGCAACCGTACAGACTGAATCGTTATTCGACATGAGCACCCAACTTCCTCAAATCGTTCCAGAACGCAGGATAGGATGTATCCACACAGGCAATATTGTTCACGACAACCGGACTCCCGGCATACAATCCAAGCACCGCCATGGACATGGCGATTCGGTGATCCCCATAGCTCCGCACAGCCGCTGAACTTGCAAGTTCAGCAGGACCTTCGATTTCCATACCGTCCTCCACCTCCACTACCGGCACGCCGAGAAGCTGCAGATTGGCCACCATGCACGAAATCCGGTCCGACTCCTTGACACGCAATTCCTTGGCATCGCGAATCACGGTCTTGCCTTCCGCCAGCGCTCCCAGCACAGCCACCAGCGGAAGCTCATCAATCAACTTCGGAATCTCCTCGCCCTCCACGACGGTCCCTTTAAGCTCCGCGCCGCGAATGGTGACGTTTCCGATCGGTTCGCCTTCTTCTTTCGGATTCAGGATTTCAACATCCACCCCGGCGTTCATGCGCTTCAACACGTCAAGCAATGCTGCGCGGCGCGAATTGAGTCCGACATTCCGTATCGTCACGCTCCATCCGGGACGGCCGGCCACCGCACCCATTGCATAGGCGGCCGAAGAGAAATCGCCTGGGACCTGCCAGTTGTGCGCTTTAATATCCGGACCGCCCGGGCCAAAACCCTCCAGTTCAATACAAAGCCCTTCCACTTTGACGGGGATTCCCACCTCGCGCAGCAGGCGCTCCGTATGGTCGCGGGTCTCCATGGTCTCCACCACGAGCGTGCGCCCTTCGGCAAACAGAGTGGCCAACAGGATACAGGACTTCACCTGCGCCGACGCCACCGGCAAGGTGTAATGAATTCCCTTCAGTCCACCGCCATGAATTCGAATAGGAGCGCACCCGTTGGTCCCTAGCAATTCGATCCGTGCGCCCATCTGCTCCAAGGGTTCCTTGATGCGCAGCATGGGACGTGAACAAAGCGATTCGTCGCCGGTTAACTCAGCCGTGATCGGCAAACCCGCGATCAATCCCGTCAACAGGCGCATTCCCGTTCCCGAGTTCCCGAGGTTCAAGGTACTGACGGGTTCCAGAACTTTTCCACCCGTGCCCTGCACATGCAATACCGCATCATCTCCGGAAAAAACCCGAGCTCCCAAGGCTTCCATGGCACGAAGCGTGTTCAAGCAGTCCTCGCTCGCCAGGAAGTTGCGTATCGTCGAAGTACCCGACGCCATGCCGGAAAGCATCGCCACGCGGTGCGAAATACTCTTATCGCCCTGCACCTCGAGGCTGCCGCCCAGTTTCTTCGCCGGGTGTACCATCGCCGATTTGATCTTAACGCTCATTTCCGCCCCCATTCTCATCCGGATTCGCGCCGCGCATCAATGATCTCCGTTTCGCGCGCGCGTCTTCAAGAAAACTCAGTATATCCTCGGACCGGCTTCGGGCCACAATCTCTCGAAGCCGCCCTAATTCCACGCCGAAAGCTTCAAGTTCGGCTTCAATAGAATGCCTGTTGCTGAAGAGAATGTCATGCCAAACAGGCGGCGATCCTTCAGCAATTCGCGTCGCATCCCGAAACCCGCTCCCACAAAACTGTCCTGTTTCTGCGGGATCCCCTTCCCGTGCCACCGTGCGGGCAAGCAGCGCGGAAACCAAGTGCGCGAGATGGCTGGTTCTCGCCATGATACGGTCATGCTCTTCCGCGCTCATGATCCGAACCCGCGCGCCAAGCCCGCGCCAGAATGCGGTCACTTCATCCTCCAACCACGCGCTTCGCTCACGCCCCGGCGTCACCACTACCACGGCGCCCTCGTAAAGATCGGCCCGGGATGCGGACAGCCCCTGCTGTTCCGAGCCCGCGATGGGATGGCTTCCGATGTATGCCGCCCCCGTGCCCTGCAAAAGCGGCTCAATCCGCGCATCCAACTCCGCCTTGGTGCTTCCGACATCGGTCACAATACAGCGGTGGCGAAGATGCCGGCGACACGACATGACGAGTTCCGGCATCGCGAAAATCGGAACGCATAACACGACCAGATCCGCATCGGCCACCGCCTTCTCCGGCACGTCATAGATTGCATCCACTGCCCCCAATCGAAGCGCCTCGTCGCGCGTCTCGGCCCGCCGGGCATATCCCGATACGCGTCCGGTGAAACCCCGCGACTTGAGCGCAAGACCGAGAGAGCCTCCCATCAAACCCAACCCCATGACGGCGACATTTTTCATAAAAGATTCCGTCACATCGAACGGCCTACCGCCTGCGCGATTCCGCGCAATTCCGTCATCATGCGCTCGAATTTCCCGGGAAGAAGGGCCTGCCCTCCATCCGAAAGCGCTTCCTCAGGCCTTGGATGCACTTCCACCATGATGCCGTCCGCCCCGGCCGCCACTCCGGCGCGCGCCAACGGCGTGACCATATCCCAACGCCCCGCCGCATGGCTCGGATCCACCATGACCGGAAGATGGCTCTCCTTCCGCAATACGGGAACCGCGCTGATGTCCAGCGTGTTGCGCGTGGCCTTTTCAAACGTCCGGATCCCGCGCTCGCACAGAACAACCTGCGCGTTGCCCTCGTTGAGGACATACTCCGCGCTCATCAGAAGTTCCTCGATGGTTCCCGATATGCCGCGCTTAATCAACACGGGCTTGTTGCAGCGGCCCACCGCCTTCAGCAAATTGAAGTTCTGCGTGTTGCGCGCGCCGATCTGCAGCACGTCCGCAACCTCCGCCACCATTTCCACATCTCTCGTGTCCATGACTTCCGTAACGATCGGAATCCCGACCTCGCGCCTCACTTCCGCCAGCAACCGCAAGCCCTCGACTCCCAGCCCCTGGAAGGCATACGGCGAAGTGCGGGGCTTGAATGCACCCGCGCGAAAAAGTTTTGCACCCGCCTTCTTCAGGAACGCGGCCATCTCGAACAGCATGTCCCGCGTCTCCACCGAACAGGGCCCGGCCACCACCACCATGTCGCGCCCGCCTATTTCCACCTGCGCTTCGCCCGGCTTGACCGCCGGCAACTTGATGCGCGTGCGATCCGCATGAAATTCGGCGCTGGCCAGCTTGTACGGCTTCAATACCGACATCACATGATCCACGCCCGGAAACACTTCAAGCGGTCGTCCGCGAATGACCCGCTCGTCGCCGATCACGCCAATGATGCTCCGCTCCGTCCCGCGACTGAGATTCGGAGTCAACCCCCATTCGCGAATCGTCCCGACGATATGGTTGATCTGTTCATCCGTTGCGTCTCTCTTGAGTACGATAATCATTTCAGTTTCTTCTTTCCGCGAGCACGGCCTTCAGCGCCTCGATGAAACGCCTGTTCTCCTCCGCAAGACCGATCGTCACCCGCACGTAATCCGGCAAGCCGTATCCATCCATCGGGCGGACAATCACTTTTTTCCGTTGCAGCGCCTGGAACACTTCCCGGCCCCGCCCCACCTTGACCAGCATGAAATTTGCCACCGACGGCACGAACTCGAGTCCCATCTTCCCGAACTCGTCCTCTAAATAGCGCAGGCCCTCCGACACCAGGGTGCGCGTCTTCAATACGAACGCGTCGTCGTCCAGCGCCGCGATCGCCGCGACCTGCCCTATGGCGTTTACATTGAACGGTTGCCTCACCCGGTGAAGAAGGTCAATGCCCTCCCGGGGCGCGATCGCGTAGCCGACACGCAGCCCTGCCAGGCCGTACGTCTTTGAAAACGTCCGCAGCACGAAGACATGCTTTCCTTCGCGAACGTAGCGCAGGGTATCGGGCTGTTGCGCTTCAGGCAGCAGCTCGATGTAAGCTTCATCGAACACAACCACAACGTGTTCCGGCACACGTTCCATGAACCGGGCAATTTCGTTATCCCCCAGCATTGTGCCCGTCGGATTGTTCGGATTGCTGATGAAAACGATCTGCGTTTCAGGCGTGATCGCCTCCAGCATTGCGTCCAGGTCGTGCGTAAAATCCTTCATCGGCACCATGATCGTGTCCGCCTGCAGGCTGGAGGCCACGAGCTTGTAGACGATGAAAGCCCCGTTAGCCATGACGATATTCCGGCCCGGCGCGAGGAACACATGCCCGAGGAGCTCGATCACCTCGTTGCTGCCGTTGGCCACAAGCAGCTCCTCCATGCGCACCCCGAGCTTCTGCGCAAGCCGCTGCCGCAGGTAAAAGCAACCGCCGTCCGGGTAAAGATGCATCTGCGACAGGCTTTTCTTCATGGCCTCCAAGGCCAGCGGAGACGGGCCCAACGCGTTCTCGTTGGACGCCACTTTCACGATCTCGTCGCTGTTCGCAAAACCCAGTTCGCGCGCCACCTCTTCAATCGGCCGGCCCGGCTCGTAGATCGCCAGGTCGTGCACCCACTTGTTGGCTTTGTGCTTCATGACTTACATCTCCCGCTTCGCAAGCTCACGCATCCTGGTCCTGGGCTCGCGGATACGCGCCCAAAATAGTCATTAACGTGCAGTGTTCCGACATTTCTTCAAGGGCCTTTTTGACTTGAGGCTCATTCGCGTGACCTTCCACATCCACGAAGAAATAATACTCCCACGCCTTCGCCTTGCTCGGCCGGCTTTCGATCTTGCTCATATTGATGTTGTATTTCTTGAACGTCGAGAGCGAGTCGTACAGCGCGCCCACGCGATGTTTCACCGCGAAGAAGATCGAGGTCTTGTCGCGGCCCGTCGGGGGCCCGTAATTCCGACCGATCACGAGAAACCGCGTTGTGTTGCCGCCCATGTCCTGGATGTCCTCGGCCAGAATGTTCAGACCATACAGTTCGGCTGCAAGCGCGCTTGCAATCGCGCCGCTGTCCTGCTCGCCCGCCGCCATTTCCGCGCCGCGCGCCGTGCTGGACACCGAAACGAGGTCCACGCCCTGCATATTCTCATGCAGCCATCTCCGGCTCTGGCCGAAGACTTCCGGCTTGCTGTATAACCGGCGGATCTTCTCGCGCGGCACCGCCGCCATGACGTGGTGCGAAATGGGCAGGTAAATTTCCGCGCAGATTTTGAGCCGCGTATCCGTGAACTCATCCAGCGTATGCGTCACCGCGCCGTCTGTCGAATTTTCGATGGGAACCACGCCGTAATCCGCCGCCTTTTTCTCCACGGCTTCGAACACATCTCCGATTGTCTCAGCGGGCACGTAACCGACGCTGCCTCCGAAGCGGCTCCGCGCCGCCTGGTGAGTGAAAGTCGCCTGCGGACCGAGATAGGCCACCACCGTCTTGCGCTGAAGCGAAAGCGCGGCGGACATGATCTCACGATAAATCGCCTCCACGGAACCGGCTGACAGCGGCCCTTCGTTGCGCTCCCGCAAACGGTCGAGGACCGCCCGCTCGCGCGCAGGAACAAACACTTCCCCGGCGTCCGCATCTTTTAACTTACCGATCTCCAGCGCAATTTTTGTACGCTCGTTCAGGAGGCGCACCAGCTCATCATCCAGCGCATCCACCTTTTTTCTCAATTCATCCAGATTCATCCGGGATCCCTCCCCGTGACAAAGACTCAACGACAAAAAGCGTGATGATCAGCCGTCCCGCTCCTCTTCGTCATCCTCCTCGTCGTCATCCTCCTCGTCGTCCTCTTCATCTTCGTCGTCGTACTCTTCCTCGTCGTCCTCGTACGCATCTTCTCTCGCGGATTCACCGGGCAAAGTGTCCCCGGCATTCTCCGCATCAACGCCTCCTGCGACTGGCTCCTCTTCCGCGGCAAAGACTTCTTCCTGGGCCGCGGCGCTCTCCGCATCCGTGCCCTCGCCCCCCCCACCCTCGGCGGCGGCCTTCTTTGCGGCTTCATCGCGGCGGATCTTCTCGTCCTCCATGCGGCGCAGTTCCTCGATACCGGGAAGATCTTCCAGATTTCTCAATCCAAAATGCTCCAGGAAGCGCTGCGTGGTCCCGAACTGCCACGGACGTCCCGGCAGTTCGCTGCGGCCCACGATCCGGATCAACTGCATTTCCAGCAGGTTGCGGATGATCTGATCCACCGCGACACCACGCACAGACTCAATCTCCGATCTCATACAGGGCTGCCGATACGCAATGATCGCCAGCGTTTCCAACGCAGGCCGCGAAAGACGGCTCGGGCGCCCGCGCGCCAGCAGGTGCCGCAACCATGGACCGCACGCCACATCGTTTTCGAGGCGGAACCCATTGGCCACCTCGCTCACGTGCAACCCCACACGCTTCTCCGCAAGATCCGTTTTGAGCTCGTTCAGCGCATCGCGAATGTTCGTCTCTGTCGCTCCGGCGAAATCCTTAGTCTTGCCGCCCCAAGTCTCGGCCACCTGCTGTAACACGCGTCGAATTTCCGCAGCCGACAAAGGGGTCTTTGCCCCGAACAGCAACGCGCCGATGATCTGCTTCAACTCGGGTAATACTTCAATATCGCTCATCGAAATCACTCCGGCCGCTCAAGCGCGGCGAGGCTCAGGTTTCCACGCGAACAATAACAATATCTCCAAAAGAGGCTTCCTGTCGCGCCACAATCTGCTTCAACCGGATCAGCTCCAGTATCGCCAGAAAAGTGCATACGATCTCAGCGCGCGAGGCCATCCCCGAAAAAAGGCTGCCGAAGGTCACCCGGTCCTGCGTTTCCAGGGTTTTGACCACCGTCTCAATCTTCTCAGCCACCGTGACATGTTCGGCGAAAATTTCCCGCAACTCCTCCGTTTTCACCTTCTTCAGCACTTCGCTGAAAGCGGTGATGAGATCGAAAATGCTCACGTCATGCAGCGAAACATCGCTTTCGGGGCCCAGCTTCGCCGTATCGCTGCCGCGCATGAAGACATCCTGCTGGCGCTCTTCAAGTCCCTCGAGGTGCAACGCGGCGTCCTTGAACTTCTTGTATTCGACCAGCTGGCGGATGAGATCCCACCGCGGATCCTCCTCCTCTTCCTCTTCCATCTCCGTCCGTTCCTCGGGCGGCAGGAGCATCCGGCTCTTGATCATCATCAGCGTCGCGGCCATCACGAGAAACTCACCCGCGATGTTCAGGTCCAGCATGCGCATCAGGTCTATGTACTGCATGTACTGGTTCGTGATCCGCTCGATCGGGATATCGTAAATGTCGAGCTCGTCCTTCTTGATCAGGTACAACAACAGATCGAGCGGGCCCTCGAACACTTCCAACTGAACTTTGTATTCTTCTTGTGAGGTCATGGACAAAAATACCACTTGGTTAATGCAAAACGGATTCCGTATTCAGCGTTCAACGTTCGATGTTCTGTGTTCTGTGTTCTGTGTTCGGCTCCGCCTCACTCCAATCCCACGGCCTTTCGCGCATTCTTCAGGGTGCGCACCGCTTCCTCGCGGGCCCGCTCGGCACCTTGTTTGAGCACCGACTCGACGTAGCCGGGGTCTTTCTCCAATTCCTCGCGTCGCTTCCTGTAGGGCTCGAAATGCGCGGCAAACTTTTCGTAGAGCGCCTTCTTCACCTCACCATATCCGAGCCCGCCATTGCGATATCGCGCCTCCATCTCCGCCCGTTCTTCGGACGTCGCGAACAGCCGGTACAAGGCGTATACGTTGCACGTGGCGGGATCTTTGGGCTCCTCCACCGTTTTGCTGTCGGTCACAATCTTCATGATCCGCTGGCGCGCTTCCTTCAGATCGCCGAATATCTCCACCGTGTTATTGTAGGATTTCGACATCTTCTGCCCGTCCACGCCCGGCACCACCGCCACCTCCTCGCGAATGGACGACTCCGGAATCGTGAAAACCTCGCCATACAGATTGTTGAACTTGATCGCGATATCCCGGGTGACCTCCACGTGCTGCTTCTGGTCGCGGCCCACCGGAACGACCTGCGACTGCATGATGATGATGTCCGCAGCCATCAGGACGGGATACGAAAACAGGCCGTGCGTGGCGGGAATTCCCTTGGCCACCTTATCCTTATAAGAATGACACCGCTCCAGAAGGCCCATCGGCGTCACCACCGACAGCAGCCACGTCAGCTCCGTCACTTCGTGGATATCGCTCTGCCGGTAAAAAACGGTCCGTTCCGTATCCAGACCGAAAGCCAGGAAATCCAGCGCCACATCCAGCGAACCCTGCCGGAGCGCCGCCGGATCGGTCACGGAGGTCAAAGCATGATAATCCGCAATAAAAAGGAATACCTGCCCCTCCTTCTGAAGGTCCAGGATGGGCCTCATCATCCCGAAATAGTTGCCCAGGTGCAGTTTTCCCGAGGGCTGTATGCCCGACAATATCCTCATAAAAAGCGCTCCTCGCTTAAATCAATCGCGCGGGGGAGGTTAGCGGATGCCCGTGGTTGCATCAAAGCAAAAAACGGGGCCGGCGCGATCAAATCCCGACCCCTCCTTTTCATTTTCAGTCGCGCCCACGACGCGAAATGCAATATATGAGCGATCCTTATTTTCCAATGCCTGGAAAAAGAGGGCTGATTTTTTCCAATGCCTGGAAACGCCAAGGCTTGAGGCGGCCACGAACAGCGGATACTCTGCCGTCATGCTCAAGCCTATTTACCGAAAACTGTTTTACTGGCTCCCGCCCGCCGGGTGGGCCATCGCCATTTTCGTGGTAAGCTCGCTATCCTCTCCCCCGAAACCGCCCGGGTTCCCCTACGACGACAAAGTGGCGCACTTCTTGATCTTCGCCATTCTTTCCATGCTCATTTACCGGGGGTTGACCCAGGATCGCGGCGTACCCTCCTCGCGTGCGCGCTGGATCGCTTTTCTTTTTGCGTCACTCTATGGCGCGCTTGATGAATTCCATCAATGGTTCGTCCCCATGCGCACCACCGAATGGGCCGACTGGATCACGGACACGATCGGCGCGGCCGTCGTCTTTTTGACTTGTTTCGCCGGATCGGAAAAACGAAAAGGGAATCGCTCCCCATGAACCAGGCCGATGCCCAGAAGAAAATCGAGCAACTCCGCAAGGAGATCAACCGGCACAACCGGCTTTACTACGTGGATGCCGCGCCCGAAATCTCCGATCGAGAATACGACCGGCTTTACCGGGAGCTGCAGGATATCGAACAACAGTTCCCCGACCTCATCACTCCCGACTCCCCCACTCAACGAGTCGGCGGAGAGCCATTGAAGGAGTTCGCGCCGGTCCGTCACGCGGTGCCCATGATGTCGCTGGACAACACCTACACCTTCGACGAACTGCGGGAGTTCGATGCCCGCGTCCGCAAGCTGCTGCCCGGCGAGGACGTTGAGTATGTGCTCGAACCGAAAGTAGACGGCGTCTCCATCAGTGTGCGTTATGAAGAAGGCGCGTTGGCCGTCGGCGCCACGCGGGGAGATGGAACAACCGGCGACAACATCACGGCCAATATCAAGACCGTCCGCAGCATCCCGCTTTCACTCAGGAACGCGCCGGAGACCCTGGAGGTTCGGGGCGAAGCATACCTGCCCGTCGAAGCCTTCCGAAAGCTGAACGCCCAGCGCGAAGCCGAGGGCGAAGAGCCTTTCGC
The DNA here is from genome assembly GCA_964617565.1 of uncultured Verrucomicrobiota bacterium. Classification (GTDB taxonomy): domain Bacteria; phylum Verrucomicrobiota; class Kiritimatiellia; order CAIQIC01; family JAGNIJ01; genus JAKJGV01. The sequence continues at coordinate 36,766 of CAZTYH010000009.1, forward strand.
CAATCCGCGAAACGGGACCGCCGGATCATTGAAGCAATTGGATTCCCGCGTGGTCGCCCGCCGCCCGCTCGCCGCCGTGTTCTACGCCGTGGGCGAAATCCGGGGTCTGGCGTTCAAAGAACACGCCGAGGTGCTGGAACACTTGAAGGCACTGGGTCTTCCCACTCCCCGTTATTGGTGGCGATGCCGCGACATGGATGAAGTCATCGCCCGTGCCCAGGAACTGGAGAAACTCGAAGCGTCGCTGCCGTATGAGATTGATGGCGCGGTCATCAAGGTGAACAATCTCGACCAGTGGAAGCGGCTCGGAACCACCGCCAAGGCGCCACGCTTCGCCATTGCTTTCAAGTACGCGCATGAACAGGCGGAAACGAAACTGACCGCCATCACCGTGCAAGTAGGACGCACCGGCACACTGACCCCCGTCGCGGAATTGGAGCCCGTGTTCCTTGCAGGCTCGACGATCGCGCGCGCGACGCTTCACAATGAAGAAGAAATACGCCGCAAGGATATCCGCATCGGCGATTCCGTCATCGTCGAGAAAGCAGGCGAGGTCATTCCCGCGGTCGTCCGCGTCGTCATCGAAAAGCGACCGGCGAGCACAAAGCCGTTCGATTTTGTGAAGCACATTCAGAACAAGTGCCCTGTGTGCGGCGGCCCGATTCATCGCGATCCCGAATTCGTTGCGTGGCGGTGCGAAAACATGTCGTGTCCGGCACAGCTCAAGCGAACCATCCAGCACTTCGTCAGCCGCCGCGCGATGGACATCGAGAATCTCGGCGAAGTGTTGATCAGCCAACTCGTGGACCGCGAATTGGTGAAGGATGTGGCGGATTTATACCGACTCAGCATCGAGCAACTCTCCGGCTTGGAGCGAATGGCGGTGAAGTCGGCGTCCAACGCGGTAACGGCCATCGAGGAAAGCAAGCAAAGGGATCTCTGGCGTTTGGTTCACGGGTTGGGCATTCTTCATGTCGGAGAAGGTGCCGCGCGAAAGCTGGCCGATCATTTCCGCTCACTCGACGCGCTTGCCACAGCCGACCTCGAGACGCTCCAGAAGGTGGAAGATATCGGCCCCGTCATGGCGCAAAGCATTTTCGATTTCTTCAGAAACCCGAAAAACCATGCGTTGTTGAAGAGGCTCGCAGATGCCGGCGTCCAGCCCACAGCACCCGAGATTGCCGTTGCAGCGCAAGAAGGCCCATTTGCCGGTAAGACGATCGTGATTACCGGCACATTGGCGCAATTCAGCCGGGAGCAGGCACAGGATGAAATCCGGAAACGCGGCGGAAAAGTTACGGATAGCGTCAGCAAAAAGACGGATTATCTTGTTGTCGGCAAAGATGCCGGCTCGAAACTGGCCAAGGCTCAAAAACTCGGGGTCGCAATTCTCGATGAAGAAGCTTTTGTGAAGATGCTTTAAGAGCGGGCACCAGGCGCGGCTACGGCGGAAAGACATCAATGATATAAAAGCGCGAGGGATCAACCGGGCTCGCGTCTTCCAGGATCGTGATGGAACCGGGCTGCCCATCCACGGGCGTCCCCAACGGCAACCAATTCGGAGTCACCAGGTTGGTGGTAAACAACAACTGGTAGCGGCGCGTGTTCGTGGATGCGACGCCAACCGACAGCCCCGGGCCGGAAAAGACCGAGCTTAGTTTTGGATAGGAAACAGGATTCTCCGGGTTGGTATCCGCAAGAAACTCTTCCAGGTTTGTGAAACTGTCGTCGTCATCGTCTTCATCGGGCATCAGGCGCGTGGCCGTTCCGCTATGGCGCGCCTCCCAGTCATCCGGAATGCCATCCCCATCCGCATCGGTGGAAATCCCTCCCGCCACCACGCTGAACACTCCGCCCGTTTGCCAATCCGCGGTCCTGAATCCCTTCGCCATCTGGCGGACACGCACACAATAATCCGTTCCCGGGGTGACCGGCATTACCCAATCAACCCAGGAAGACGGCCCCGCCCCCACGCCAACCGGTTCCCAGGTTTGCCCCTGGGACAGGGATATGTCGTCCACCCACCAACCGATCGCCGCCGCACTGCTGTCCGTCGCCAACTTGAACCGCAACGCCACGATCTTGCCCGCGTAGGCGCTCAGACTAATGCGCGTGAGTTGAAAGGAACCGTTGTTTCCTGAAAAAGCCCAGCGGCCGCCGATCGGGCTACTGTAACTGGTGCTGATCTGATAAGTATATCCGCCCTCGATCATGGCGGATCCAAGATCAGCCCACGGCCCGACGGCGCCGTTTGTGCTGATCTCAACAACACCGCCATCATAACCCGCTTCCAGATTGACCCGGTGCCGGAACGCGAAAATCGTGTTCGCCTGCACAAGCTGCCCCGTCCGCACGAGATACATCTCACTCACCAGCGATTGATTTGTTCCAAACCAGCTATGGGTCGGACTGCTGCTCTGCGTCGTCGAAATGGCCCAGTTGCGACCGCCCCCGAGAAAACCCACCTTCCAATCGCCGATGCCCGACTCGACATTGTCAAAAAAATAGGGCGGACGATCTCCGCTTGCCTGCGCTGTGAACTCGACTTCCCCGCGCGTCGCGGCAGGCGCACTGTTGGAGTTCCACAACACGCTGACCAGAAGACCCGTCGTAACCTGTTCTCCGCCCTGCGGAAAAATAATACCCACCTTGCCCAATTTTGCTCCGGGATCGGCACCGTAAACGCGCGTAGTGGAGGTATTGTCGGGATCCAGCCAATCGCGAAGCCGGTCGGCGCTTGTGGTCCCAATATCCCAACTCCAGAAGAGTCTGCCGTACCAATCCGGCGATGTTGTCGCACTGCAGGACGCATCGCCCCCATGCAATTGTCCCACCAGGAGCTTGGTATTCGCATCCCATAGCCCTGAGCCTGAAGACCCCGGTTCCGTTGTTCCCTTGATCCATCGCGGGACCTTCCAGTGTGTCGCCGAACCGGCGCCGCCATAATACGCTTCCGCGATCAGCACATTGGTGCAGAAACTGATCGCCTTCTCATCGCAATTCGGATGATGAATGGCGACAGCGCCCGTCGGCGCGCCGCCCGAACGGTCCCATCCGGAGTAATAAACATTAAAGGATGGATTCGGATCATCCTCCAACTCCAGCAGGCAGAAATCGGAATCGCTTTTCGCGGCGCGAAAGATCGCGCCGGACTGATTATCCGCCAGCGAGCCACCGCTCAAGGCGCCACAGACCGGCGATTCAAAATTCCAATAGACCACGAGCGATGGCGCGTCTCCTGCGGACACGCTGCAGTGATTGGCCGTAAGGAAATAATTCCGGAAATCTTCCCGCTCGTTCATGATCATCGTTCCGCTGCAAAACAACGATCCGCCAGTCGAATAAACCGCCGCGCTACGGATCTGATCTCTCCAGTCATCTCCGTCGGAACATATTACGTCAACATTGCAGCTTCCCTGCTTGTCGCCGGCTTTGTTCAACTTGAAGAGGTCCCTGAATCCGCGCCCTACGCGCGCGAGGGTCAATCTCGGCCAGCGATCTATTCCGGAGGGCAGATAAAGCTCGAGCAACGCGGTGTCGCCCGGCACCACCGGCGTCCACAACTGGCGGTGCGGCTTGTTGTCTTTTGCGGTGTATGGCCCCTGGTAAAATGAGCCGCCCGGCTCAACGATATGAAGCGCCGCGCCTTCCGGCATTTCGTATTCCGAAAAGCCGAAATTCAAATCCGTGGCGCCCTCACATTGAACCAGCAGTCTCCATATCTGGTCTCCGTTCGGAAGGGTTTCCCACGTGCCCATGGAGAGAATCTCGATATCGGTGTCGAAAGGCTCCGCGTATTTCACGGGCAACGGCGAGGAACCTTTCGTCGCGTCCGCCAAGGCCTTGCGAACATCCACGGCGGGGACCGCCCACATCTGAAGTTCTGAAAGCGACACCAGGCCCGCCGTGAAACTTCGGGGCGGCTCGCCGCTACGGCCCTCCGAACGCAGCGCGCATGCGAGGAGAATCAGGACAGCTCGAGCAACTGCATAACGCAAAAAAGTGACTCCGTGCTTGAACACAACAAAGGCAAAAAGATACGCCGCATCCTGGGGATTCGTAAAGAGACGGCATTCTCAGCTTCCCTTTCCC